>MNES01000012.1:0-63701 GCA_001917815.1 Chloroflexi bacterium 13_1_40CM_65_17 | reverse complement strand
ATCGGCTCCTTGAACGACGCAGTGTCGGTGTACCGCCAGGCCCCCCCCGACAACAACGTTTCATCCACCCCACGGAAGTAATGCGGGCCGAAGAAGTCGCCGGTGATCGTGTACATGAACACCACGTCGTGATTCCGTTTCAGCGACGAGTTGAGCAGCACATCCGCCGAGAAACCCGTCGATCCTCTCCCGGCACCCGCAAGTCCGGACTGACCGGGATGGCTCAGCGTCTGCAGAAGCTGGGCCCAGCTGTTGAACGCGCTGGACTCGACGTCGACGCTCCGGTCGACGGTCGACAGCGGCGGCAGCATGATCGCGAGCACGATCAGAGCAGCCATTGCCACGAGGCCGCTTTCCCAGAAGTCCCAGCGCGCGTCGCCGGTCAGCTTCACGCGAAATCGCACGGCGTTCGCGATCGCTCCCGTGTAGTTCGTCCACAGCAGCAAGGCCAGTGTCAGCACGAGAACGGACAGGACGTAGCCGTTCTGGTCCTTTGGAAAGTTGAGGATGTTGGTGGCGAAGGCGGCGGCTCCGGGGACGAGGCCGAGCAATGGCCGCCTCCAGCGCAGGACGCACCAGCTGAGCCAGCCTCCAGTCACCCACATCAGCCAGCTGATGAGATAGAGATCGAACGCGGAATCGGTGATCGCCGACCCATCGAGAAGACGCACCCACCAGGAATGCAGCAGGCTGAGGCCGAGGGTGTCGGCCTGGTGCGCCGCATGCAAGGCCGGCCACGCGGCGAAGCCGGCGACGACCGGGCCCAGCACGATCCCCAGCCCGATACCTACCGCCCATGGTATCGGCAAAAGGGCGAGCATGCCCAGGACGATTGCGCCGGCCAGGGCGACCACGGTCACGATCTCGATGCCGCCGACCCATTCGGCCGTGACGGTCGATTTCGCCAGCGCGAGCGTCAGGAGGAAGACGAGCAGAGAGGTCCACACCACGCCACCAGGCAGTCCCTCGCGCGTCCGCTGGGCGAACTTCAGGTAGAAGTCAGGCGATACGGATTGCATCCCGCGTCCTCATGAGACGTGCGAAGTCATCGCCCTTGCGGACGACGTAGAGATCCACGTCCTGTCCAAGGTCGAAGCTCGGGTTCTGGTCCGGCCCGCCGAAGCTCGCTACATCGAGGTAGAAAACGATCATCGTGGAGCGCCGCCCTCGGACCGCCTGCAGCAGGCGGACCCATTCCGGATCGGCGCTCGGCGTGATGACGGCGATCGCGCGGCGAGGCAACCGGCGGATGCGGTCCCATGCCAGCGTGTGCGTCAGCGGCGTGCGGCCGTCCGCAGTGGCTACGGCCAGGTAGTCGAGGATGATGCGGTCCTGGCGCGCGGCTCGATGGGGCTCGAGGATCGTGCCCTTGGCGTCGTTTCCGATCAGGCCGACCTGACGTCCGCGGCTGTGGACCTGCGAGGCCATCGATGCGGCGAGGCTGACGGCGTATTCGACTGTGGACTCCTCTCCGTCCCCGTAGTGGACGTTGTGGTCGAGGTCGAGCAGGATCCAGAGGTCGGTCGTGAGCGGCTGTTCGAACGTCTTAGACATCAATCGGGCATGTCGCATCGAGAGCGGCCAGTGAATGCGCCCGAAGCTGTCGCCGGTCGCGTAGTCCCGCACCCCGCCCGTCTCGGGCGGATAGTCGGCCCAGGCGCCGAGGCTCTGTGAGCTGCCTACCTGGTGCGCGCTCGGCGTCATCAGGTCGGGGATCGGCCGCACGCGAGGATAGACCAGCACCGTGGTGCGCCCGCCCATCTTCAGCTCCTGGCTGAACAGGCCGAATGGCTCCTTCACCGTGATCGATGTCGGTCCAAACGACATCCATCCTCGGCGCCGGTAAACGCCCCGCGTCTTCCAGCTCACGGGCTCGCTGCCGACCGAGATCACGCGACCGGGCTGGTAGTCCGGTATCTGGCCCAGGTCGCGGATCTCGACCCATGGCGCCGGCACCCAACCGGACCGGCGGACTTCGATGATCTCCTCGTACGGCTCGCCGACCGTGGGCGTCCCCGGGTCGAGGCGGCGGGCGAGGCTGATACCTCGGATCGCCAGCCTCGGCCACACCCAGGCGACCACGAACAGCAGGCACAGCGCGTAAGCGAACGCGTACGCGGGACGGATCGCGGTGAGATACGTGAAGAAGAGGAGCAGCCCAAGCGCGATGGCGAGGGCGATCTTATTCATCAGAAAATGCTAGCCCCGCGCTCAGGCCGGGTTTACCCCGGCCGTCACTCCGCTTGTCACCTTTCCAAATGTCTCCATGTGTTGCCAGGAGTAGCCCCAGGTGGGTTTCCGTAAGGGAGGACCGCAGTCCTCCCTTACGCTTTATCCGTCGTAGGCCATCTGGGGAACATGCTCGCGCTCGAGCAGCCCGGCCACCAGCTTGCCCGCGCTCTGGCCCTGCATCTCGGCATTCGGCCTGAGGATGATCCGGTGCGCGAGCACAGGCTCGGCCAGGGTTTTGATGTCGTCCGGGATCACGTACGTGCGGCCCTGTACCGCGGCGAGGGCCTGGCTGGCGTGGAAGAGATTGAGCGTGCCCCTTGTGCTCGCGCCAAGCGCGACTTCCGGGTTGCCGCGCGTCCGCCCGACGAGGCGGGCGATGTACTCGCGCAGCTCGGGCTTGACGAACACGTCTCGCACCGCGTTCTGGGCCGCGTTCAACTCGTTGGGCGAGACCACCGGCTGCAGCTCGAGCATCGGCGACTCGACCTTGCGATGGCTGAGCAGGTTCGATTCCTCTTTCTCGCTCAGGTAACCGAGCCTCACCTTCATCAAGAAGCGGTCGAGCTGAGCCTCCGGAAGCGGGAACGTTCCGGAGTATTCGACCGGGTTCTGGGTCGCCATGACCATGAACGGTTTGGGCAGGGTGTGGGTCTCACCGTCGATGGTCACCTGGCGCTCCTCCATGGCCTCTAGCAGGGCGGCCTGGGTCTTTGGACTGGCCCGGTTGATCTCGTCCGCGAGCAGGACCTGGGCGAACACCGGCCCGGGCCTGAACTCGAAGTCGTTGAGCTTCTGGTTGAACGCGCGCACACCGGTGACGTCCGATGGCAGCAGGTCGGGGGTGAACTGGATGCGGCGGAACGTGCAGTCGAGGGAGCGGGCCAGCGATTTCGCGAGCATCGTCTTGCCGACGCCTGGGACGTCCTCGATGAGCAAATGGCCCTCGCAGAGCAGAGTCACAAGGCAGAGCCGGACCTCCTCGTCCTTGTTGACGATCGCCCTGCTGACGTTGGCCATGAAGGCATCGGCAACTCGGGTGACGACCTCGGTCACCATGCCTGCCGGCCTACCCCCATGCACGGGATTATAGATTTGACCTTCCGTGAACCATTCAAGGTGAATACGCGTGGCCCGGCGGTTTGGTTCCGCCCAGCGTTACGTTGAAGGCCGTGCAGGCGTGTTTGATTTAGAAACGATGAGGCTCAGGCTCGCCGTCGGCATCGCAATGCTCGCCATCGCATGTGGCTCGGCGGGCGGCGTCGGCGGCAGCGTGGGCACCCCGCTCACCGTGAACCAGCTCAAGTTCAAAGTCATGGATGCGGTCGGGATACCGGTCTTCTGCGACCCGGACTACTACCCCGTTGCGCGGCTCGGCGGCGAGCAGGCCAATGCCGACAAGTACTACCCCGAGATCAAAGCCGATGCCGAGCTGTACTCCGCGATCGTCGCTCATGAGCACCTGCCGTCAGGCGATCTCGACGAGGCTCAGAAGCTCACCCTGTACAGGGCCTTCAAGCGGTTGCGGGTCCTCGTGCTCACCAAGACCGACGACTCGTACAAGTTCGAGATCCGAGTCCAGGCGCAGGGCGCGAACCGGGTGGAGCTCGTCGACGGATCGGTACGCATGGACGGTGCCATCACGATCACGTCGCGCACTTCCAGCGGAATGCCTCCATGCCCGATCTGCCTTGCCGCCGCCACACTCATAGCGACCCCGAACGGCGACGTTCGTGTCACCGATGTAGTGCCCGGAATGATTGTGTGGACAGCAGCCGCTGATGGCACGCGGCTCGCGGCGCCGGTCCTCGAGGTCGGCAGCATGGACGTGCCCACCGGCCACCTGATGGTTCACATCCGGCTCGCCGATGGTCGTGAGCTGCTCGCTTCTCCGGGCCATCGGACCGCCGACGGACGCCCGGTGGGCAGCCTCGGGGCCGGGGACGGACTCGACGGTTCGACGATCGAGCTGTGGGAGCTGGTCCCGTACGGCGGCGGGCGCACGTACGATCTTCTGCCCGCGGGACCTACAGGCACCTATTGGGCGAACGGGATTGAGCTGTCGAGCACCCTCACCGCTCAGTAGCTGACAACGAACACCTCGCTGAAGCCGGCGCCGTCCACCTGGAATCCGATGCACCCTGAACCACCCGCGGGGTAACCCTGAAGCGTGCCCCAGCTACGCCAATAGGCGACCGCCTGGGGAGGCCGTAGGCCTCTTGTGTCGACCACGAACTCAGGGTGCTGCTGCACGGTCTGGTCGAGCAGGAAGTCGTTGCCGACCAGCTGGTCCGAAACGTTTGCCTCACCAGAGAAGGTCGAATTTGAGAAAACAACCGGCTGCCCAGTCCTGAGGTCACGGGCGCGGATGAGCACCAGGCCGGCAAAGCTGGGATCAACCCAATAATCCGTCTCGATATACGTGCCCCACTGGGTCACATAGCGCTCGCCGTTTCCCGCGCTGTAAATCGGGCCGTCGCCGAAAAGGACTGGCGACAGTCCGAGCGCGTGAAAATTGGCGACGGCGTGCGTTGGGCCGGCCGGACAATCCGCGCCCGGCTGCAAGGTCGACAGGGCGAGCGGTTTGGCCCGCAGCCGCTCCAGGTCACCGACGTCGATCGTGTGCGGATGGTTGGCCGGAGCGACCGTCCATTCACGCCACAGGCGCCCGCCCATCACCAGGCCGGCCATCACCGCCACCACCAACACCGCGGCCAGGACCGCGACCGCTCCGCGCAGCGGCCTCGTCCAATGAATACGACCACGGCGCGAGAAGCGAGACCTCTCGTTCTCATCAGCGAGAACGAATGCTTCGACCTGACGCGCAAGCAAGGGGGCGGGCGGGGCGACTTCATCGATGGCGGCATGGATGTCTGACCGCAGGCTCATTGCAGTGCCTCCTGGATCGCAAGGTCCGGCCGCAGGCGGTTAACAGCGCGGTAGAGGCGGGCTCGCGCAGCCCCGACCGAGCTGCCCACCACCGCCGCGATCTCCTCGAGTGGCATGTCGAGATGGAAGTAGAGGACCACCACCAGGCGGTCGTCGTGCGCGAGCTGGCTCAGCGCGCGGCGCAGATCGGTGTTCCGCACGACCCGTTCCTCGCCTGAAACGACGGATAGGCCGGCGGGCAGCCCGTGGCTGACCGAGGTCACCCATCTCCGCCGCCTGGAATTGCGGCATTCGTTGGCAACGATGCCGAGGAACCATCCGCGGAGCCTGCTGTGATCGTGTAGCCGGCCGACCTTACGCCACGCGATCAGCGACGCTTCCTGGACCGCATCCTCGGCCGCGTGCGGGTCGTGAAGCATCGCGCATGCCAGCCGGTAGCCAGGCTCGACCAGTGGAGCGAGCAGGTCCGTGAAGGCCTGCCCACTCCATGGATGAGCTGTGCTCAACGGACTGTCGGCCACGTGCTGCAAAGTCTCTACCTGGCTAGGGGAGGAGGGTTTGTTCCGGCATGGGCTGGGCGCCGCTCCGGTTCGGGGTGAGGGTTTGCTGCGGCGCGGATTCGGTGACCGCTGGGCTGGTCGCGGTCGGGGTGGGTATCGTCACGACGCGGACGAGATAACCGCCTGCGCCGCCGAGCAAAAAGGCCGCGAGCAAGGCGACTATGAACGTGATGACAACGTTGGTCGAGATTCGGGCGCCGCGGAGCGTAGCCCTTGCTTCCATCTCCTGAATTCTCCTTATCGCTTCCGGTCCGCGAGCAATGGCGCCTTGGCTCGATTTCTACTTATTCACGTCGCCGGCTGCGCGGTTTGTGACAGGAGGTCCCTAAGAGACTTCTTCTTCCTCGACCAGGCGGAGGTGGCTGCTGACATCGAGCCCAAGGTGGCGCGCGAAGAAGCCGGCAACGCGCTCAACGTACAGCGGGCGATCGGCTTCATACGCGCCGGTGTGCGGCGCGCCCTGCACGATCCAGATCTCGCGCGGTCCTCTGTATGCGTCATAAAGACGCCGGCCGTGGTTGACCGACACCAGGTCGTCCGCTCCGCCATGGATGAAGAAGAGAGGTCGCGGTTCGAGTGAGCTCAGCACAGCCTGCGGGCTGCATTGCGACAGGCGCGACCCAGTGCGCAGGCGGAACATCAACCCCGCGAGCCAGACGAATGGTGTCCCGGGCAGCTTGAGAGCGCGGCGCACGTTCTCGACCAGGAGGGTGCGCAGGTCGCTGAAGGGGCTGTCGAGGACGAGTGCTTGCACGCCGGGCTCGCCTGCGGCGCCGAGAAGGGTCACCACCGCGCCCATCGAATAGCCGAGCAGACCGATGCGCGCTTTGGGGATGCGCTTGCGAGCGAAGGCGATCACCGCCTCGAGCTCGAGCACCTCCTTGATGCCGAATGTGATTGGCTTGCGGTCACTGCCCGGCCAGCCGCGATACGAATAGAGGATGACGTTGAATCCCTTGCGCCACAACGCGGCCGAGATCCCCAGGGAGCCCTGACGCTGCCCTTTGTGCCCACCCGAGACGATCACCGTCTGCGGCGAGCCTGGCTGCCGGAAATGCCACGCGCCGAAGTTGACGCCGTCGGCGGTGACGAGCTCCACCTCTTCGAAGTCGGCTTGGAACTCGAATGGCGTGAACGTGAAGTCGTCGAGGGGACGCGGCTTCGGCGGCACGAACGCGCGTTGATACAGGTAGTAGGACGCGGCGAGATAGAGGACGAGGAGAAGGGCCGGGACCAGCACGATGTACGGCATCACGCGGCGGGTCTCCCCGATGACATCGGCGAGGGCGACCACCTCGACTTCGCCGTTGCGGCGGATCGGGATCACCCCACTCTTGCCGTCGGTGATCAGCTCTGCCGCCCGAACGCCCAGGCGCGTGGCCCAGATGCGGTCGGTCGGCGTCGGCGAGCCGCCTCGCTGGAGGTGTCCGAGCACGGTGACGCGGGTCTCGAACCCCGTTTCATGCTCCACCTTCCGAGCCAGCGCGTCGCCGATGCCGCGCTTGGCAAGCTGCACGTGGCCGAATGCGTCTGTCTCAGCCGTGGCTCCGGCTTCGTCCTCGAGCTCGGGGATGTGGGCGCCCTCGGCGACGACGATGATGCTGAAGAGCTTGCCCGCGCCGCGGCGCCTGTACAGGTGGCTGACGACGTCGCCGAGCGTGAGCGGGAACTCCGGGATGATGATCATGTCCGCGCCGCCCGCCACCCCGCCGGCCAGCGCGACCCAGCCGGTGTCGCGACCCATCACCTCGACCACCATCACCCGGTGGTGCGCTGAGGCGGTTGTGTGCAATCGGTCGAGCGCTTCGGTGACGACGCCGACCGCAGTGTCAAAGCCGATACAGAACTCGGTCACGCTCAGGTCGTTGTCGATGGTCTTCGGCACACCGACCGTTTGAAACCCGGCGTCATGCAGCGCCGCGGCGACGCTGAGGGTGTCGTCCCCGCCAATCGGCACCAGCGCTTCGATGCCGTGGCGGCGCAGCACCCGAACCACCGACGACACGCCATCCTCCATCTTCAGCGGATTCGTGCGCGACGTGCCGAGGATGGTTCCACCCAACGGAAGGATGCCGCGGACGTCGTCGGGCCCGAGCTCGTCGATGGCGCCGCCGTCGAGGCAGCCGGCCCAGCCGTTCTGCACTCCGCTGACGGAATGTCCGAGCTGAAATGCCCGCCGCGCCACCGCGCGAATGGCGGCGTTCAGCCCGGGCGCGTCGCCACCTCCGGTGAGGATCCCGATTCGCACGCCCACTAGGGTAATTGCTGGAGCAATTCCGAAAGCGTCACGTCGGCCAGCGACCTCAGGCGCACGTCGGCGCCGCTGAGGTCGAGGCCAGCCGTGAGGGGGTTGGGCACCGCCACGCAGCGCAGGCCCGCGCGTTTGGCCGCGATGACCCCGTTGGGAGAATCCTCGATCGCCACCACCTCGGCTGCGGGAACTCCGAGGCAGTTGAGCGCCGCCAGGTAGAGGTCGGGTTCCGGTTTGACGTGCTCGACGTCATCGCGGCCGCACAGGCAAGCGAAGCAATCGCGGATGCCCAGGCGCTCCAGGTGACCGCTGACCCAATCGCGCGATGAGCTCGAAGCGACCCCGATCGGCATCCCCGCGGCCCGCGCAGAGTCGATGAGGCCCGCCACGCCGGGCAGCAGAGGCTGTTCCAGCACGAGCTCGACCCGCCGCTCGACGCGGCGGTCGATCACCTCCTGCGGAAGCTTGCGGCCGAGCTGCTCCTCGAGGTAGAGCTGGGGATGGAACGCTTCGTTCGATGACCCCACCGTTTTCACCCATAGCTCGAACGGGAGGGCCACGCCGTACGCCGCGTACACCTCCAGCCAGGAGACGTAGATCGGCCCTTCTGTATCGAGGATGAGTCCGTCGAAATCGAAGATGAGCGCGCGGATCAAGCGCTCCGCACTCTAACCGGCTGAACCCCGTGTCCAAAGGCTTAGGATCGCTTGGCGGTCAAGATTCCAGTGGCCTCCAGAACATCGCGATTCAAGCCGATACGTGACCTTCAAGCCTCGCCGGGCTGGGTGGGCGCCGCACTCTCGGGATTCGCGCTGGTCGCGGTCGCCGCGATGCTGGTCGTGGTCTTCGGCTTCCTGGATTCGACCCACTACACCTCGATCCGAGACCTTTTCACGCCCGACCCCCCGGCGGCCGCCGGCATTCTCGGCGTGGTCGGAGGCGCCGAGGGCGTCACCCTGAGCATCGTCATCCTCGTCGTGGTTTTCGGCATCCAGATGACATCGTCGCGCTACTCACCCCGCATCATCGGGCTCTTCACGACCAATCCCTTGAATGCCCTCGTGCTGGGTTTTGCGCTCGCATCAATCCTCTATACGTTCCTCGTTCGCGGCGAGGTCAAGGTCGGCTATGTACCCATGTGGAGCGTCGGGGCCGCCGTCGCGCTGGGCGTCATCAACTTCGCGATCGTCTTCCCATACATCGGCTACATCTTCGCCGTCATGCGCGCCGAGACGCTCGTCAACAGCATCAGGAATCGCGCGCGCCGCCATCTCGCGCACGCGGTCGCGGGCAAGCGGATCGGAAAGTACCGCAACGACCTGCTCACCTCGATCAACCAGGTCACGGACATCGCCCTTGGATCGGTGCAGCTCGGCGACATGCCGGTGTGCCTGCTCACGATCGGCGTGCTGGGAGACTTCCTCGCCCAGGACTACTCGAAGGTGAAGAAAGGCTTCGGGCCGGAGTGGTTCCAGGTTGGCCACGCGGAGCTGCCGGGCGATTCGGACCAGATCGTCGCCGAGGTCAACCGGGCCCACACGTGGGTCGAGTACACCGTGCTGTCCAGCTTCGTGCACCTCGTCGGGCTGACGCCTGCTCATCGAAAAGAGGCGGTTCACGCCATCGCCGTCGCCACGCGGGACATCGGTCTCGCGGCCATCGACCGCGGGGATCCGGAGGTCGCCGAGCTCACGGTGCGCTTCTTCAACACGTACCTTCGCGCGGCGCTCAACCAGTCGGCGCCGACGTTCGCGTCCACGACCATGAACGAATACCGCCGCCTCGCGATCGGAGCGCTGGAGTGGCGTCCCGACATCTCGGTCGAGGCCGCCTCACACGTCCTGCGGTACGGCCGGCATTTCGACGAGGCCGGCATGCCGGCCATCTTCGGAGCCGCGGCCGAGGACGTGGCCGACCTCGCGATCGAAGCACGCTCTCGCGACCCCGAGGTCACACGGCGGCTGGCAGGGCTGCTCGTCCGCAACCTGCTCGAGCTGATTCCCAACGCCAGGCCGATCGGGCTGAACGGGCTCTTCAAGGCCGTCGCCAAGCTTGCCTTCTGGGCGATGGCATCGGACTCGAAGGACATCGCCCACATCCTGGTCGACGGCATCGCCGCCGCACCGCCCGAATTCGTCGATGCCGCGCTCGACCGCATGGAAGTGATGCAGAACGGGTTGTTCTGGGAGGTCAACGAGCGGGTGGTCGCGTTCGACTGGGTCGAGGAGCCCCTGCGCGCAGAGATCCCTCGCCTCCGAATGGCGTTGCGAAGGGCCAAGGCGTCTGGACGCGGGCCTGTCGTGGAGCTCGATGATCCGCCCACCGGACCGGTCGACCTGGTGCAGCCCGAGCCGGCCCCATCACCACAATCCAACGGCGCCCCGAGAGACGTCGAGGCGCCCAGGGCGCAGCCCACGATTACCGCTGGTTGATCATCGCCGTCGACGTCGTGTCGAAATAGTCGAGCAGCTCTTTCCGTACCTCGGGGCTCAGGTCGAGCGAATCCACGGCGGCTGTCATGTGCTTCAGCCACGCGTCGCGCGCTGCCTGGCCGATCGCGAACGGCTGGTGCCTCAGACGAAGCCTCGGATGGCCGCGCAGGGCGCTGTAGGTATTCGGTCCGCCCCAGTACTGGATGAGGAAGAGCGTGAGGCGCTCGGTGGCGCTCGACAGGTCCTGCTCCGGATACAGCGGGCGAAGAAGCGGGTCGGATTCGACCGCCGCATAGAAGCGCTCGACAAGTGTCCTGAATGTCGCGGAACCGCCCACCGCCGCATACAGGGTCATTTGGAATGAACATAGACTGAGCGCGGCTCGTGGACAGAACTCAACCCATTCGCGTGAGCTTTCTCACGCGCTCCTGATGCTCGTGATCCAGTTCCAGCTCGGCATGGGGGTGTCCTGCTGGCGATCCATGCCGGTTTCGGGGACTGATGATCGCGCTGGCCGCGCGCGGCACCCTGGTGCCGGCGACCAGGATTCGCAAGCGCAAAATCGTGATTTCCGCTGTCGTTGGATTTATCGGCGTCCCGAATCAACAACCCAGCTGCCGGAGTAGTTGCGCGATGAGACGAGTTTTTCCTCCGCGCCCCATCAGGCCGTAGCGGGTGGCTTGACCCCGGCGCCTTCGAGGAGCTCGTGCACCGGCCGCGCGATGACATTGGCGGCCTTCAAGCCGGTCGCTGCGAGGTATCGTTCCACGATCCGGCGACCCACCGCGTACCCGCCCATGTGAGGCACGCCGACCGGCTCCATTCCGAGCCGGCGGGCCACCTCGTCCCCTAGAACGTACGGGCTCCATTCCCGAAACGTGGTTCCGGTGCCGAAGGCGCCGACAACCTTGTCCCAGGTTTCGTCGAACACCTTTCCGGTCACGTCGCGGTACCACACGCCCGTGGATTCAGGCCCACACACCTCGACGGTGAAGACCTCGGCAAGCCCCTCATGAATGACCCACTCGGCAAGGTTGAACGGGCCTTCGACGTTCGGTGTCCGGATGTTGTGCGCAAGCTCGTGCACCGCGCACGCGCCGATCCTCGTCTCGTTGTAGTCCGTGGGCCAGGCCACCATCCAGATCGTCCCGGGCACCGAGCCCATGCCGTAGTAGCCGTGAGTGCGCTCGAGAAAAACGGGATCGTCGGGGTACCCGAGCGTCAGAGACACCTCGATGCGGTCGGGGTGATGAATGCCGGGCAGCATAACGTTCTGGTACTCCCAGGCCCGCGCCAGCTCGCGCTCGATCTGGCCCCACGCGTCGGCCTTGACGAGTCGCTCGACAGCGATGGGATAGCGCGGATCGTCGACCTCGACTCGAAAACCGTCGCCGCGCTCGTGGATCTGGCGAAGCGTCTCCATGGCGGCCGTATCAAATGACGAGACGCTTCGCATGGTGGCGAGCGCATCGAGACGCGCTGATATCGGGAGCGTAAAGAGGCGCTGAAGGGCAGCCGCGTCGTCGTGCACGACGAACTCGATCTGGTCGTCGGTGCTCATGGCCATGTTTACGAAAACCTGAAGCCTTTTTCCGACCTCATGTGTATCTAGTTGGCAATTGTGGGCCTGGACTCATCCCGGATCGCCGACCTCTCCGATCGGCGGGTTGTGGCCGTGGTACGCGGATGGGCTCCTTTTGTGCTGCTGCTCATCGCGTACGAGCTCATGCGCGACCTGGCCTCGGCGATCGGAATGCCGGCCCACGACATGGCGCGACTGGACCGCACGATTTTCGCCGGCTATCAGCCGACTCTCGTGCTGCAGGCCGCAGTCGGCCGGCTGGCCGACGCGGACGTCTTCGAAGACATGGGCAGCCTTGTCTACGCGAGTCACTTCCTGCTGCCGATCGCTTTGGGCGCATGGCTCTGGACGCAGGATCGCGGGGCCTTCCGGAGCTTCGGGCTGACGCTGATCGTCCTTTGTGGCCTGGCTTTCGCCACCTACGTGGTCGCTCCGACCACTCCGCCGTGGCTAGCTCAACCCTCCGTGGTGAGGCATCTCATCGAGGAAACGATCCAGCGAAGCGGCGTGCCATCGAGCCTGATCTGGCTCTACTCGCATCACGATTACAACCTCTACGCCGCGTTTCCCTCGCTGCACGCCGGCTTTCCGGTGGTCGCGGCGGCCGCGGCCTGGGGTCAGAACCGCAAGGTGGGAACAGTCTTGTGGGTATGGGCGGTGATCGTCTGGGTCGTGGTGGTGTATCTGGGCGAGCACTACGTCGCTGACGTGATCGGCGGAATCGTGTACGCCGCCATCGCCATCACCGTCGTCCGAGCTCTGCGCTTCGCCACGTGGCGCCGCCGCGATCAGTTGGCGATCGCCGGCGTCGCCGAAGGGACAACCTCCGAGTAGCGCTCCATCTCGGTCTCGGTCGGCAAGAACCACGCGATGACGATGGTGGCGAGCACCAGGACCACATGGGTCATCAGCGACTTCTGGAGCCCGACGGCGTCGGCGATCGCGCCGTTGATCGGAATCCCGACAGCCCCGGTCACAAACCCCAGCCCCATCACCAGGCCTGAGGCCAGGCCCGCGCGCGACGCCATCAACTGCTGCGCCATCAGAAGCATCAGCGGCGCCGTCGACGCCGCCAGGACGCCAATGAGCATGGCGCTCCCGAACGCCCACGGGCCCGGGAACATCGTGTACAGCAGGATTGCCGGGATGCTGAGCACGAGCGTAACCAGGATGACGGTGCGCCGGCCATAACGGTCGGCGAGCGATCCGCAACCGACGGTGCCCACCGCGCTCGCCAGCACCAGGGTGGTGGCTAGCGGTCCGTAGAACTCCGGCCCGTAGCCGAGCTGCCGGTACCAGGTAGGCGTAAAAGCCTGGAACACGCTGACCGTCCAGCTGCGCGACATCATCACGCCGATTACCATCGCCAGCGCGAACACGGGCACCGCGCGAGTCGAGGCGGCGGCTGCCCTGGCGGCCGTGGCCGCAAGCCTGCCGCCACGGCGCATGCGCCACAGCAGGTAGGCGCCGGTCACCACGCCGGGAATGACGAGCAGGCCTGTCCCATGGATGCCGAAGAGCGCGAGCACGCCGATCCCGATCAGCGGCCCAAGAGCCACGCCGACAGTTCCGGCGGTGACGTAGATCGACATCCCGAAGCTGCGCCGCCATGCCGGCAGCAGCGCACGGACGTCGAGGGCGCCGAATGGGTGGAAGGCTCCGGAGCCGAGGCCAGAGGCGCAGGCGAGCACGAGGAGAAGCGGGAAGCTGGGCACGAAACCGACCAGCGCGAAGGTGAGGGCGGTCCAGGCGAGGGCGACCCCCGTCAGCCGCGTTCCGAACCGGTCCGCGATCACGCCGAACAGCGGCTGCGAGATGGCTGCCATCCCGCTGTAGGCGAGGCTCACCAGACCGACGGTGGCGAGCGTCAGGCGAAACCTGCCGATCAGGAGCGGATACAGCACTGGTATGACGCCGACGTAGCTGTCGACGGTCAGATGCCCAAGCATCAGCGTCACCAGCTTTCCGTTGCGCAGAAAATCCCACATGGTGCGAGTCCTATGATGCCCGGCGTGCGTGAGCTGCTCTATCTCAGCCGGGATGACGTGGAAAGGTTGCTCGACATCGACTTGATGCTCGAAGCTCTCGGCCAGGCGCTGGTCGCTCTCTCGGCCGGCATCACGATCGTTCCGCCGCGCGTGGCGATCCGGCTGCCCGAGCTGGGACTGATGGGCACCATGCCGGGCTACGTGCCGGGCGTCGCGCTGGAGGTCAAGCTGGTCTCGGTTTTTCCGGCCAACCATCACCTCTCCTTGCCCTCGCACCAGGGACTGATCGCGCTCTTCGACGAGAGCAACGGGGCGCCTCTCGCGGTCATGGACGGCACATACATCACCGCCATTCGCACCGGCGGCACAGCCGCCGTCGCCGCCCGCGCGCTCGCCCGAAACGATGCCAACGTGCTGGCGATCCTCGGCGCCGGCGTGCAGGGCGCCTCACATCTGGAGACCTTTCCTCGAGTGCGCGACTTCAAGGAGATCCGGATCGTCTCGAGGGACTCAGAGAAGGCGGCCGACCTTGCATCGCACCACCCGCGTGCCCGCGCGGTGGGCTCGTTTGAAGAGGCCGTGAGCGGTGCCGACGTTGTCGCCTGCTGCACCGACTCACGCGAGCCGGTACTGCGATTCGAATGGCTGAAGCCCGGAGTGCATGTCAGCTCGGTCGGCGGCACGTTCGGACCCGAGATCGACCCCGAGACGATGTCCTCCGCCCGCGTGTTCGTAGAGTGGCGAGGCGCCGCCACCAATCCACCGCCGGCCGGAGCCCACGAGCTCCAGGGCCTGGACGCCGGCTCGCTGACCGAGGTCGGTGAGGTGCTCGCGGGGACGCGTCCTGGCCGTGTGTCTGCCGACGAGATGACCGTCTACAAGTCGACCGGTCACGCGGTCGAGGACGCCGCCACGGCCAGGCTCGTCTACGACCGCGCACGAGCCGAAGGGGCCGGCGTCAGCCTCCCGCTATAGATCTCCCTCTCCCCCTCGGGGAGAGTGGCGTGATAGCCGACAACCCACTCAGATCTCGATCAGCCGGTGCGGAACAGCGTTGACGATCTGCGTTCCGCCCAGACGGTGGATCGGCTGAGGCACGCCATATGGATGTATGTGGCCGTGGACGTGCAGCTTAGGGGCCAGGTTCTTGATCAGGCGAATGAACGCTGAAAAGCCTCGGTGAGCCAGATCATCCTCATTGCCGCTGAAGCCTTCTGGTGGCGCGTGGGTCAGGAGGACGTCGAGCCGGCCGCGGCCGCGGCCGCGTACGAGGCGGGCCAGCGCCTCGATACGCAACGCACGCCACCGCATCTGCCCCTGCGTGTACTGGTTGGCGCCCGGCCTGTAGCGCATCGATCCGCCGAGGCCCGCGACACGGAGCCCGGCCGCCTCGACGATCCTGCCGTCGACGTTCACGCATCCCTCAGGGCCCTTCGAAGGGCGCTCAGCCCGCAGCGGTGAGAACGTGTCATCGCCAGGCCGGAGGTCAGGGTCGTGGTTGCCGGGCACGTACAGCAGCGGAACGTTGACCCGGCTCACGATGTACTCCAGGTAGTCGAACGGCAGGTCCCCGCATGACAGCACGAGGTCGGGCTGCAGCCGTTCCAGCTTGTCTCCGTACATGCCCTCGTCGACTTCATCGGCGACCGCAAGGATGCGGGTCACGACCCCAGGCTAGGCCAGCACCTCTCGTCGCTGCGACAGGCTCTTGATCTGGTCTGCACGAAAACCGTCGAAGCCCGCGGCAAGACCCTTCTTGAGAATGTTCGCAATCTCCGGCGCCGAATGTAGGCGCGGCACGTAGACGAGGTCGGCGCCGGCCTCGTAGAAATGAAGCGCCTGCGGGATGTGCTCGGTCGTGAGCATGACTTTCGCCTTTGGGCAGTTCGCGCGGATATTCCGCAAGAGCCTGAGATTGCTGGTGCCGCGGAGGATCTCGTCGGTGATGCTGCACACGACGAGCTCCGCATCCTCGAGGCCGGCGTGACGCAGGGTGTCCGCATGGGCGATGTCGCCGTACACGCAGCTGATCCCGCGCTTGCGCAGCTCGCGCATCACCGTGGGGTTGAAGTCGACGACCAGGACCTTGTCGAGCATCACCTGGGCCTCGACGGCGCTCCCTCCGCTTTCGAGCTCGAGCAGGATCGAGCTCGCGTCACGGAAGAAGCCCAGGAAGACCAGGGTCTCCGAGCGGGTCTCTTTTCGCTCGGGCGCTGACTCCCCAACATCTAGATCCCTGACCCGGAGCAGCTTCAACCCCCTGCTCATGGTGCGCTGCACCCAGTGGCTGGACTGGATCAAATATGTCGATACGACCGAGGTGATGGCGAACGTCATGATCACGATCGTCACGACATCGCGATCGATCTGGGGTATCGGCCGCATGAGTCCCAACGACGCGATCACGATCGAGAACTCGCTGACCTGCATGAGGTTGATGGCGGGCAAGAGGCTGGCGCGATGGCCGAGGCCCAGCGAGTAGAGGATCGGCACCACGCAGAGGCGGCTCACCATCACGAAGGCGGACGCGGCAAGAGCGATTTCGATCACCTGCAGGCTGGGGATTGGGATCTGCATGCCAAGCGCTACGAAGAAAAGGGTGACGAAGAAGTCTCGGATGCTCACCGCCTTGGCCATCACGTCGAGGTTGTAGGGAAAGGTCGAAAGGCTAACGCCCGCGATGAGGGCACCCATCTCGCGTGACAGCCCGATGACGCTCGCCGCACCCGCCACGAAGAAGCACCAGGCGAGCGCACTGACGAGGACGAGCTCTGGAGCCTTGGCTACCGCGCGGAACAGGTGCGGGAGAACGTACTTCGAGATCGCAAGGCCGCCGCTCACAAGCAGCAATCCCTTCCAGAGTGAGAACGCAAGCGGCAGCAGGTCGGGGTTGACGAGGTTCGGCTGAACGGCCAGCATGCCGACCGCCCAGATGTCCTGGATGACCAGCACGCCCAGCGTGATCCGCCCCGGCAGCGTGTCGAGCTCGTGCTTGTCGTAGAGAAGCTTGACCACGACGAGCGTGCTGGAAAGGCTCATGCAGGCTGCGAGATAGATCAGGTTGTAGTGACCGCCGGCGTTCCGAATGCCGATGGCGTAGAAAAACCCGAGGCCGAGAGCAATGCAGATCGGGACCTGAAGCGCTCCCGTCAGGAGCACCGGCGCACCCGCGGAGGCGAGCTTCTTGAGGTCGATCTCCAGCCCGATGATGAAGAGCAGGAGGATCAGCCCGATCTCGGCGACCGTCGCGATGCTTGCCTGGTCGTGGACGAAGTTGAGTCCGTTCGGGCCGATGACGACGCCAGTGACGAGGTAGGCGAGGATCAGCGGCTGGCGCAAGCGCCATCCGATCAGCGCGAGAAGCGCCGCCGCGCTGACGCAAATGCCGATGCTGGACAGGAGATCGGTGAGACCGATCACGTTGACGGCACGTCCCAGAGCGCGCGGAGCGCATCCGCTTCCGTCGGGTCCGCGAGGATGAGGAAGCGCGGGTGGTGCAGCCCATCGATCATGGCTCCGGCCAGCTGGTCGAACACCCGGGCTCCATCCTCGGCGCCCAGGCCGCCGCTCAAGAACCGCCCCACCCCGCGCGAGCGAGTGTTCTGGCCTATACGTGGGCTGTGGGAGCCGGGACAGAACAGCGACACGAACACGCCGCTGCGTCGCGTCTGCTGCGCAAGCGCCCGGGTGAAGGTCGCCAGCGCGGCGTGGCCGGTGTCATAGGGGACGGTCATCGGATCGCTCGGAATCAGGCCGCCGTAGGAAACGGCGTTGATGATGTGACCGGAACCACGCTCCGTCATGTGAGGAAGGCAGGCCGTGCTCGTTCTCACCGCGCCGAGGAGGTTGGTCTCGAGCATCCAGCTCCAGTCCTTGCTCGAGATCCGTTCGAGCTTGCCCTGCAGCAGGACGCCGGCCGCGTTGACCAGGATGTCGATGCGGCCCATCGCCTTGATCGAGTCGCGCACCAGCGATCTCACCGAGGAGTCGCTGCGCACGTCGGTCGAGAGCGCGATCGCGGACTCACTGGCGCCGAGCTTCAGGATCTCGCCCACGGTGCGATCCATGCGCGGGGTGTCGAAGTCGGCGACGACCACGCTCGCGCCCTGTCTCGCCATCGCCTTGGCGACCGCGCGGCCGATCCCGCTGCCGCCACCCGTGACGACGGCCACCTTGCGCCACAGTCCCCCGCGTGCGCGCCCATCCACGGGAGCTAGGTCTTCTTGAAGCGCAGCGCGGTCCAGTTGTCGTCGATCTTGACGAAGGCCACGGGCTTGTATCCGGTCACGCCTGTGAGCTCCCCGAGCACGTCCCGCTTGGTCCACCACGGCGTGGCGGGCAGGTCGGTCGCTCCCCGCGTGGCGCCGCCCTTTGGATAGGCGATCCAGAGCAGCCCATCCGGCTTGACGGCCCTTATCGCCGGTGGCCCGAGTGCGCGCAGCTCGTCGATGTTGTTCACGAACAGCTGCACGACGTCGTACACGGTGGAGCCCTTGAGCGCTGTGTAGAGGTCAGGTGGCGCCGGCGCCAGCTGGGCGAGGTAACCAGGCGGCGCGTTGAGGATCGCGATGTGGTGGTCCGGGGCCAGGCGCATCTTCTTGGCGAGCGCCGAAAGACCGGGAGAGTCCTTGCCAAGAGCGAGCAGCGACCGCTGCGATTCCAGGTGGCGCAATCCGAGCGCTACTGTAGCGGGAAGGGCGGCTGCCACCACCATGGTGTGTCATCGACTTCGATCGAGACCACCCACTTCACCCATGCAAAGCCCCGCTGGCCCGGCACCACGAGGCGTACCGGGTATCCGTGGCCGGCATCGAGCGCGCTGCCGGCCACCCGCGTGGCCACCAGCAGACGACTGGCGTCCTCGATCGCGAAGCGCCGGCTGTAGCCGGTGATCGACCTCACGTTGATGCCAGATCCGATGGTGCCTTTGGGCAGCAGGCGCCGGAGGAAGGCTCCCTCCCACACCTGCTCGGAGTACCAGCCGCCGGTGCAGTCGATGACCGCCGAGACTCGATCGCTGTATGCCGACAGGTCCGCGTAAGTCCACGTCGTGCCTGCCACCGCCAGGCGCCACGAATCCACGTTGATGTCGGGCGCGCTGTCGAACATCCACTGCGTCGGCACGGGGTAGGCCGCCTGGAACGAGCCCGTGGGAGCGCGGCGTGCCGACGGCAGGAGCATGACGCCGAGCCCGGCACCCGCCGCCAGCAAGCCGCCCCAGAGGAAATTGCGGCGGCTCAGGTCGGTGGCTCTAAGCCTGATCGGCCGGGCGAGCAGGTGCCAGATTAGGAACGGGATCACGCACACCGCCGCGCCGACGTGAAAATCGATCGCGGTCAGGTAGCCGACGCTCGGGCGTCCGGCGCTGTGCAGCACGCCGAACACGATGGAGACGGCGATACCAATGGCTAACACGAGCGACGCCCAACGCAAGACCCGCGGCCTTCGCAGGCCGCGCTTTGCCACCATGGATTTCCACGGCACCAGGAGGACGATCCCGACACCGGCGGCGGCATGCAGCACCAGGACGGCGCGCGACTGCTGTCCCGACAGCTCGAAGGCCAGCCATCCACTGGCAAACGCGATGGCAAGAAACAAGAACAACGATGCGTTGGTCAGGCGACCGCTCATGGTCAGGCTTCCGACTTGATTGTGGGCGTGCCCTGCGGCGTGACCTCGAGGTCGGCCCACATGCCGCTGGCCTCGCTGCCGCCGACCAGCGAGGCGATTCGGTAACTACCCGACAGCGAAGGGCTGAATACGAACGTCGCCGACTGCCCAGGCTCGAGCCCGCGCGTTGGATCCGGTGTCGACCAGCCGGGCTCGACCGGCGTCAGGTCGTGGCTGCCTCTGACCACCGCGCATGAGTTGGGGACAGTGCCACGGTTCTCGCATTGCACCGTCACCTGCCAGCCAATCGGGATCGTGATCACGAGGGTGCCATTCCGGTAGCCGTTGTAGTTGAACTGGTAGTCGCCGGCCGGATAGCCCGCGATCAACGTGATCACCACCGCGCGGGCCTGCGGATCGGAGTGAATATAGCGCTTGGGGTCGGGCGCGGTGCCCGGCCCTGTTCCCGTCAGGGGATCGCACGCCGCGGCTGACAGCATCGCGATCCCCAGACAAGCTGCGGTCGCGGTTCGGAGGCCCATATGAAGTTGCGAATATGATCCCACTGAGATGGGTGACCCGCGGTCCGAGCGTACTCCCGCGCTGATTCTGTGGTGGGAAGCGCTGGAAACCTGGAAGCAGCTGGCGATCTCGTTCCCGTTCCTGGCCGTGTTCATGCTGCTGGTCAACATCGGTCCGTTCAGCCAGCCGCTGCTTCGATCCATCTTCTACGGGCTGTTTGAGGGGGCAGTGCTCAGCGGCCTGCTCGCGGTGGCAACAGCAACCGAGCGCGCGAAGCGCCGCTGACGCAACGAATCCATCGGAGGTGGGGACATGGCGACCAGGCGCTCGGCGGTAAAGCGGATCGTTGCCGGCGTCGACGGCTCCGATGCTGGGAAGCTTGCGCTGGAATGGACGGCCCGCCTTGCCAAGACGCTGCATTCCGAGGTCGTCGCCGTGTACGCCATCGACGTGCCCATCGCGGTGCCCGACCCGTACGCGATCCCCTTCTATCTCGACGACAAATGGCGAGCCCGCATCGCGTCGGACTTCCAGAACAAGTGGTGCAGGCCGCTGAAGTCTGTGGGCGTTCGATATCGAGCGATCATCGAGGACGGGCGCCCTGCGTCGGTCATCCTGAACGTGGCTGAGAGGGAGAGGGCCGAGCTGATAGTAGTTGGCAGGCGAGGACATGGCGAGGTGGCGGAGCTGCTTCTGGGCAGCGTCAGCCATGAGGTCGTCCTTCACTCCAAGCGGCCGGTGCTGCTGGTGCCCAGGAAGGCCTGAGCAGAGATGGCCCCATCGATACGGATCGGCCGCCTGTTCGGGATCGAGATCGGATTCAACTGGAGCCTCATCTTCGTCTTCGCCCTCATCGCATGGACAGTGGCCACGCAGGTCCTCCCCTTCGACGTGCCCGGCCAACCCGCCCTGGCGTACTGGGTCGCCGGCGCCGCGGGTGCTGTCCTCTTCTATATATGCCTGCTCGCTCACGAGCTCGCCCATGCGCTGGTCGCGGTCCGGAACGGCGTCAAGGTCGCGGGGATCACTCTCTGGCTCTTCGGCGGTGTCTCACAGCTCGAAGGTGAGCCCAAGAGCGCCGGCGCCGAAGGGCTGATTGCCGGGGTCGGCCCGCTGACCAGCCTGGCCGTCGCGCTGATCGCATTCGTGCTGGCGCTGCTCCCCCTCCCGGCCCTGGTTGCGGATTTGTTCGCCTGGCTAGCGATCGTGAACGTCGCCCTCGCCTTGTTCAACCTCATCCCGGCATTTCCTCTTGACGGCGGCCGTCTGCTCAGCTCGTTCTTCTGGTGGCGCTCAGGAAGCCGTCAGCGAGGCGTGCACAGCGCGGTGCGCATCGGCCGGCTGTTCGCTTACCTGATGATCGCGTTCGGCGTTTTCGAGCTCTTCACCGGATCAGTGCTCAACGGCATATGGATCGCGTTTGTCGGCTGGTTCCTGCTGTCAGCCGGGAGCTCGGAGGAGGCTGGAACCGCCGTGCGCGGATTGTTGAGGAGCGTGCCGGTTTCGGCGGCGATGACATCCCCGGTGGTCACCATCCCGGACTGGTTGACCGTCGAGCAGTTCCTCGACTCCACGGCGCCGCAGCACACGTTCACCACCTATCCAGTCCACGATCCCTCTGGCCAGCTGACAGGAATCGTTCGCCTCGGCGACCTCGTGCGGATGCCCGCTCAAGAAAGAACCACACAGAGATTGAGAGATCGCGCTCGTCCCATCGCCGAGGTGCCGACGACACGGCCGGACGAGGACCTGGCCGCCCTCATCCAGCGTGTTGGCAGCGGGCTCGATCAGCGCGTTCTCGTCTTCGACAACGGGCGCCTCGTCGGCATCGTCTCGCCCGTAGATGTGGCGAGGTTGCTGGCTGTCAGGCAGCAGCTCGGCGGTGGCGTACCACCGGCCGGGGCCACGCGCGGCTCACCATCATCGTGATCCTTGCCCGGCAAGCCGCAGTGGCGGTTGGCTTCGTCGTGTTCACCGCCTGCAGCTTTGGATCGCCCTCGACCTTCACCGTGAGCAACGCGTCGGTCGATCCAAGCTACACGTGCCCGGCGGGAGCCAATAACGCGCGCTACGACATGCGCGGCACCATCGATGCCCGCAACGCGACGTCGAAGGCGGTGACGATCTCCACCGTTGACGCAACCATGACGCTGGCCGCTGTAAAGGGGGCCTGGCTGCAGAAGATCGGAGACAGGTACGACGCCGGCAGTGTCACGTTCACGCCCAACAGCATCGGCGCGGGCGCCAATACGACGCTCGTGGTGACTGTCCCCAGTTCTTGTACCGGTAGAAGCCCCAACACGCCCGTGGCCTCGGGCGACTACACGGTCACCTTCACGCTCAAGACGTCGGCTGGCACCTTCAAGCTCGACAGCAAGGACAAGCACCGCATCCTCACCGGCTGACAGGCCGGAGCGTGGGCTTGGCCACGTATCTCGACCTCGATCCGGCCCCGGCGCCCGCGTGGGCGACCGGATAGACATCCCCGAAAAAACCATTCAATGGTGGTAGTCGAACCGCCTCCTGAAATGCGTTTTTCTGAGTAGAGAGGGCATGAAGGGCAAACGAAGCGCCGATCCGGATCTTCAGTCCCAACTCGAGTCGCTGCTCGACCAGGTGTGGCGATCAGAAGCCGACTGGCGCCTGCTGGACCGGGTGGACGCTCTTGTGAGACTGGAATCGCTGCGTGCGTTGCGAGCGGCCCGGCGTCTTGGGGGCGCCCAGGGTGGGCCCGCCGCCTTCGATTTACCTTCTGAAAATGCGGCCTGACGCCGGTCTCGCAGCGCGGTCGGGACGTCGCCGCGTCGCCTTCGTGCTGTCTGGCGGTGGGAGCCTGGGCGCAATCCAGGTCGGCATGCTGCAGGCCCTGTTCGAGGCAGGCGTCCAGCCCGACTTTCTCGTGGGAACCTCGGCCGGCGCGGTCAATGCTGCATGGGTGGCCGGGCATCCGCACGGCGACGGGGTCAAGGAGCTCGCCGGCATCTGGTGCGGCCTCCGCAGGCAGGACATCTTTCCACTCAGCCCGTGGGCTGGGGCGCGCGGCCTGTTCGGACGGACGAACCACCTCATTTCCAACGTCGGCTTGCGGACGCTCATAGAGCGCCATATCCCCTATGAGCGGCTCGAAGACGCGGCGATCCCGGTCCGGGTGGTGGCCACCGACCTCAAGACGGGGCACGCCGTGATCCTGTCTTCTGGACCGGCGGTACCCGCACTGCTCGCCAGCACCGCGATCCCGGGCGTGTTTCCTCCAGTCACCGTCGGTAAGCGGGAGCTCATTGATGGCGGGGTCGCTGACATGACCCCCATCGCGGCGGCAATCGAGGAAGGTGCGACCGATGTGTACGTGCTGCCGATCGGCTATCCGTGGCTCAGGCAGGAGCGCGCGAATGCAATCGGCATGGCTCTCCAGGCGTTCGCCCGCGTCGTCGAGCAGCGACTTCATGTCGAGATCGCGGCGCACAGCCACGCCGCGGATATCTGCCTCTTGCCGACGCTCGACGGCCCGGCGGTGTCGCCGGCAGACTTCAGCAGGACACCCGAGCTGATCAGTCGCTCGTACCGCGCGACGCGAAGATACCTCTCCAGGCCGCGCGAGCAGGAAGCGGTCGTCGCCCCGCGCGCCCCACACATCCCCCGAGTGGTTGAGCTCTCAGCGGTGCCGGCGCGGGTTGCTTAGTAGAGGCCCGTCCTAGCCGAGCGCCCGCTTGATGCGGGGGCGGAGATCCTCCGGCAGCACCTTCCGGATACGGGATGCGAGCGTTGGGCGCCGGCGGCGCCGATAAACCAGGATTCCGACTCCGAGGGCCACGAACGCGAAGAGAATTGCGCCCGAAGCCACCTGCGCGCGTCGCGTGCTCATGACCGGGACGACCTGCTTTTCGACCAGGTGGAATGTTCGATCCATTGCCTTGCGCCCGGCCTTCACCTGGCGCTCGATCTCGTCGATCCTATTGGTGATCGCGCCTTCTCGTTCCGCAAAAAATTTGGTCATGAATTGAGAACGCTTCGAGTTCAAAGCCGACCCATTTGCCGCCAAGGCCACCGAGTACGAGCAGGGGGTTAGACGTTGCTTAATCGAGGCGTTTGACCTGCGGGCTAAACGCCTCACCCCCGACGCTCTGAGATCACGTTTCAGGAGGATGTCAATCATGCAGTGCGACATCTGCGGCGAAGAGGTCGACAACTCGGAAGACCTCGCGAAGCACATGGAGAAGATGCACGCGGTAGAGGAGACAGAGAAGCCAGAGGAGAAGGACGCTCCCGAGGTGGCTGACGAAGGGGAGGTCCCCGACCCGGCGCCAATCCCGGGCCGGATGTAGCACACATAACTCAACCGGGGGTCAGCGGCGGGTGGGTCCCGCCGCTGATTTTTTTGTGCGCTAGGCAAGGGTTCCGTATAGCTGTGGCTGCTGGGTCGGCGCGATCGCACCATCGGGTCCATCCTCGGCGGTGACGGCCATCTGCGCGTAGCCCTTCAACGGCAAGTTCACCAACACCACTTTGCCGCCGTTGCTGTCGGGCACGAACACGGCGGCCGAATCAGGGTGGCCGCCGGGGGTGATGAGCCACAGCTCGTACACCTTGTTCTTGTCCAGCGGGGGCAGCCCGTGGAAATCGACCAGCGCCACGCCATCGGTCTTGAGGTCGATCACCGTGCCGCGCGCGGCGGCGAGGGCGCCATGCCCCACCAGCGAGAAGCGGGCCACCTGCGCCGATGCGGGCGGGATTGAGCTCCGGCCGAGAACATCACCGGCGACCAGCCCGATCAAGAGGGCCAGTAGAACGGTCGCCGCGACCGCGAACGCCAGCGTGCGGCTGAACTGGATGGAGGCGGCCGGCTTCCACCGCCCAGCCGTCGCCGGGACTCTCTTTCTGGCGGGCGCGCTGGGGATGGTCGACGCTCGAGCCGCCGCGGCCGCGACGTAGATGCGCTCACGCAGCCTCGGGGGCGGCGATATCTCCTCCACCTCCAAGGGCAGCGCGGCAGCGGCCCGGCGCATGCGGGCGGCCGCCTGCTGGCAGCTCGCGCACCCCTCGACATGGAGGCGCACGCTCTCGACCTCGTCGGCCTCGAGAGCGCCGAGCACCAGCGCCGCAACCGAGCTCTCCATCTCCTCGTGATCAGACATCAATCAGCCCTCTACCCTGGAGATACGAACTCAGCTTCTCGAGGGCAAGTCGCATCCTGCCCTTGACGGTGCTCACCGGCACCTGAGTCATGTCGGCGATCTCACGTTGAGAGTAGCCGCCGAAGTAGGCCAGCTGGATCGTCTGGCGCTGTTCAGAGGGCAGGCTGCCCACAGCCTCGCGCACGGCCATCCGCTCCAGCGAGAGCGACACCTCGCGCCAGGGGTCCGAGCGCGGAGCGGCTTCTGCGAGCTCCGGCTGGAGCTCCAGCTCCTGGCGCTCGTGGGCGCCGCGCCCCCGCAAGTGGTCGATCGAGCGATTGCGCACCGCCGTGATCAACCACGTTCGGAGAGAGCCCTTTCTTGCATCGAAGCCTGAAGCGTTGGTCCATATCTTCAAGAAGGCCTCCTGCACGACATCCTCCGCACGACCGGGATCACCGAGGACTCGCATCGCGACGGCATACGCGAGACCTCCATAGCGGTCGTAGAGCTCCAGCAGCGCATCCTGGTTGCCGGCCGCAAGTGCGACCGCGAGGTCTGGGTCGGCGGATCCTTCGGTCGCTATCGGATCACGGTCCCTCGAGCGCGGTCATGGCCGACGCGCTCGCGTGCGTCCGGCGGGTCGTCAGCTCTACTATCGGCGACTTTCTCGGCGGCGCAACCGCCCACTCCTCGTTGTCGATCAGCCTCCATGCCCAATCCGGGTTCATGCGGCGGCGTTCGCGTGCCGCGTACAGCGCTTTGGACATGAGCTTGATGCCGGAAAGGCCGGGCAGCTTACCGATCTTCTCGTCGATGGTGAGCAGCTCCTCCTCACCCTGCTCGTCGTCGAACAGGTAGAGGGCGAGAGCGTCGACCTGTTCCTGGGTCTTCACGCCCTGGCCGACCGGCACCCAGAAACGGTCGAGCATCCAGCGGTCCACTCGCTGCGCCTTCTCGTTCTCGGTAAGCCATTCCTTAGCCGAATTGACGTAGAACGCGTAGTGCCTGCGCTCGTCCTTGATGATCCGCCCCAGCAGGTCCTGAAGCACCGGATGCCCCGACTTGCGGATGAGGGCACCATACCCAGTGAGAGTCGAAAGCTCGTTGATCGCTCCGATGGTGAGGTACACGGCCGAGAAGTCCTTGAGCAGCCATGAGCCCAACATGGTCGAAAGGATGCTCACGCTGTTCTGGAAGCCCAGGTTGGCACGCACGTTGGCGATGCGGTCCTGCGTGTCGAACTCGATTCCATACAGGTTGAGGAACTTGCCAAGGTTCTCCCCGTGCCACAGCTCCTCGTAGTTCCAGCACGCGAGGAAAGCAGTGAGGATCGGATCCATGCATGCCCGGGTGACCAGAAGGTGCGAGAGGTAGAGGGGGACGTGGTTTTCGATATCCATCATGTAGTGAAGACAGAACAGGTCTCCCTTCGACAGGGGGCTCGCGGTCACCGCCTTCCAATCGATTCCTGTCGTGTCGAGCTTTCTCGACTCCTCCTTGTAACGCTCGATGCTGAAGCTCATCCTTTCTCCATCCCTTCCGGCTGTCTTGCTGGTCGATACGAATTTCGGCCCGCGCGGGATCATTTTCGCCCTACACGAAGGTTTTAGGGCAAATTCCCAGGCTCCTCACACGATGCCCTCAGCGGGCGGCGCCAATCTCGGTCTCAACGCTCGAGAGCGAAAAATCCACTCGGAGGAGTCAGCAGCATGAACAGAGTTCGTACGTTAGTCACGTCAGCGGCCATCGCGGGGTCGATGCTCGTCGGAGGGGTGGCGGGCGCAGCCCTCTACGGCGTCTCCACGCTCAGCGCCGCCGCAGCCACGACAGCGGCCAGTCCCACCCCGGCGCCCACGGCGGCCAACGGCACGTTTGTGTCCAACGAGGACGCCACGCACGAAGCGGGTGAGAGCGCGGCTCGTGAGGCCCAGGAGAACGCTGGGCAGGTCCCGACCGTACCCTAAAGTTGCGGTCATCACGGCACCGGGCCGGTGAAATGCCGGCCCGGTGCCCCGTCGAGGCGAAGCTGAAATGAAGCGCAACCTGATCATCGCCGGAGTCGCCTGCGTCGCCGCCCTGGCGCTCGCCGGTGGCGGCGCATACGTCTATTTCTTCTCGGGTCTCCGCACGTCGCCGAGCGCACTCGGGCTTTCCGCAACGCCCAGCCCCGCGGCGTCGAGCAGCCCAAGCGACGTCGCCGGGAAATGGACGGTCACCACCGGCTCACAGGCCGAATACCGCGTCCAGGAGCAGTTCGTCGGCGAAACCTCGAAGCACCTGGCCGTCGCCCGGACATCGACAATCAGCGGAAACCTGACTGTCAGCGGTGATTCCAGCGGCTACCAGGTGAGCGCGATCACCTTTACAGCGGTGCTGAGCGATCTGCACAGCGTCGATTCCGTCGTCGGTCACAGCGTCACGCAGCGCGACTCTTTCGTCGCGCGCCAGATGAATCTTCAGCAGTTTCCGAACGCGACGTTCACTGCAACGTCTGCATCGGTCGTCGCCGCCGACACCAGCCAACAGGTCAGCACTACGGTGCCCGGCAAGCTCACGATCCATGGCGTCACCAAGGACGTGACCGCGACCGCCAAAGCGCAAATGACCGGCGGCAAGATCGAGATCGCCGGCAGCGCCTCGATCAACATGACCGACTACGGGATCTCGCCGCCTTCAGTCGGATTCACGACCTCCGACTCACAGGTGACGATCGGCTTCGACATCTTCCTGACCAAATCCGCATGAGAGCTAGCCAAACATCTGCCGCGCGACAAACACCACGTTCGCGGGTCGCTCGGCCAGGCGCCTCAGGTACCAGGCATACCAGGCGTCTCCGTACGCGATGAGCGCTTTCACTCGGTAGCCCTCGGCCGCGAGCTTCATCTGCTGCGCTGACTGAATGCCGTAGAGCATGTGCACCTCGAGCTTGTGGCGATCGATGCCGATCGCGTCGGCGAATCGCGCAATACGGTCGATGAGTTGAATGTCGTGCGTGGCCAGGACCAGGCGCAGGCGACCTCGATTGGCGTCCGGCAGCATCAGGGCGCAAAGCGCGAGGTAGTTCGCGTCGACATCGCGCTTGGCGGGAAACGCGCGATCGGCGGGTTCGGCGTACGCGCCCTTGACGAGCCTTATGGCGGGCTTGAACGGAAGCAACCTGTTGATGTCAGCAGCGGTGCGGTAGAGATATGCCTGAAGGCATACCCCGACACCTGAGTGACGCGCGTGGAGGCGGTTGTAGAGGTCGAGTGTGCGGTCCGTGTAGGCGCTGCCCTCCATGTCGATCCACAGGAATCCCTTGGCACGAGCGGCGGAATCCGCGAGCCGGTTCAAGTTTGCGAACGTCGCATCGGGATCGATATCGAGGCCGACCTGGGTCGGCTTGACGGAGATCTCCGGTTCGAGACCGGCTTCGGCGGCGGTCTTCAAAACCGTCTCGTAATGCTCGACCGCCGCCGTGGCCTCGGAGAGCGCCTTGATGTTCTCGCCCAGCTTCGTGAACACAGCGCCGATGCCGAGGGACTTGAACGCGACCGCGGCTTTCAGCGCCGAATCGAAGTCCTCGCCCGGCATGAACCTCTTCACCGCGCGGCGGACGAAACCCCACCTGGGGACGTTTTCCGAAAGCCACTCATTCTGGGCGCACCACAACAAGAGCGCCCTCATCGCGATGAATGATATTGGCGGGCGATCACCTCGGGCCACGCGTTTGGGTCGTTGGGAACGACGGCAAGCGGGTCCGGCGCTCGCGGTTCGGACTTGAATCCGGCTCCCGTGTCGAACACCGCGATGCGCTCATCCGCACGGATCAGGCCTCGCTCGAGCATCATCGGCAGCGCGGCCAGCGCAGCGCACGACTCGAGGCAGAGGTAGCCTGCTCCCTGCCGGGCCGCGTAGGCCTGCATGCCCTCGATCTCGGTTTCGGGGACCGCGATGGCGCCCCCGCCCGAATGGCGGATACATTCGAGTATCAGGTGGTCGCCGAGGGCGGACGGCACCCGAATGCCCGCGGCACGCGTCGCGGCTCCCGACCACGGATTAGCGAACTCCGCACCTTCCTCGAAGGCACGAACAATCGGCGCGCAGCCATCCGATTGCACCGCGTACATGCGAGGCCGCGCGGAGCCGATCAAGCCCAGTGCCTCCAGCTCGTCGAAGGCCTTCCACATTCCGATCAGCCCGGTGCCGCCACCGGTCGGGTAGACCACCGCGTCCGGCAAGCTCCATCCAAAATCCTCCGCAATCTCGAACCCGAGTGTCTTCTTGCCTTCGACGCGGTATGGCTCGCGCAAGGTGGCCATGTCGAATGCGGCGGTCTGCTCGGAAATGAAGCGGGCGAGCCGGCCGCAATCCGAGATGAGGCCGTCCAGGAGGATGACGCGAGCACCGCAGGCGAGCGCCTCCTGCTGATTGGCCGCTGGTGCGTCTGCCGGCATGACCACCGTCGACGACACGCCGGCTGCCGCCGAGTATGCGGCGAGGGCGCCGGCTGCGTTGCCTGCCGACGGAACGACCAGGTGGGTGGCGCCCAGCTCGACCGCGCGACTCACCGCCACGGCCATGCCCCGCGCCTTGAACGAACCGGTCGGGTTGACGCTCTCGGCCTTGATGTGCAGGCCCGCCATGCCTAGCTTCCCGGCGAGGCGAGCCGGCCCGAGAAGCGGCGTCGCTCCCTCGCCGAGGGTGGTGATGAAAGATCGTATCCGGACCGGCAGCAGCTCCTCCCAACGCCAGAGCCCTCCGCGCCGGCTCGCAAGGACCTCTTTGGTCAGCCTACTTCGGGCGCCATCGAGGTCGTAGCGGGCCAGGAGCGTGCGGCCGTCGGCCGGATCGGTGCCCCTCAGCTCATCGGCGTCGTATTGCATCTTTGACCGCGAACCCTCGAGGAAGACGAGGGTGGACGCGGTGCGTTCGCTGGAGAAGGCCATGCGTGCATGGCGAGACTAGTCGATTTTGTGCGCTGCGCTAGCGGCGCCTCGAAGTCTTTCGATTTTTCATCAATGAACGCCATCCCACGACGTGGATGTCGACACCGAACTTGCGTGCCGCGGCGCGAATGCGCTTCCAGGCCGCGTCGCGCTCGGCATCCGTGACACCCTTGACCTGGTCGAATCGCGCGACTGCGTTGCGTACGTGGCGTGCGTCGGTAATCGGTTCCTTGCGTTTCTTCGTGAACGCGAAGCGCTCGGCCGGCAGCCTGCTCCGCTTCTTGATGGTTGCCATCGTTGTTACTCCTTGATCAGATCTACGGTGAGGGCCGGTCCCTTGTTGGGGACGCGGCCTCGGTTCTCCTGAGGAGGGATCAGGTAGGTGACGGTTTGGGCGACGTTGTGGTGCCACCTCCGCTCGGCGCTGGAGCCGGCGACGTTACCGTCGTTGTGCTAGGCGGCCCTGACGACTGCGACCGCGTCCCAAACCAGTTCAGGAGTACGCCGAGCACGATAAACAGAAGCGTTCCCAACCACAAATCTCCTGGTTTTGAGTTCGCGGGACGATCGCGGCCCAGTCTCGAGGCCACAGCCGCTCATATAGGTAACGCGCTAGTCGCCCGCGATTACGCGAGCTGATGCTTTGAGCGCCCAACCCCAGAATTTGCCACCTGCAATTCGAGGAGGACCTTGTTGACGACGGCGCCCAGCAGGATGAGCTCGCTCAGGATGTAGAACCACGCCGCCAGCAGGAAGAACAATCCGAACTGCGCGCCATATGTGGCGAACCCGCCCGCGAGCCGCGCGTACAGCGGAAAGCCCAGTGAGAAGAACTCGATCAGGATCCCGGCGAGCACCGCCCCAGGCAGCACGTCGCGAACCGAGAATGCTCGTCTCGGCACGAATCGGTAGAGCGCGACCAATAGCGCGACCATGACCGCCGCGCCGATCACGAATCCCGTGATCCATGCAAGCGGGAACAGCGCCGCCACCGCGTTCGCTGCGAGCATGAAGCCGACGACGACCACGAGGAGAGCCATCATCGCAAGGCTCATCAACTTCTGCTTCACGAGGCTTCGCTGTTTCGTCCCGAAGATGCGCGCGAAGGCAAAGTCCATCGTCGAGAAGATGCTGCTGGCGCTCCAGAGCAGGCCCGCCAGCGAGAGCAAGCCCATCCAACCCGCCGACTGCTTCACGCCGCGGAGCGCATCTAGCAGCTGTGGCTGGGCGGTGGCGGGGAATATCTGGATGATCAGCGTTTCCGCCCTTGCTTCGACGGCCGGATCACGGATCGCCAGGCCCAGGAGCGAGAGGATCCCGAGCGTCAGCGGGAACATCGCGAGCAGGCACGCGAACGCAAGCGCAGACGCGTAGCTGCCGGCCTGGCTCTCGTTGTAAGCGGCCACAACACGAAATGGCAAGCGGCCCCGCATTCTCAATTGTTTGTTTGCACCTGCTTCCGGAACGCCTCACTGCGGGGCGTTACCGGCCGCCCGGCGTTACGGTGTACGGATGGAGCCTGTCATCACACCGCCGCAGCTCCTTCCCCCATCAGTCGATAGGCGCCTGTTCGATGCCATCCATGGCCTCCCCCACTCGCCGGTCAGCGATCGCTACATTTCCCTCATCTCCGACCTGGGCGAGGGGCTCGGCTGGGTGGTGGCGGGCGTGGGACTCGCGTGGCTCGGAGGACCGAAGGGCAGGCGCGCTGGAATCGCAACCGCGCTTGCGTCGCTGGGGACCACCTATGCGGTGCAGCGGATGGTCAAGCCGATGTTCAGGCGCCGGCGCCCGTTCGTGACCCGCGAGGTCCTGGTAGTGGGCATTCGGACCAGCGACGCCTCTTTTCCATCGGGGCACACCGCGTCGTCGTTTGCGGCGGCGACCGCCGTCTCCACCTTCTATCCGAACGCCGCGCCGCTCGTCTTCACACTCGCCACACTGGTGGGGGCTTCACGAGTGCATCTCGGCCACCACTTTCCAAGCGATGTCACGGCCGGAGCCCTCATCGGGATCGGGACCGGCACGCTGACGGCGTGGCTGCTCAAGCTGCCGCGGTTCCTGTGATCAGCTCGGCAGGATCACCTTCAACGCGCTGACCTCGGCGCTGATCGTCGCCGGCGTGCGGCCGACGAGCACGTTGTCGGCGTAGATGCGAACCCTCGGACTCGTTCGCACTGACACTTTCCGGAAGCGAAACACCTGGCCGGACCCCTCTTCCTCGTGCTTCCCGAGGACAGCCGAGGCCAGCGCTCGGACCGCAATGTCGGTCTTGGTCCTGCCCGCGTGAACGGAGAACTCGAGGTATGGATTGATGGGCGTCGTATCGCTCACGGGAAGTCGCGCGCCGATCGATGACGTGTTGGTGAACACCAGCGACATGGCAGTGCCGCTGCCCTGAAGGTCTCCCTCCAGCTCGTACTTGAACGATTTGGCGGCCAGCACCTTGCCAAGCTCCGCCGCAAAATCGCCGTACTGCAGGTCCTTTGCAGCCTCACCCAGTGCGATCGTCTCGCCGAAGAGCCCGATCGCGCAGGCCTCGAGGAACCCCGTACCGTTGACGCGCCCGAGAGTAATGGGTCGCGGCTTACCCTTCTTGATGACCTCGACCTCCTTGTCGAGATCTGCCCTCAGCCCCAGGGCGAGGGCAAAGTTGTTGAACGTGCCCAGCGAGAGGATGCCAACCGGGTGCTTGGAGTCCGCAAGCTTGCGTACGACGAATTCCACGCTCCCGTCACCTCCCGCGATCACGACTCGAGCCCGCGGAGTGATCAGCTTCTCGAAATCGTGCTTCGGGTCGAACGGGATGATCAGGTAGTCGGCGAACAGCAGACGCAGCCGGGTTTCGATCTCGGGCGTGATGTTGCCGGCGCCGGTGCTGATGACGAGCAGGCGCGTAGCCTTGCGCTGAGTCGATTTCCCTCCACCGACGCTGCGTGCGCGAGGCGTCGTGCTTACCCCCTTATGGTGGAAGAGCCCGGCCCTTGCAGGCCAGGCTCCCCCATCTCGATCAACGTCCCAGGTCCCGAACATACCTGATCGTATGCTCCCTGCATGGTCATCCGAAGCGACCTCGACGGCATCACGGCGGCCCAAGCGCGCCGAGCGCTTGAGGGACTTCCGCGGGCAGGGGACTACGAGGTGGTGATCAAGCCCCTTCGGTACCGATCGTCGCCGCATCTTGCGGCGCGCTGCGAGTTCGAGGAGCGAAGGATCGTGCTCCAGGTCCCGATTCCGTTCCGTCCTTTTAAGGAACCCGTCGTTTATGCGGCGCGTCGCAAGCGTGGACACGGGATCCGCTTCTCCTGGGCGTCCGAGAGCGTCTCGTTCCGCCTTCGCCGAGAGGTTCTCCGCTTCCTCTACTGCCACGAGTGGATGCACTGGTATCTACACGAGGAGCTGGGCAAGCGCTCCGCCGCTGAGACAGCCTGCGACCGGTTTGCCCTGAGGAACTTCAGACGTCCTCGAGTCTCCATCGCCGATGCCGACGCGGCGCTGCGCCGCCGCCCTCGCGCCGCGGCGCGTCCGTGACTGAGCCCTACGCGCGCCTCGAGCTCCGCGCTTTGTGCTCGTCGGTGATCATGCTCGCGAGCCGCATGACGCTCTTGGCCGCGGCGCTCGACGGTTCGGAGGCGACGAGAATCTCGCCCGTCACCGCAGCCCGATCGAATCGCGCGCCCTCGTAAGCGATCTCCATATCCATCTTCCGCCTCACAACGCGCTCGGCGTCGGCGCGGGTGACCATCGTCTGAGGGCGTGAGTGATTGAGAACCAGGCTCACGCGGCCAGGCGGAATCTCGAGCATATCCTCGAATATCCGCAGCAGGTCTGCGGTGTCCTTCAGGGTCGGCAGCTCTGGCGTGACCATGAGCAGGATCCGATCGGCCCGCTCGAGCACCCCCAGCGTCACCTCACTCATCGCAACCCCAAGGTCGACCACCAGGTAGTTAAACGCGTCGTCGAGGACGTCCAGCGTGCGCTGGACCAGTTGAGGAGTGATGAGCTCAGACTGCTCGACCCTCAACGCACTCGGGAGTAGGGCCATGCCGGTCGGGTGATGGAGAAGGGCATCCAGGAGTGCTTGCTCGAACTGACCCTGGTCCGCCCGATCGCACAGCGCCATGCAGCTGCTGGGCGCCAGGTTGGCCACGAGCGCCGCATGGTTGTAGGGCAGGCTGAGATCGACGAGCACGCATTCACCGCGATGCTTCCGACCCACAGCCGCCGCGAGGTTGACTGCAATGGTGGTCCGGCCGGCTCCGCCCTTGACCGCGTAGACGGCGACGATCATTGCCGGCCGAGGCTGAGGAACGTGCGCACCTCGGCTGTGAGCGCCGCCGGGCTCACCGGCTTGGCTATGAAGCCTTCACAACCGGCGACCCTGGCGGCTCGCTCGTACAGCGGCATGTTGTTGGCCGTCAGCGCGACGATCGGAATCGCAGCCGTCCCCGGCCTGGACTTGAGCTCCTTGGTGAACTCGAGGCCATCCATTCCGGGCAGTCCGATGTCCATCAGGATCAGTGCGGGCTTCCGCCTGGAAATCGCCTCACGCGCAAGCTCGGCCGACTCGCTGCCGGCGACGTCGAAGCCATCGGCCTCGAGCGCGGCGGTCGCGAGCATCAAGCTGCTCGGGTCGTCTTCGACGATGAGGATGAGCGGTTTCTTGGTCATCGATCTCTGGACGGCTGTCGCCGATGCGCGTGGGGCGCAGGCCAAGTTATACGCGCGACAGGAATTGGCGCACCTCGGTCGCGAACGTCCTGGTGTTGATGGGTTTCGGGATGTAGCCGGCACACCCGGCATCGAGCGTTCGCTCCCTGTCGCCCAACATAGCCAGGGCCGTGAGCGCCACGATCGGGATCGCCGCGGTCTTCTGGTCGGCCTTCAACCGGCGGGTCAGCGTCAGCCCGTCGAGACCCGGCATCTGCACATCCATCAAGATCAGGTCAGGGGCGGTAATGCTCAGCTTCTCGAGCGCTTCCTGGGCGTTGCCGGCCAGCTCGACCCGAAAGCCCTCGCGCTCCAGAACGGAGCTGGCCAGCAGCTGGTTCGCCTCGTTGTCCTCGACGACGAGGATCAGCGCAGGTCCGTTCCTCACCGGCCCACAGCCGTGGCATCGACGATCTGGCGCAAGAGCCCGAGCAGGTCGGAGGCGCCGGTCGAGCCTCGCTTGAGGATCGTCGACACGTGTCCGTTGAGCTGGCGGATGTCGGACTCAGTGAGATGTTTGGCGGTGAGCACCATGATCGGCGTCGACTTGGTGACCTCGTCGGCCCTCAGCGCCTCGACCACGTCGAAACCCGTGACCTCGGGCATCATCAGGTCGAGCATCACAAGGTCCGGCTTGCGCGACTTAGTGAGATCGATGGCTTCGCGCCCGCCGCGTGCCTGGATGACCGCAAAGCCGGCGGGCTCGAGGATCCGCTTCAGCCACTCGCGATTGGCCGCCTCGTCGTCGACGATGAGGATCCGGGGCTTTTCTCCGGCCTTCTGCCCGAACTTGAAACGGCTCAAGCGGCTGATCAGCTGTTGCGCGGGCACCGGCTTGACGAAGTAGTCGAGCGCGCCGAGGGCGATACCGAGCTCAGGGTTGTCGACCACGCTGACCACCACCACCGGGATGTCGCTCGTAGCCGCCTCGCGCTTCAGGCGCGTGAGCACCTCCCAGCCGTCGAGGTCGGGCAGAAGGATGTCGAGTGTGATGGCGGCGGGTCTGCGCTCGAGCACCTTCCTCAGGGCGTCGGTTCCGGTGCGGGCCACGTCGGTGCTGAAGCCCGCGCGCCCGAGCTGCGTGGTGAGCAGCTCAGCCGCGGCGGGATCGTCCTCCACCACCAGCACGAGCGGGCGAGACGAGTCGGTCACGGTGAACGGGTCCCACACATCGACCTTCGATTGATGGCCGTGAACCGAGGTGATGGGTAAGGTGATCGTGAAGACGCTGCCCTGGCCCGGCCGGCTTTCGAGACGAACGTCGCCGCCGTGCAGCCGGGCGAAGCGGCGTGTGAGGGTGAGCCCCAGTCCAGTCCCCGCCTGCGACCGGCTGACTCCGGAGTCCACCTGCTGAAACTCGTGAAACACGCGGTCCTGGTCCTCTTTAGCGATGCCGATGCCCGTATCCGTGACCGTCAGCTCGACGGTGGAATCGAGCCGGCGCGTGCTGATCGATACGGCGCCGCCCTCGGGCGTGAACTTCACCGCGTTGGAAACGAGGTTGAGCAGCATTTGCTTCACCTTGCCGCCATCGGCGGTGATCTCGCCCGCGAAGTCCTCGGTGATTCGGAGCTCGATCTTCTTCTGTCCAGCCAGCGGCTCGACGATTCCGGCCACCTGGGTCACGACCTCCGCCACCGTGACCTGCTGAAGTCGCAGCTCCATCTGCCCCGCCTCGATCTTGGAGAGGTCGAGGATGTCGTTTATGAGGCCAAGGAGGTGTTTGCCGCTCGAATGGATCTGCTCGAGGAACCTCTTGCGGGTCGCGGGCGGGAACTGCCCCTCGCTGGCATCGATCAGCAGCTCCGAGAAACCGAGGATCGCGTTGAGCGGCGTGCGCAGCTCGTGGCTCATGCTGGCGAGGAACACGCTCTTGTGGCGGTTCGCCTCGCTGAGGCTCGTGTTCGCCTGCTTGATGCGCTCGAGCAGCCGTGCACGATCGAGGGCGGCCACCACCGCCGACATGAACTGCTGGACGCGCCGCATCTCGTCGGTTCCGAAACCAGGCGTGAACGGACCCGATACCACGACGAGCCGGCCCGGGTTGCCAAGACTCGCGATCGGCAGCACCAGCACCGTGCGGTCGGCGCCGGCGATCGTGGCCCGGCTCACGCCTTCCGGAAGCTGCGACAAACCCTCGTTGATATCCCGCAGCGCGATGGGGTCGATACCCTGCGACGCCATCGGCATGCCCTGACCGTCAAACGCGGCAGCGGATGCCCCGCCGACCAGGCGCATCGCCCAATCGAGCGCGCGGCCGGCGAGCGTCCGCTGATCCTCCTTCAGCAGCAGGAGGTCCTGCATGAACGCCCGGAGCCCTTCTTCCTCGGCGGCGCGCCATTCGCGGCGCAGCCACGCGGGCGGCGAGAAGCTCACATAAAGGAGTGGAACGATGGCAAGGACGACGAGCTGGATGACGAGCTGGACCGGCTGGTTGGCGGCGGCCGTGCCGGCGCCCACAGCAAACAGCAGGATGCCGACGATGCCGGCGAAGCCGAGGCTGAGCGACCGCAGGCGCCACGCCTGGACCGCGGGGAGCCCACGCGCCACAAGCCAGAACCTGACGATCGGCTCGAGGACGATCGCCGCCCACACCAAAACGATCACAAGCCCGGCCGCCGTCTGGAGCTGGGTCGAAACTCCTCCGATGGTGCCGAAAAGCCTCGCCAGGAGGAACGCCGCGATGCCCGCGGCCATGGCGGCGACGGCGGCGACGTGCCAGGTGCGGGGCAAAGGAATCAACGAGCCCCGGAACCGGAGCAGCGCGTAGCCCGAGACGACGAAGAGTATGAGGTTGATCTCCGTCAGCAGCGGGGGCGTTACGTGCAGGAGCGCCGGGAGCCGGCCAAGTAGCGAGACTATGGAGAGGAGAACGATGGCCAGCGCCAGGAATCCCTGCGAGCGATCGCGATGGCGCGCCCAGCTGATCGCGGTCGCAAGGCCTAGGAGGACGAAGGCGATCGTGGTGATGTTCTGGAGAACCGCCACGGCTTGACTCACTGTGAGGTCAGGCGGCGCCGAGACGGTGGATGGCGGGCATCTCGCCCACGAACAGGTCGACGACCTCCGGGTCCCACTGGTGACCGGCGCCATCGACCAGCAGAGCCACCGCCTGGTCGACCGGCAGCCGCGGCCGGTACGGCCGGTCGTTGACGAGCGCATCGAAGGCGTCGCAGACTGCGACGATCCTTGCGAGGCGCGGTATCTCGCGTGCATGTAGGCCGTCTGGGTAGCCGCGCCCATCGAAGCGCTCGTGGTGGTGCCGGATGATCGGCAGCAAGGTCGATGCCGAGCGCAGCGGCCGCACGATGTTCTCCCCGATCAGCACATGCGACCGCATCAGCGCGGTCTCATCGGCGTTGAGCGGTCCGGGCTTGAGCAGGATCGCGTCTGGGACGCCGATCTTGCCGATGTCGTGGATGATGCCGCCGCGATACAGGGCGTCCAGCGCGACTTCCGGAAGCCCCAATCGACTGCCCAGGTGCCTCGCGGATTCGCCCACGCGCTGCGTGTGCCTCTCGGTGAGGGCATCCTTCGCCTCCACCGCGGCGGCCAGCGAGAAGATGACCTGCTCCGCGCTGTCCAGGGTGTTGTACAGCGCCTTCAACCTCAACGCCGACCTGACGCGGGCGACCAGCTCGACCCGCTCCACCGGCTTGGCCATGAAGTCGTCCGCGCCGGATTCCAGCGCCCGCACGCGATCGTCGGTCTGGTTGAGTGCGGTGATCATGACGACCGGCAGCAGCCGGCCGCGCGGGCCGGCCTTTATCCGGCGGCAGACCTCATAGCCGTCCATTCCCGGCATCTGCACGTCGAGGAGGACCAGGTCAGGCGGCTCGGCTTTGATCTGCTCCAGCGCCGAGGCGCCGTCCTCGGCCTGGCGAACGTCGACGTCAAGGCCAGCCAGATACGCTTGGACTAGCTGGCGATTGGCTGGTCCGTCGTCAACTACGAGTACGACCGCCATCCCCAGGCCGCCCCACGTCACCCGTTGTTAAGTGATGCACGAACCAGAAATTGTAGTATCAAAACTTTGAATTAACGCCTTCTTAGCGTTATCTGGGTACAACCATTGGGACTTTCTTTTCGGTTGTCGATCAGGCGGTCGCGGAGCGATCGTGCTGGGTCGCAAATGCCACATGACCCGGGTGCAGCCGGCTGAGCGCCAGTCGCAGCTGCTGGTTGGCGGCGGCCAGGTCGCCTCGCTTCTCGAGCAGCTCGGCGTACTCGACGTGGCACCGGCTCAGGCGCTCTGACGAGCCGAGCGCGTCCAGGATTCCCCAGGCCTTCTGAAACTCCTCGTCTACGCGCGCATGCTCGCCACGCTCGGCGGCGATGCGACCCAGCCAGATGTGACTGTCGGCGAGCGTGGCCTGCTCGGAGAGGCGTTCGGCGAAGTCACGCGCTTCGACCGCGAGCCGCTCGGCGTCGTCGAGTAGCGACCGCGCGATCGCAAGATCGCACATGCTCAGCAGAACATCCGCGCGGCCGACCTCCAGGTCCGCCTCGTCCCACAGGGCCAGCGCCCTGGACAGATGCTCGTCCGCGGCCGCGAGGTCGCCGCGCTTGATCAGGACGTTGCCGAGGTTGTTCTCCGAGCGAGCCAGCGACAGCCTGTCGTTCAGCGTTTCGTGGATGGTCAGCGCGCGCTGGGCGTAGTAAGCGGCCTGGCCCAGCTGCCCGATCTCGCTGTAGGCGAGGCTCAGGCCGCTGTACATCAGCGAGAGGCGGCGCAGGTCCTGGACGACCTCCCCGGCGGCAATCGCTCGTTCATAGCAATCGATTGCAGCCTGCCAGTCCTGGTTGGTCGCGTGGACCGAGCCCAGGACGAACAGCAGGCGGGCCTCGGTTGTGCGCGGCACCGGCTGCAGCGAGCGGCAGAGGTCGAGGGCGCGCTCGGCGAGGGCCAGCGCGGACGGGTCCTGGAGCAGGTAGGCAGCCGAAGCTTCGTGGCCCAGGCTCTCGGCGGTCATCAAACGGTCGCCCGTCTTTTCGAAATGCTCACGCGCAGCCGACGCCAGGCTTCGCGCTTCCGATGGTTGGGCCAGGCGCAGTAGCGCGTAGGCCATCAGGTATTTGGTTCGCGCCGCGGTATCGGGATCCTGACCTTGGGCCAGCAGCGCGCGACCCGAGGCAAGGGCGGCCTGGGGATCGTTGGTCGCGAGCAGGAGCTCGACCTCGAGCGTGGTCTGCGACGAGCGCGGTTCCATGGTCGACGGCCGGACGAGGAAGTAGTCCAGCGGCTGGCCCGTCCGTTCTGCGATCAGCCGCAACGTCTCCATCGACGGCTTGGCCTTTCCAGTCTCGACGAAGTAAATGGCGGTACGGCTGACCGCGCCGTTCGCAACTTGCCCCAGGCTGAGGCCCGCGTCCGTGCGTGCCTGTTTTACGGAGCCTGGCTTGATTTCGATGCCGTGGCGCCGGCCGCGCCGCCCCGACGTGCGCGGCGCTGTGACGGGGCGCACGTCAGCTTCCGGCATCGCGCGCCAGCTTACATGACATTGGGATTGACAACGATGGATTAACGCCGGTTATCGCGTCAGGAGTCGCTCAGCAACAGGGTACCGAGCCCCCGGCGCCGGCCGACGTGGCCAGCGTGATCGCCATCGTCGCCGCCAGAATCGCAGCCAGGATCAACTTTCTCATCAAAACTCACCTCCTTTGCGCATCGCGCCGCGATTCGGAATCGGAGAGCAAGAGGTCGAAGGACCGCTAAGCCGGCTGAGGCGCCAAAACCGAGTGGTACTGTCGTGCCGACCAGATGGCGATGGCGATTCCTCCCTCTACCTCGACCACGTCCGGGTCCCCTACGCCCGTGCCGCGAATGTTAACTAAGTGGCGCCTTGAATTAACATTCGGGTCCCGATAAGTGGCCTGGCAAACTTCCCCCGCCGACCTCGGTCCCACGCTGAGCTCATCAAAAGGGGGCGCCGAGCAGTCTCTGGCGTTCCCGGGAGCGGCCCTGCTACGCGCCGCACTGTCCAGGGAGTGGAGGGTTTTCACCTCCGCCGCCCTTTTGGCCACGATCGCGAGCGCGGCCTTCCTGGTCTGGACCGCCCTTCGCATTGGAGGGGACGCTCCCACGATCGCGGTCGACGACATCGGCGAGGGGGTGGCATCCGGGATCGCTGCGATCAGCCTCGTGCTGACCGCCCGCCGTTCCTCGGGCCGGCTTCGCACCGCGTGGGCGCTGCTTGCTGTCTCTGCGGCGAGCTGGACCGTCGGCGAGGCCATCTGGTCCTGGTACGAGGTCTTCCAGGGAGTAGCCGTGCCGTTCCCGTCGGCCGCGGACGCCGGCTACCTGCTGGCGATCCCGTTAGCGATCGCGGGCGTCTTCGCGTTCGCAACCGCCCCGCACCGCCTGGCGACGCAAGGCGAGGCGGTGCTGGCGGGAACGATCGTCGCCCTGGCACTGCTGTTCGTCGCCTGGACGCTCGGGCTCCGCACCGTTTACGACCAATCGCAGCAGCCCGTGCCGGCGACCCTGATCGGGCTGGCCTATCCGGTCGGGGACATCGTGATCATCACCGTTCTGATCATCGCCCTTCGCCGGACGACCCGGGCACAGCTCGGCCGGATGCTGCTCCTCCTGGGAGGCCTGGCATCGAATGCCGTCGCGGACAGCGCGTTCACGTACCTCACGGCCAACGGCTCATACCACGCAATTGGCAGCATCCTTGACGTCGGTTGGGTGATCGGCTACCTGCTCATCGCCCTCGCGCCGTTGTGGCCGGCCCCGGCCCGAGAGAGCGAGACCGAGGAGGGACCTATTCAGCTCTGGCAGATGGCGCTCCCGTGGATGGCGGTGCTGGCCGCCGCCCTGGCGGCCATCAGCATTGCGATCAGGAACCAGCTGATGGATCAGTTCGAGACCATCCTCGCGGGCAGCATCGGGGTGCTCTTCGTCTGCAACCAGATCCTCACTCATCGGGACTCACTTGACCTGCTCACGGACAGCCGCAAGGCGGAGGCGCAGCTGCAAGCCCGTACCACGCTCCTCAACCAGGTCATCGTTCAGGCTCCCCTCGGGATCGCGCGCGTCGGCGTCGACATGAAGATCATCGAAGCCAACCCCCGCCTCGGCCTCCTGATGCACACCAGGCCGTCCGACATGGTCGGCGACTCGGTCGCTCACTTCCTGCCGCCGGAGGAGATGGAGCGGGTGATGAAAACCTTCCAGCCCCTGTGGACCGGGGTGGTGGACACCATCGAATCCGACAGCCACGCGCTTCGCGCGGACGGCTCCACGGTTTGGCTGCACTGGAGCGCGACGTCGATCAAGCAGCCCGGGGGCCACACGGACTTCTTCCTCGCGATGTTTGAAGACGCCACCGCGGAGCACACCGCCCAGGAAGCCGCGATGGCCAACCTCGCCGGGCTCGAGCGGTTGAGCCAGCTGAAGAGCGAGTTCGTGTCCCTCGTCAGCCATGAATTCCGAACCGCGCTGGTCGGCATCCAGGGATTCAGCGAGATGATCCGCGATCAGGACCTGGCTCCCGAAGAAGCCAAGGCCTTCGCGGGAGACATCAACAGCGACGCCCAGCGCTTGAACCGGATGATCACGGAGATGCTTGACCTCGACCGCATCGAGGCCGGGCGCATGACCCTGAACATCGTTCCGCTCGACCTCAACGGCATCATCGCCGAGGCGTCCGACCGGGCTCGCGCGACCAGCGCAAAGCATTCGATCGTCACGCGGCTTGATCCTGCTTTGCCCGCCGTGCGGGGTGACTCGGACCGGCTGTTCCAGGTCGTCTCCAACCTGCTCAGCAACGCGGTGAAGTACTCGCCGGCGGGTGGCGAGATCCTGGTCTGCACCCAGGTGCTGGGTGGCGCCGTGCAGGTCGACGTGCGCGATCACGGCCTCGGCATCCCGGCGGAATTCGTCAAGAAGCTGTTCGGCCGCTATGAGCGTTTCGAGGACAAGAGCAAGGCGAAGATCATCGGCACAGGCCTCGGGCTGGCTATCACCCGCCAGATCGTGGAGATGCACGGGGGGAAGATCTGGGTCGACAGCACCGTGGGCGCGGGCTCGGAGTTCCACTTCACGGTGCCAGTCCAGGTCCCGGCGGTTGCCGGCTAGCGGCGTGGCCGGTCGAATTCTCATCGTCGACGACGAGCCGGCGAACATCTACCTCCTGCAGTCGATGCTCGTGGAAACGGCCGGTGAGATTCGCGGCGTCGACGATTCCCGCCAGGTGGAGCACGTCTTCGCGGAGTTCGAGCCGGACATCGTGCTGCTGGACCTGCACATGCCGGATCCCGACGGGCTCGAGGTCTTGCGCCGGCTGCGCAGCGCGCGCCAGAGCCTCGGTTTCCTGCCAGTGATCATGCTCACCGGCGACACCGGCAAGGTGGCCCGCAACAGCGCTCTCATTCTCGGCGCGGACGATTTCCTGACCAAGCCGCTCGATCGCGACGAGGTGGTGCTGCGAGTTCGCAACTTGCTGCGGACACGCCAGATGTATGTCGATCTCGCGAGGGCCAACGCGGCCCTGGAGGAGAAGCGCGGCCGGAAGCCTTAGTTCATCGTCCGGCTGAACAATGCGCGCGTCCTCTTGCCCCAGAGGAGCCAGATCACGGCCACCGGCAGCGCGACGTTGACCAGCAGCGCGACCGGTCCTCGGTTGGCGCCGATCGGCAGGAGCAGCACGAGCACGGACCCGACCACGCACAGGATCTCCAGGCTCAAAGCGGTGCGGCGAGCCCAGCGCCGCCGCCACAGCACGCCGAAGCCGACAAGGCACACGAGCAGAGCGAGAAGGAGCGATACCACGCCGAGCCCGATCATGTGAATCTCGCCGCCGAGCGCAAACGGGAGCGCGGAGAGTCCCGCCACCATCCAGAAGATCGACTGCAGCAGGAGCAAGACGAAGACCGCTTCCGGGCGGCTCGTCTGGGTGGTGGTCATGTTCTGTCCACCGCCGTCACGACCGACGGATCGATGTCGACCGCGAACGGGCCGCCGCGAGGATTGTCCACGACCCAGACGTGAAGCATCGGCGAGGCGCTGATGTCGATGGCACCGATCGGGCACGTCGCGAACGGCGTCATCAGGCTGAACTCGAAGCCGAACGGAGTGAAGCAGATGTTCTCGTGCTGATGCCATGCAGTCAGAGGGCCGCCGGGGTCTGGGCCGAACTGGTTGAGCCCCTTCATCTGAAACATCGCCCCCAACAGCACCGGGCCGTGGTGCGTGTTTGCATAAACCAGGCCCTGCGGCCGGTGCGGGTCCATGACGTATCCGGCGTCGACGTATCTCTGGTTCATCCAGTGGGTCGAGGGCAACGTGCTCGAGCCGCCCGGTCGATAGCCGGCCGAATAAGCCGCGTGCCAGTCGGTGTACGGCTGGATGGCCGCCTTCGTCTCCGCGTACAGGCGGTTGGCGGCGTCGACCTGCTGCGGGGTTGGAAACGTGTTGGTGGATTGCAGCAAGGCTCCGGCATGGACGTGACGGGCGTCGGGCCGAGCCAGGTCGACGATCCACACCGTCGCGCCGGTGATGACGATCAACAGCGGCATCGCGACGCCAAGGGTCGCCCACCGCCACGAGCGATACGTGCGGCCCACCTCGCCACGGACCGGCACGAGCGCCAGGCCGAGCGCCGTCACCTCGACCAGCTTCGTGGCGAGACCGACCTGGTCGGGCCCCTCGAAACCGATCGCCACGTAGACGAGGTACGCGAGGACGGTCGTGATGAGCAGCGCCGCCGCCGCGATGCGCCACCACCGCCACGTGAACATGACCGCGAGGGCAACGAACGCTACTCCATTGAGAAGGAAGAGGAGGGACGTGAGCGGCTCCGAAGCCAGATGGTGCGGGATGAGGGCGAGATGCACGCCACCGCTGACCGCCATCAGGACGGAGGCGGCGCGAACCGTCCCCGGGACCAAGCGCCACCCCGGATGAAAGCGCAGAGCGACGAGTGCGATGAATAGAGCGAGGAGGCCGCCCACCACGCCTACCGCATGTTCCGGATTGATCGAGTACATGACGCTCAGCGTCGGGCTGTTTGCTAAGAAGGGCGTAAGAGCGGCAGGTCGACGTACAGGCCCGCGCCGCCGGCCTTGCTCTGGTGGGCGATGATGCGGCCGCCGTGCTGGTCGGTGATCCAGCGCGCGATGGCGAGGCCGAGGCCTGCACCCTGCCCGGTGCGTGCGACATCCGACCTGTAGAAGCGCACGAAGACTCGCTCGCGTTCCCCGACCGCGATGCCTGGCCCGTCGTCGCCCACCACGAGCCGCGCCCAGCCGGACTCGACGCTCAGGCCGACGGAGATCGTCGAGCGCGAATGGCGCAGCGCGTTGTCGAGCAGGATCCAGAGCAGCTGGCGCAGCGCATCCTGGTCGCCCGCCACCGACGCGTCGACGACGTCGACTTCGAACGCACGCTCCGGATGAACGGCCGCCGCCTGCCGCGTGACGTCGACGACCACTGACCGTAGGTCGACGGGGGCGAGGTCCAGACGCAGTCCCGAGTCAGCACGCGCCAGCGTGAGCATCCGATCGACGAGCCTGCCCATGCGCTCGCTCTCCTCGGCGATGTCTGTCGCCGCGGCGCGGCGCACTGGCTCGGAAACCGGCGGGCCATGCGCGAGCAGGCCGGCATTGCCCTGGATGGTGGTGAGCGGCGTCCGCAGCTCGTGCGACGCGTCGGCCACGAACCGGCGCTGCGACTCGAATGAGTCTTGGAGCTGCTCGAGCATCCGGTTGAAGCTAATTGAGAGGAGGGCCACCTCGTCGCGGCTCCTGCGGTTGGGGAGCCTCCGCCCGAAGTCACGCGCGCGGCCGATCTCGTCGGCGGCGCCGGCTACATCCTTCAGCGGCTTGAGGGCGCGGCCGGCGACGAGCCACGAGGCGGCCAGCGCAGCGATCAGGGTGGGGACGCCGGAGATGATCAGGAAGCCGACGATGCCCGAAAGGTTCGACTGCGGCACTCGTGTGGACTGGCCGGTGACCACGTAGCCGCTGGTAAAAGGCTGCGCGTACAGGCGCAGACCCGCGGCCGTTGCAAACGACCCATGTGTAGTCGCCGACTTGGCCAGCAGCGCAGGCGGCACGCCCGGCGGCAAGCCGTTCAGCTGGGCCGTCGAGTACACGAGTGACCCGTCGGGCGCGAGCACCTCCAGGAACACCTCGGTGCTGGTCTTGAGGTCGGCGGGCGCCAGGGGTGCTCTGGCGGTGAGGTCCTCCGGGCGCGCCGAGGCCAGCGCGACCATCGCGTCGTGAGCCCTGGAGCGCAGCGCATCATCCTGGTTGGTGTTGACGCCTCGCGCGAACAGCGCGTAGAGGAGCGCGCCGAAGAGCACCAGCGTCACCGCGACGACCGCGGCTCCAAACAGGGCCAGGCGCAACCGCAGTGACATCTAGCCTTCCCTCAAGGTGTAACCGGAGCCGCGCACGGTGTGGACGAGCCGGGGCTCGCCTGCCTCCTCGAGCTTCTGGCGCACATAGCCGACGTACACGGCAACCACGTTGTCGCTCTCCGGCTCGCCTGCCCAGACCGCGTCCAGAAGCTGTTCTCGGGTCAGCACCTGGCGCGGATGGCGAACGAAGTGCTCGAGAAGCGCGAACTCGGTGTGCGTCAACGCAAGCGACCGCGTACCGCGCCACGCGTCGCGGTTGGCCACGTCCAGGACGACATCCGCGAAGCGCAGGTGGTCCGAAGGCAGCGTCCGGCGAAGGAGCGCGCGGACCCGCGCGAGCAGCTCCTGGTACGCGAACGGCTTGACCAGGTAGTCGTCAGCGCCGCTGTCCAGCCCGCGAACTCGTTCCTCGGTCCCGCCCAGCGCGGTGAGCATGAGGATCGGAAATATTGCGGTAGCCCGCAGGCGGCGGCACACGGCGATGCCGTCCAGGCCCGGCAGCATCACGTCGAGGATCACGAGGTCAGGCGGGCGCTCGCGCGCTCGGCGGAGGGCTTCTGTGCCATCGCCGGCCACCGAGACGTCGTGGCCCTCCGCGGCCAGCACCCGCTCGAGGGTGGCGGCGAGCCGTGCGTCGTCCTCGACGACCAGAATCAGGGAGCGAGTCACGACCACGGATATATAAGACTGCGATGAGGATTTCATAAGAGCGTGAAAAGACCGGCTTATCTGCTCTTGGGTTTGCTCTCGGCGGGGTTGGCCTTAACCACCGTCCTGACCCAGCATGCCGGCTGGTGGCAGCTGGTCGTGCTGGCGATCGCGCCGGATCTGGCCCTCCTGGCCGGCGCGGCCCCAGGCCTCGCTCGCGGCCAGATCAACCCCCGCACGGTACCGCTGTACAACGCGGTGCATCGTTTTTGGGCACCCGGTCTCCTCGTCGCGGTCTCGCTCCTGCTCACATCACCCGGCTGGCTGGCGGGAGGCCTCGCCTGGGTCGCGCACATCGCATTCGACCGGAGCCTGGGCTTCGGGCTGCGAAGCCCCGAGGGATTCCAGCGCTCGTAAACGCGCTAGTCCAGCTGCCAGCGGTGATCGGGGTCGGTGGTGACCAGCCAGCGCCGGGTCGGCCCCGCCATCACATTCAAGTAGTAGAGGTCGTACCCGGGGGCGGCAACGACCGGGTGGTAGCCGTGTGGGACCAGCACCACGTCGCCGTCGCCGACCCGAATCGCCTCGTCAACCGATCGATCGTCGGTGTAGACGAGCTGCACCGCGAAGCCCTCCGGCCGCTTCATGCGGTGGTAATACGTTTCCTCTAGGTACGTCTCGCGCGGCGGATCGTCCGTGTCGTGCTTGTGGGGAGGGTAGCTGGACCAGTTGCCGCCGGGCGTGAGGACCTCGGTCACGAGCAGGGACTCGGCCGGCCGGTCTTCCATCAGGATGTTGTGGATCGTCCGCTCGATCCCGCCCGATCCGCGCTTGAGCACCTTCACGTCCGCCCCTCGAATCGCGATGGGGTCGGCGCCCCGCTTTGCCGGCGCCCAGCACAGCGCGACCTCGCAAGCGTCGGTCACGGCGGACACCTTCAGAGTGCCGCCAGGCGGCGCATAGACCGAGTCCCCCACTCCGTCGAAAACCGTCGATCGCCCGCCGAGCTCGGGCCATTCATCGCGACCGTACGAAAGATCCGCTCGACCCGACAGGATGACGGCGCAGACCTCGTGGCCGGGACTGGTCCAGTCCAGCGGCGTGCCCCGGACGAGCCGGTATACCTCGAAGCCAACGTAACCCCATCCGGCCGACCTCGGCGTCACCGAGATCAGCTGACCGTCGGAGCGGGGTTCGGGAAAGCTCCTCACGAGGAGCTTGCTATCGCTCACAGGAGCCAGCGCCTCCGTGCGCTGCCGCGCTCGTGATCCTCTCGAGCCTTCCGCACCGCGTCGCTCTCGGACACCTCCGCGACCGGCACGTCCCACCAGCTCTGGTAATCCGGCACGCTCTCGTAGCGGTCGGCCGGCACGTGGATCACCACTGTGCGATCGATCGCTTTCGCGGCGACGAGCGCGTCGCGAAGCTCGTCGACCGTGCGAGCGCGGAAAACATGCGCACCAAGGCCCTGGGCGTTCAGCGCAAGGTCGACTGGCAGCGGGTCGGCCTCATGCGTGCCAGAGTCGTCGCCTATCGAGCCATCTTTCCGATGGCGATACCTGGTTCCGAAACCGGCGGTGCCCTTCGACCGCGACAGGGCACCGATGGAGGCGAAGCCCTGGTTGTCGACGAGGACCACCGTGAGCTTCAGGTCCTCCTGTATCGACGTGACCAGCTCTTGGGCCATCATCAGGTACGAGCCGTCACCGACCATGACGTAGACCTCACGCTCGGGAGCGGCCAGCTTCACGCCCAGGCCGCCGGCGATCTCGTAGCCCATCGTCGAGTAGCCGTACTCGACGTGGTAGCCCTTGGGGTCTCGGGTGCGCCAGAGCTTGTGGAGGTCGCCGGGCATCGATCCCGCCGCGCAAACGACCACGTCGTGGGGCCCGGACAGCTCATTGACTGCGCCGATGACCTCGGACTGCGCCGGCAGGGGACCGTGTCCGAGGTGATAGAGCCGGCTCACCTCGCGGTCCCAGTCGGCGCGCAGCTGCTCGGTCTGGCGGCGGTATTCAGGGTCGACGGCCCAACCCACCAATGCCTTGTCGAGCGCTTCGAGCGTCACGCGCGCGTCGCCGGTGAGCGCGAGCGCCGCGAGCTTGTGGGCGTCGAAGTCGGAGATGTTGATGTTGACGAAACGAACCTCCGCGGCCTGGAATGCGGTTTTGGACGCGGTCGTGAAATCGCTGTAGCGGGTGCCGATGCCGATCACGACGTCAGCCTCCGCGGCCAGCCGGTTCGCCGCCATCGTGCCGGTGGCGCCGATGGCACCGACGGCCTGCGGATGGTCGAAGGCCAGCGAGCCCTTGCCCGCCTGCGTCTCGCCGACGGGGATTCCCGTGCGGCGCGCGAATGCATCGAGGGCCGCCGTCGCCTCCGAATAGATGACTCCGCCGCCGGCCACGATCAACGGCCTGCGTGCGGCCCGGATGGCATCGGTCGCTCGATCGAGCGCGGCGCCATCCGGCAGCGGCCGGCCGATCGGCCAGACACGGCGATCGAAGAAGGCGGACGGATAGTCGAACGCCTCGGCCTGCACGTCCTGCGGCAGCGAAAGCATCACGGCGCCCGTCTCGGCCGGATTGACTAGAACCCGCATCGCCTGGAGCGCCGCCGGGATCAACTGCTCCGCTCGTGTGATGCGGTCCCAGTAGCGGCACACAGGTTGGAAGCAATCGTTGACGCTGAGGTCGCCGCGCCACGGAGTCTCGAGCTGCTGCAGCACGGGGTCAGGGCGCCTCGACGCGAACACGTCGCCGGGCAGCAGCAACACCGGCAGCCTGTTGATGGTGGCGGCCGCCGCACCAGTGAGCATGTTGGTCGCACCGGGGCCGATCGATGTCGTGCACGCAAGCGTCGCGAGGCGGTTGCGCATCTTCGCGAAACCGGCGGCAGTGTGCACCATCGCCTGCTCGTTGCGCGCCTGGTAGTAGGTCAACAGCTCCGGATGCTCGGCAAGAGCCTGGCCGACGCCTGTGACGTTGCCGTGGCCGAAGATTCCGAAGCAGCCCTCGATGAAGCGGTGCTCGACGCCGTCCCGCTCTACATGCTGGGCGGCTAGGAATCGCACCAGGGCTTGCGCCATGGTGAGCCGGAGTGCCTTCACCCCGGCTTGCCGCCGGCTTCCTGCGCCAGCTCGCGGGCGACCTGTTCGAGCTCGGGCTCGGTGGCCATCTTCTCCAGCTCCTTGGACAGCCGCTCCAGCTCCTCGCCTCCCGCCATCATCTGCGTCAGCTCCGCCAGCGTCGTCTCGCTCTTGGCGAAGCTGCCCATCAGCCGGCCGCGATTGAGAAGCACGAACCTGTCGCCGACCGGAAACGCATGATGCGGATTGTGCGTGATGAAGATCACGCCCAGGCCACGCTCGCGCGCCTGGACGACGTACTTGAGCACGATGCCCGACTGGCGGACGCCGAGCGCCGAGGTCGGCTCGTCGAGGATGAGGACCTTCGCGCCGAAGTACACGGCGCGCGCGATCGCGACCGCCTGGCGCTCGCCGCCGGAAAGCGTGCCCACGGGCTGGTTCGGGTCGCGCACGTCGATGCCCATCTTGCCCATCTCCTCGCGCATCACCTTTTTCGCGAACCCGATGTCGAGCCTGCGGGCGGGTCCGATGCCGAGGGTCGGCTCGGAACCGAGGAAGAAGTTGCGCCAGATGGACATCAGAGGGACAGTGGCCAGGTCCTGGAACACGACCGAGATGCCCGCCGCGCGCGCGTCACGCGGCCCGCCGAAGTGCACGCTGTGCCCTTCGACGAGAAGCTCGCCGTCGTCGTGCGGATGCACGCCTGAGAGGATCTTGATCAGTGTCGACTTGCCGGCGCCGTTGTCGCCGAGCACGCAGGTCACCTCGCCGCCGTTGACCTGCATCGAGATGTCGCGCAGCGCGATCACGCTGCCGAAGTACTTGCTGACATTCCGCACCTCGAGAAGCGGGATGACCTTCTTCGAATCGTTCATTGCTCTACCGTCAACGCCGCGCGCTCGAGGCACGCCGTCTCACAACTGTGTTCACGCCCACCGCCAGGAAAAGGATCACACCCAGGAAGGTGTAGTACCAGTCGGATTCCCAGCCGGCGAAGATGATGCCGATCTGAGCAAACCCGATGATCAGCGCGCCGATGGACGCTCCGATCGCCGAGCCATAGCCGCCGGTCAAAAGGCAGCCGCCGACCACGGCGGCGATGATGTAGAAGAACTCCTGGCCCACGCCCTGGCCTGACTGGATGCCCTTGAAACGGAGCGCCACCATGATTCCGACCAGGCCGGCGGACATGGCGGTGACCATGAAAAGGATGATCTTGGTCCGCACCACGGGGACGCCGACTGCACGCGCGGCGTTGGCATCGCCCCCGACCGCGAAGATCCAGTTTCCGAATGTTGTCTGCGTCAGCACCCAGGTCGCGATGATGGTGATTGCGATCCACCACAGCACGGCGTCCTGGAAGTTGTATGGGGCCAGGAAGGTGCTGCCAAGGATTGCCTGCGCGCTCGCGAAACCCGGTGCGTGGTCGGAAACATCGAACCGGACGGTATTGGTGAGCAGTTTTGTCACGCCCACATCGACACCTCTCAGGACGAAGAATGTCGCCAGCGTGATGATGAAGCTGGGCAGCTTGGTCCGGATGACGAGGAGGCCGTTCATCGCTCCGATCACGGCGGCGAAGACGAGCACGACCACGATCCCCACCCACACGTTGAGCTGGTAGCGCGTGATCATCATCCCGAGCAATAGGCCGCTCGTCCCCGTCATCACGCCGGCGGACAGGTCGAACTCCCCGCCGATCATGAGGAGCGCGACCGCGACGGCCATGATCCCGTAGCTCGATGCCACGTCGGTCCAGTTCTGCATCCCCGCAATCGAGGAGAACCTGTGGCCAGGGGTGGCATCGACGGTCGCAAACAGCGCGTAAACCGCCATCGCGCCCAGGAGCGCGCCCAACTCCGGACGCTGCAGCAAACGAACGATGAGGCGCACGCCGCCGGTGCGTTCGTCCGCGCCGGCTTCCTTCGCCGATGGGGCCGGTGCCGGGACTGGTTGGCTGGCCACACTCATCGCTGCAATTCGTATTGGCCCTACCGGGCCGGAGTCCGGCCCGGTAGGAAGGCCAGTCTATCGGGTGCCTTGACCCGCCAACGATGCCACCTGGGACGCGTTGGTCTTGTCGACGATGCCCGGACCGCTCTTCACCGTGTCGAAGCCCCCGACAGTGTTGGCATTCGACTTGTACAGCTTCAGGAACACGACCGGCAGGTAGCCCTGGAGGTACTGCTGCTGGTCCACGGCGAAGTCGATCTTGCCGCTCTGGATGTCGGCGACGACGCCCGCGCTCAGGTCGAAGGTCGCGATCTTCGCCTTGGAGCTCGCGCCGGTCACGGCCGCTTCGACGATGTTCTTGGCGACGTCTGGGTCCAGGGCAAGGATGGAGTCGATGGTGGTGTCAGCGCTCAGCTTGGCCTGGAGCGTTGCGGTCGACGACGAGACGTTGGACTTGGCGTTGTCGAGGACGAGGTCTGTCTCGGTGCCTGCAAAGCCCGCCTTGGCGCCGGTGCAGCGGTCGCGCAGGCTCGTGCTCGTGGCCTCGTGGATCACGCAGAGAAGGTGCTTACCGCCATCGGCCTTCAGGCGCGCGCCGGCCTGCTGGCCCGCCGCCGATTCTGGCTGACCGACACACGTGATTGCGCCCGAGTACGCGATATAGCTCTGGCCGCTCGAGGTGACTCCACAGTTGTTGATCAGGATGAGCGGCAGCCCGCCCGCGGCTGCCTGCTTCGCGCAATCGAGCACCGTCTGGCTGTGCGGCGACACGGCGAGGCCGTCCGGCTTGGCGGTCACGGCCGCGCTGATGAACTGGCATTCCTGAGCGTCGTCGTTATTGCTGCCCTGGTAGTTGACGGTGACGCCGAGGTCGGCAGCCGCTTGCTTCTCGCCTTTCTGCAGGACAGACCAGAAGGTGCCGTTGTCGCCGTGTGTGACCATGTAGAAGGTGTAGGCCGACTTCGCCGGCGTATTGCTGCTGGTGGTCGGCGCGCTGTTGCACGCCGCGGCGACCACCATGGCGGCGATGCCGGCGATCCCAAATATCCGTCTCATGCTGTTTCCTCCTGTTGCTTGCGTTCTACACCGTGGAGCCCACGGAAAAATTCGAGACTCTGCCGGGCGGAAATGATTGGTCCCTCCCCCGGCGCCGGGTCCGCATCCAGCGCCGTGTCCTGCTCGAGCACGTACCAGCCTTCGTAGCCGGAGCCGTCCAGCTCATCGAGCACGGATCGCAGGTCGAGATCTCCCTGGCCGAGCGGCCGGTAGAGGCCGGCGCGCACGGCGGCGCCATAGCTGAGATCGCCGGCTCGCACGCGCTCTGCCACCTCGGCGTCGACGTCCTTCATGTGGACGTGACGCACACGCCCACCGGCGTCGCGCGCGAGCTGAGCCGGGTCCACGCCTCCGAGATAGAGATGGCCAGTGTCGAGACACAGCTGAACATTCGTCGTCTCCAGGAGCTTGCTCACCTCCTCCGATTTCTCGACCGCGGTGCCCGCGTGTGGATGAAAGGCCAAACCCAGCCCCTGCTCGGATGCGATCTCTTCCGCGAACCGTAGCGATTCCGCAAGCGACTTCCAGGCCGCGTTCGACATCGAGGGATGGCGGTCGTACCCCTTCACTTGCAGCGCCGCGGCCAGCACAAGGGTGTCTGCTCCGGCCGCCGACAGGGTCGCCGCCACTCCGGAGATCTCGGCAAGCGAATCAGCCCTCCGGCCGGGCTCGTGGAGCACGGCCGCCAGGAAGCCGGCCGCGAGCCGCAAACGGTGAGCGGCCAGAAGATCGCGAAGCGTCTTTGCATCAGCCGGCAAGTAGCCGGGAGGACCGAGCTCGGTCGCGGTCAGGCCGATCGCGCTCATCTCTGCAAGGACGCGGACGGGCGGCATCGAATGTCCCCAGCCGGCTACCTCGCTGACGCCCCATGTGATCGGTGCGCCCGCCACCCTGTGTCCGTTCATCCGATCTCCTCGATGCGCACGGGCCGGTGTTCGTGGCGCGAACGATCCGCGGCCAGCGCGACCGCGAGTGCAAGCCGCGCGTCGGTGACCGTGCAGGGGCTCTCGCGATGGTCGCGAACCGCTTCGAGGAACTCCTGGAGCTCGACGCGATAGGCCGTCTCAAATCTCTCCAAGAAATCGCGGTATCCGGCGGCGCGTGGCGGCTGCACACCAGGTTCGATCGATCGCAGGGGGGTGCGGTCGTCCCAACCCACCGCCACGCTGTCCTTGAGGCCGAAGACCTCCATCCTTACGTCGTAGCCGCGGGGATCATTGCGCGTGGCGGTGACGGCGCCCAGCACGCCGCCCTCAAACCTGAGTACGGCACATGCGGTGTCGATGTCGCCATGCCTGGCGAACATCTCGGCGTTGGCCTCGCCGTCGGCGTACACCTCGACGATCGGCCGGCCGAGCACCCACGCCGCGACGTCGAAGTCGTGGATGGCCAGGTCCCGCCAGATCCCACCCGACGCCGCGATGTACTCCTCGGGCGGTGGGCTGGGATCGTGGGACGCGAGTCGCACCGCCTGGACATCTCCTACGGCTCCCGAGAGCACTGCGTCGTGCGCGGCGCGATAGCCCGCGTCGAAGCGTCGCTGAAATCCGATCTGCACCAACGTCCCCGCTCGCTGGACGTGCTCGATCACGTCATCTGTCGCGGGCAGGTCCAGCGCGATCGGCTTCTCACAGAATGCCGGCAGCCGGGCGTCGGCGGCGAGGTTGAGCAAAGGCGCGTGGGCGGGAGTCGCGGCGGCGATCACCAGCGCGTCGACACCGGCGTTGACCAATGCTTCTGGAGAATCGGCCAGCTCCGCATGCACCGATGCCGCCACTCGCGCGGCGCGGTCTTGATCGGTGTCTGTGACCGTCAGTCGATCGACAAGGGGGCTCTCCCTGAGCCCGCGCGCATGAAACGCGCCGATCCTGCCTGTTCCCACCAAGCCGACGTGCAAAGAGCTCTACTCCCCTGGCCAGCCTCGACGTTGTCGTTGGGAACGTTCCCAATGGGAACGTTCCCGTCAGTATAATCGCCTCAACTTCGATGTCAAGATCACCAACGATCATCGACGTCGCTCGGCGCGCCGGGGTCTCGAAGTCGGTGGTCTCGCGAGTGATGCGCGGCGAGCGGTCGGTCAGCTCGTCCAGTCGCGCGGCTGTGTCCGCGGCAGCCGAGCAGCTGGGCTATCGCGCGAATGCAGTCGCCCGCAGCCTCGTGCAGCGGCGTACCTACAACGTCGGCGTCATGGTCTCCGATCTTCACAACATCTTCTTCGCGGAGGTACTTGACGGGCTGTACGCCGCCGCGGCGGCGAGAGGCTATCGAGCGCTCATCACCACCGGCAACCGCGACCCCGCGGCTGAGCGGATCGCCGTCGAACAGCTCCTGGAGCTGCGGGCCGACGGGGTCGTCCTGGCAGGCGCCAGGCTGGAGGCTGATGTGATCGCCGGGTTCGCCCGCTCGGTTCCGATCGCACTGGTCGGCAGTGACTTGCGCCTTCGCGATGTCGACGTCGTCGTCGATGACGACTCTCGCGGCGCTACCCTCGCCGTGGAACACCTCGTCGGGCTCGGGCATCGCGACATCGCGCTCATCGACGGCGGGCATGGAGCAGGCGCCGCACAGCGGCGCGCGGGATACGAATCCGCCATGCGGAGCGCGAAGCTTGCGCGGTTCGCGCGGATTGAACCTGGCGATTTCACCGAGGAGGGCGGGTACGAAGGCGCACGCCGTTTACTTCGTCGCGGCAAGCGCCCCACGGCCATTTTCGCCAGCAACGACCAGTCGGCTGTTGGCGCACTGAACGCAATCGAGGAGGCCGACCTCGATGTGCCGGGCGACATCTCACTGATGGGCTACGACAACACGGCCCTGGCCGCGCTTCGGCACATCTCGCTGACAACGGTCCACCAGCCACGAAGGCAGATCGGCGAGATGGCGATGACCGCGGTGTTGCGGCGGATCGAGCGTCCAGGTGCGAGGGCGCAGCGCCACGTCCTGGCCCCACGCCTCGTACTTCGAGCGACGACCGCAAAGCCGAGCCGAAGCGTCAAACGCTCGCGCTGACTCGATCCTCACTCGGCAAGCGCTTGCCGACAGCGACGGCCGCGATCAACGCAGCCACCAGTGACGCGACCGCGTACGTGATGAACGCGGCCTGAATTCCGGCCAGGGACCAGGCGATGCCGCCGAGGATCGGTCCGATCGTCACGCCGACGTTCTCGAACTCGCCGAAGAGGCCCATCACCAGGGCGTGCCTGCGGCGAGGCGACGATTCCGAGATCCATGCCGTGGCGGCAGGCCAGATAAGCGAGGCCCCGGCGGCTCGGAGGGCGGCGCCGGCCAACACCGCGCCGAACGCTCCGGCGACGGCGTACACGGCAAATCCGGCAGCGCAGATGACTCCGCCGGCGACCATCGTTGCGCGCCGGCCCCAACGGTCCGAAGCCATTCCCCCGGGGACGAGCAGCAGCCCGCCGAGCATTCCGACGACGAACATGGCGGTGCCGGCAGTTGACGCGGAGAGGTTGAGGTGCGAGGTAACCAACAGCGGAAGCAGCGCGAGCTCACCGCCCGCGCCGATCTCGAACAGCAGCACGATCGACGCCGTGACGATCATCACTCGCACCAGGCTGACCCCGTTGGACTGCGAAGCCGTCACGTCTTCGGGCGCCGAGCGCCGGCCGCCCGACTCCGTGTAGCCACGGAAAACCAACACGACAAGAGCCGCCGCCAGCACCGGTAGTACGGCCGTCCCGTACAAGACGGTGCGAATCGGAAGGTGGTCGATCAGCTGCCCTCCGGCCCCCGCGCCGATTGCCTCTCCGATGACCCACTGCGAAGAGATGAGGGCGAGCCCGGTGCCCTGGTACCGCGGCGGAAGGGTCGTGCCGAGGAATGACCGCCCGATCGGCCCGACCGCCACCATCATCCCGGACGCCAGCAGGTAGGCGATCGCGATCACGAACACGGAATCCGCTCGCGCCAGAAGCAAGATCCCGACCGCGTACAGAAGTTGCGAGGCAATGAGCGGGATGCGGTACCCGACCCTGTCTGCGAGCACCCCCCACGCCCATTCGAAGAGGAACATCCCCAGGCCGAACATCGCGAGCGTGACGCCGATCTGGGCCGGGCTCGCGCGCAGCTGGCGCAGCTCGAGCGGGACGGCGATCAGAAGCAGTCCCGTCGCAAGCGTCGAGACGGACGATGCGGCGATGAGCGCGCCGCTGCGGCTCCGGATCAGAGTCGAAACGATGGTCGCATACCATAGGCCAGATCGAGATCACGTGAGAACCTCGCTGCACCCACAAGCGCGATCGGTCCTCGAAGAGATCGAGGCCTTTGGACCTCGGAGCTCCGATCCTCTCTCGATCGAGGACAGGCGCCGGCTGGAACACACCGAGCCGCGTTTCTCCGGCAACCCGCAGCCTGTGGGCGCGACACGCGACGTCGAGATCGACGGCCCCGCCGGCAAGGTGACGCTCCGCCTCTACATACCCGATGCGCCTCCACCCCATGCGCAGGTGCTGTTCATCCACGGCGGTGGCTGGGCCCTTGGCGCTATCGAGTTCGCGGATCCGCTGTGCCGCGCATTGTGCCGAGCCTCGGGAATGCTCATCGGCTCGGTCGAGTACAGGCTCGCGCCCGAGCACAAGTTTCCCGCTGGTCTCGAGGATGCGTATGCAGCGCTTCAGTGGCTCGACGCGAATGCCACAGCCAACGGATCCAGGCGCGGCCCGATAGCGGTCTGCGGAGACAGCGCCGGCGGAAACCTTGCGGCTGCTGTCGCGCAGATGTCGCGCGATCGCGGCGGTCCGCTCATAGCGCTGCAGGTGCTCATCTACCCGGCGCTCGATCCAACGTTGTCCCGTCCATCGATGACAACCTGCGCCACCGGCTACGGTCTCACGCGCGACGACATGCGCCTGTTCTGGGACCTCTATCTGAGGACGCCCCGCGACGCGGCTGATCCATACGCGTGCCCACCTCGGGCGAAATCCCTCGCCGGGCTACCACCCGCCCTCATCGTGACCGCCGAGTTCGACCCGCTGGTCGACGAGGGTGAAGCCTATGGCGCCCAACTGACAGCGGATGGCGCTGATGCGACGGTGACTCGTTACCCAGGGATGATCCACGGCTTCATCGGCTACCTCGGCCGGGTGGACGCCGCGCGCGATGCGGTGGCCGAGTGCGGCGATGCGTTGAAAGCCGCGATGCGAAAGGGCTTGCCCACTTCGTAGTTGCATCGCGGCGGCTGGAACGCTCCAAAATGGCCGTTGTGAACGCGCCGCCCAGGATTGGCATTGTCACCGAGGCGATGGCGCGCCGTCCGCTGCTCGAGGTCATGGACTGGCTGGTGCACGAGGCGCCTGGCGTCACAGACCTCGAGATCGGGTCAGGCGGATATGCACCCCCGACCCATTGCGACGTTCCAGTCCTGCTGCATGACGCCGGCGCGCGCAAGGCCTGGCTGGCGGAAATCGCGGCGCGCTCCCTACGGGTCGCCGCGCTGAATGCCTGGGGGAACCCTCTTCATCCGGACTCCGATGTGGCAAGGAAGCACGACGCGGACCTGCGCGACTCGATCCGCCTGGCGGCGGCGGTCGGCGTCAACCGGATCGTGGCCATGGCCGGTTGCCCGGCCGCGGCGCGCGGCGATCGGACGCCCCATTTCGCCGCCGGTGGCTGGATCCCATACCTCGAAGGGGTCCACGAGACGCAGTGGGCCGAGGACGTCGTTCCCTACTGGACAGCGCTCGCCGAATTTGCCCGGCGCGAACACCCGGACCTGCTGATCTGCATCGAGCTGCACCCGGGCACGGTCGTGTACAACGTCGAGACTTTCGAGCGGCTCGCGGCCCTCGGCCCTGCGATCGCGGCCAACATCGATCCCAGTCACTTTTTCTGGATGGGCATGGATGCGATCGCCGTCGTCGAGCGCCTGGGCAAGCGGTCCGGGCACAGCCATGGCAAGGATGTCGTGTTCCTCGCCGAGAACCTCGCTCTCAACGGCCTGCTCGACCACCGCTGGCCGCAGCCTCCTGCGGCGATGCCGTGGAACTTCGCCGTCGTCGGTCGCGGACGCGATGAGGATTGGTGGAAACGCTTTGTGGCCGAGCTCTGCTCCCGGAGCCAGGTGCAAACCATCGCCATCGAGCACGAGGATCCGTTCGTGCCGGCTGAGGCCGGTATCAAGGAAGCCGCGGGAGTGCTGGCGCGGGGGATCGCCGCCGCGTGACCGCGTCCCTCGGCAGACACGCGACCATCCTTGACGTGGCCGCGGCTGCAGGCGTCTCCAAGTCGACCGTGTCCAACGTCATCCGTGGGGTGGTCGGCGTGTCCGCTGACACCCGCGCCCGCGTGCAGGAGGCGATCGACCTGCTGGGCTACCGGCCGAACGTCCTCGCCCGCCAGCTGGTGCAGCAGCGCACCACGACGCTGGGCGTGGTGGTGGGCGACCTGGGCAACCCCTTCTACGCCGAGATGGCAAAGCACATCGAGCGCGCCGCGTCCGCACGTGGCTATCGGGCGATGTTCTGCAACACGCAGGGTGACGAGGAAGCTGAGGTGTCTGGCCTCGAGAGCCTCATGGAGTACCGCGCCGCCGGCGTCCTGTTCCTGTCGCAACCGGCGGATCGGGAGCGCGCCCGATCGATCGTCTCAGGTCGGGTGCCGGCGGTATTCGTCAGCTGTGCTGCTGATTGGGGCGATGTCGTGTCCGCCGACGACATGGCCGGCGCGGAGCTCGCCACCCGGCACCTGGTCGATCTTGGCCACCGCCGGATCGCCTATTTCGCGGATCCGATCGTGGAGGATGCTGCCGACCACGATCGGCAGCACGGTTATCGCCGCGTCATGGAGCAGGCCGGCCTGCAGCCTACGGTCTTCCATTGGCATCGGCAGCCTGGCGAGCTGCTCCGGCAGAAGCGTGACGAACAGGTCGCCGACATCCTGCGCGGCCGCGTCACGGGCGCGTTCTCTTCCAACGACTACGGGGCGATCGAGCTCCTAGAGTGTGCCGACCGGCTGGGCGTGCGCGTCCCCGACGATCTTTCGGTGGTCGGCTTCGACGACGTGGTGATGGCAGGCCTCGCCCGCGTGAACCTGACGACGGTGAGGCAGCCGCAGCCCGAGCTCGCCGACATCGCGGTCGAGATCATCGACGCCAGGGTGCTCGGCGACCTGGAAGGGCCGCCGCAGCGCCGAACGCTCGACGTCGAGCTCGTGAAGCGGGGCTCGACGGCCGCGCCCAGGCGTCAAACCACCGCTGATTGACACCCCGCCCGACTTTCGTATACCGTCCTGGAACGTTCCAGTCCTCGGGCGCAGCGCCTATGGTGGGGGTTCATGAGCAGGCGACTTAGGGTGGGCATCATCGGGTGCGGGCTGATCGCCCAGGTCATGCACCTCCACTACCTCAGGGAGCTCGCCGACCGCTTCGAGATCGTCGCCATCTGCGACGTGTCGGAGGCGGCGCGTACCGCAGTGGGCCTCGACTATGGCGTGGCCAGGCAGTTCGCCGCCTGGCAGGACCTCATCGCCGAGCCGCTGGACGCGGTCCTGGTTCTGACCAGCGGCAGCCACGCGCCGGCCGCGATCGCCGCAGCAGAGGCCGGTCTGCATGTGCTCGTCGAGAAGCCGATGTGCTTTTCGGTGTTGGAGGGCAGGGCCATGGTCGATGCGGCGACCAAAGCCGGGGTCACCATGATGGTCGCGTACAACAAGCGCTACGACCCGGCGTACGTGAGGCTGCTGGAGGAGTCACGGACGCTGAACGACCTTCGACTCCTGCGGATCACCACCCTCGAATCGCCGCTGGAGCCATACGTGAAGCACTACAACCTTCACCGCGGCGGCGCGGTTGCGCCCGATGTCGCGGAAGGTTTGGCCCAGGACAACAGCGCGCGGATCACAGCCGCGATCGGTGACGCCGACCCGCTGTCGCGATGGGCGTATCACCTGGTGCTGCTCGACAGCCTCGTGCACGAGCTCAACGCGATGCGTGGCGTGATGGGCGAGCCTGATCGGCTCGAGTTCGCCGATATCCGCGAAACAGGTGTCACGGCGATCTTCACGTTCGGTCCGACCCAATGCGTCCTCTCCTGGGTCGACCTTCCGGGGATTGCCCGGTATGCGATGGAGTTCGACCTGTACTCGCCGGATCGCCGGCTGACGCTTTCCTTCCCTTCGCCTTTCTTGAGAAACGCGCCGTCGATTCTAGTTTCTGAGGGTGGCTCGCCGGGCGCGGCCAGCTCGTGGCGCACCGAGGAGATCACTTCGTTCGAGGAAAGCTTCAAACAGGAGCTCGTTCACTTTTACGAATGCGCGACCACCGGCCGGACGCCGACGACCTCGGCGGCCGACAGCATCCACGACATCGCGCTCTGCGAGGCCGTCGTGCAGGTGCATCGGAGCCGGACGCCGCGTGACAAGCCGTCCGAGCCCGCGATAACCGTTGCGCGCTGAGCGGATGGCCGTTCCGCGAGACCGAATCTTGATCGCAAACGCCCCGGTTAGCTTTGGCGCCTTCGAGCTCACTGTGGGCACCGATCCCCGCGTGCCTGACGCGGCGCTCGTGCTGGACGAGGTGGCCGCCGCGGGCTATGCGGGAATCGACCTCGGGCCAGTGGGCTACCTCGGCGACGGCGACAGCCTCGCCTCCGCGCTCGAGTCGCGCCGGCTGTTGTTGTCCGGCGGCTTTTTCGAGCTGCCTTTCAGCGACCCGCAGGCGATGAAGGCGTCCGTGCCGGGGCTGGGCAACCTCCTCGACGTGTTCGACTCTGCGCCACCTCCGGGCGGCAGCTTCAAGCCCAAGCCGACGCTGGCCGATGCCGGCAGCGAGCTGCGGCGAGCGCGCCCCTGCCAGTCGGCGCGCGACCACAGCCTGGGTTTCGACTCCGACGGCTGGAAGCGATTCGCGGAAGGGGTCGAGATGGCGGCGGCATTGTGCAGAGATCGGGGCTATGAACCAACGCTGCACCATGAGACGGGAACGTATCTGGAAGCGGAGTGGGAGATCGCGAAGGCACTCGAGCTGACGACGATCGGGCTCTGCCTCGACACAGGCCACCTCCTTCTCGGGCAGGGCGACCCACTGCGCGCGCTGCGCGAGTGGGGTCCGCGAATCAATCATGTGCACTTGAAGGACGCGCGTCAGCAGGTCGTCGACGGCATCGTGCGCGAGGCGGCGCCAGTGTCAGAAATATGGCGCCGGGGGGCCTTCTGCCGACTGGGCGAAGGCGACCTGGACGTGGATGCCGTGCTCGATGCGCTTCGGGCGGGTTACTCCGGCTGGGTCGTGGTCGAGCAGGACGTGCTGCCGGACCCGGCCGGCTCGTCGGGACAGCCCGCCCGCGACCAGCGCGCGAACCGCGACTACCTCAAGGCGCGCGGGTTCTGAGGTGGCGCTATTCAGACTTGGGCTTGCGGGCGGGGGCCGGATGGGTCGCAACCACCTGCGGGCCATCAAAGCCTCGGACCAGGTGCAAGTGGTCGCGATCGCCGAGCCCGCGGTTGCGGCGAGGACCGCGCTCGAATCGACCGGCCTGCCGCTGCATGCCGACCTGGAATCGATGCTCAGCGCGGGCGGCCTCGACGGCGTGCTGGTCTGCGTGCCGAGCACGATGCACCTGGACACCGTCAAGCGCCTGGTAGTGGCCAAGCTTCCGATCCTTTGCGAGAAACCTGTGGGGATCACGGCGGAACAGGCTTTCCTGGCAGCGCGCCTCACCGCGCACGCCTCGGTGCCGCTCCAGGTCGGCTTCTGGCGCCGCTTCGTGCCGGCGCTGAAACGATTGCGGGAACGCATCGCCGCGGGTGAGCTGGGCGAGATCTATCTGGTCGCGTGCTATCAATGGGATGGAGCTCCACCTGGAGAATATTTCCGCACCCACAGCGGCGGGATCTTCGTCGACATGGGGGTCCACGAGTTCGACCAGACGCGCTGGCTCACCGGGCAGGAGTTCGGAGATATCAGCGCGCTGGCTTCGGGCGTGGCCGCCGAGCCGTGGCCAGGCGACCCCGAGAGCGCGCAGGCGCTGTGCGTCCTGTCGGGCGGCAGCAGCGCCCTGGTCTCACTTGGCCGGCGCTTTCCTCTCGGCGACGTGTGCAAGGTTGAGGTTTTCGGCACGCGCAACGCCGATGAGTGCCGCTTCCTTTGGCCCCCGACCGCGGACGACACTTTCTTCGAGGCGCTGAAGGTTCAGGCGGAAAGCTTCGCGGCTTATGCGCGCGGCGGAGAACGTGAGGGCGCCGGCGGCGACGATGCCACCGCGGCCCTGGCTGCGGCCGAACGCGCCGCGAGCCACCTGGCCTCGGGCGGAGTGCCGGCGTGATGGCTTCGTCCGAGGTCGGGATCGGCGTCGTCGGCTACGGCATGATGGGCCGCGCTCACTCGTACGCGTACGCGGCGGCGCCCGTGATGCGAACGCTTTCCGTTCGGCCGCGGCTGAGGGTCATCAGCGGCCGCGATGAGGCGAGAGTGTCCCAGGCGGCGGCGGCCTTCGGCTTCGAGAGCTGGGTCACCGACTGGCAGGAGCTGGTCCGGCGGCCCGAAGTGGACATCGTGGACATCTGCACGCCACCCGGGACCCATGCCGAGATCGCGACCGCGGCGGCGGCTGCCGGTAAAGCCGTCATCTGTGAGAAGCCCCTCGCCATCACATATCTCGAAGCGTCGAACATGGCGCAGGCCGTGCGCAAAGCCGCTGTGCTGAACGCCGTGGGCTTCAACTACCGCCGTGTGCCCGCGATGTCGCTCATGAAGCGGATGGTGGACGAAGGCGCTGTGGGCAAGGTGAGGTTGTGGCGCGGCACCTGGCTGTCGGATGAGT
>MNES01000048.1 GCA_001917815.1 Chloroflexi bacterium 13_1_40CM_65_17 | reverse complement strand
TCTACACGACCCTCCAGCGCCTCGAGCGCGACGGGCTCGTCCGGCCCGTTGGCCCTCGCGGCGATCGCGGCAAGCTCCTCTACGAGCTGTCGCCCGAAGGCCAGCAGGCGCTCGATCAATGGCTCGCGCAGCCTGACTCCGGGCCTCAGCAGCTGCACGAGGACATATACGTGAAACTCCTGCTCGCGACCCGCATCGCGAACGGCGACCTCGATCAGCTGCTCGCTCGCCAGAAGCGCGCGTACCTACAGCGCTTGCGGGATCTCAACCGGCTGGAAGAACGGGCACGCCGTGACGGCCGCATCGACCTGGCGCGGCTCGTGCGCGGCGCATTACTTCACACGGAGGCAGACCTCAAATGGATGGACGAACTTTCTTCAGAGCATTTCGGGACCGAGGGGGCAAAAGCGGAGTGAGCGAGCTGGTCCGGCTCACCGACGTCACCAAGGTCTATCAGGGCGGCATCACCGGGGCGCTCAACGGGGTGTCGGTCAGCGTAGAAAAGGGCGAGTTCACCGCGATCATGGGTCCGTCGGGCAGCGGCAAGTCCACCTTGCTCAACATGGTCGCCGGGCTCGACCGGCCGACATCGGGTGGGGTCGCGGTGGGCGGAACCGACCTCGGCAAGCTGGGTGAGGCCGGGCTGGCCAGGTTCCGGCGCGACCACATCGGCTTCGTCTTCCAGTTCTTCTACCTCCTGCCGAACCTGACCGCGCTCGAGAACGTCCTCATCCCCGCGCAGCTCAAGGGCAACGCGGCGACCGGACGGGCTCGCGCGCTGCTGGAGCGGCTGGGCATCAAGGACGTCGAGGACAAATACCCGGCGCGAATGAGCGGCGGCCAGCAGCAGCGGGTCGCGATCGCGCGCGCCCTCATCAACAATCCCACGCTGCTCCTCGCCGACGAGCCGACCGGCGCGCTCGACACGCACACCGGCGAGCAGGTGATGGAACTTCTTGGTCAGGTCCACCGCGACGGGCAGACGATCCTGCTGGTCACACACGACGCCAAGCTCGCGACGCGGCACGCCGCGCGCGTGATCAGCGTGATGGACGGAAAGATCGTCGACGACGCGCGGCTCGAGAGCCCGGAGCGAGCTCCTTCGGACGTGATCCGAGTCCGCGGCGAGGAGGTGTCGCGATGAAGGCGGTACTTCTAAAAGCAATTCGGGATCTCCGCCGGCGGCGGCTGCAGGCCGCGGTCGTCTTCGTCACGACGCTTCTCGCTGTCGGCACTGGCACGATTGCGCTGACCCTAATCGCGCAGACAAGTGACCCTTATCAGACCGCGTTCGAGGCGCAGAAAGGCGCCCACCTGGTGGTTGATTTCGACGGCAGGGTCGACCCGGGCACCTTGGCGGGCACTCCCGCTTTGATCGGGGCCTCAGCGTTCGCAGGTCCATATCGCGCAACCGATATGCAGTTTCAGTCGGGTGGTCACAAATACACTGTGACCGCCATCGCGCGGGACAACCCCGGGGGCGATGTTGGCCAGCTGCGCATCACGGGTGGCCGCTGGCCGTCCAGCGGCACCGAGATCGCGCTTACCCGGTCGTTTGTCGACCTCAATCATGTGGTCATCGGTGACAAGCTCAAGGTTCTCAGCGTTCCGCAGGCGCCCGTCCTCACGGTGGTGGGCCTGGTGGTGGATATCGACGAGCTCCGCGCAGACGTCGGCGGTCAGCAGCATGCCTGGGTCATCGAGTCCGCCTTCGCCCCCTTGACCACAAAGAATTCGACCTTCTATCAGATGGACTACCGCTTCGCTAGCGACCCGACCAGCCCGCAGATGCAGACATATCTGGACAAACTGCGCGCGTCGCTGCCGCCGGACAGCATTACGAGCTCGATCAGCTACATCTTTGCCCGGACCGTCTTCCACATCTCGACCCAGATCCTCATCGGCGTCCTGGTCGCTTTCAGCGTCTTCGCGCTGGCCGCGACGGCGGCGATTGTGGCCAACCTCGTGACGGGGATCGTGATCTCCGCGTACCGCGAGATCGGGATCATGAAAGCCGTCGGCTTCACCCCGGCGCAGGTTATCGGTGTCTTCGTGCTGCAGATCCTGGTTCCGACTGCGGCGGCCTGCGTCATCGGCATTCCAGCAGCAATGGTCCTCAGCCAGCCGCTGCTGGCGAGCAACTCGCAGGCGCTGGGTCTTGCGTACCAGGCGACCTACTCGCCTGGGCTCGGCCTGCTTGCGCTTGCTGGCGCTCTCGTCATCGTGACCGTCGCAGCGGTGATTCCGGCGTTTCGCGCCGGCCGGCTCAGGCCTGCGATCGTGATCGCCAACGCTTCGGCCCCGCGAGGTCAGAGTGGCCGCTGGATCCGCACACTGGCATCTCTGGCGAGGCTGCCGCGACCCGTGGTTCTCGGTCTCGGCGATGCGGCGGCGCGGCCGGTGCGCGCGATCCTGACGGTCCTCGCCGTCGTTCTCGGCGTGGCCACCGTCATCGTGGCGCTGGGCGAGACGCGCACCTTCAACGAGATCTACTCCTATGAGGGACACGTCGGAAAGGTGGATGTCGTCGTCGCGAAAACCCCAGCCTTCGCTGACGCCGACGCCACCCAGTTGATCGACCTGCAGCCGGAGACCACGCGTGTGGTCGCGCAGGCCAATACGAACATCACCGCTCATGGGATCGCCGATCCGATCAATACCCTGACCTTCCGCGGCGACTCCGGGGCGCTCGGCTACCTGTTGACCTCGGGCCGCTGGTTCAGCGGTCCGGGTGAGGTGGTCGCTAACGGAGGCTTCGTCCACGACGCTCACCTCAACCTCGGCGACACCTTTACCGGGACGGTCAACGGTGCGGCCTTGAAGCTGCGAATCGTGGGCGTGGTTTACGACTTCACCGCCGGCCCAGGCGGCCACATCATGATGCTCGACTGGTCGACCGTTGCCCCCGCGGTCCCCGACCTGTCTCCGTCCAGCTACATGGTCACCCTCAAACCCGGTTCGAACGTGGGCGCTTACGTGAAACGGCTGGCCGCCGCGCAGCCGGACCTGCTCGATGTCCAGGCCGCCAGCACCGGTAACACGGCGTTCCTCAGCGTGATCGCAGCTGTCCTGTTGGGCATCGCGGGCCTCATTGCGCTGATCGCTGTCGCGGGCATCTTCAATACGCTGCTGCTGACCACACGGGAGCGCGTGCGCGACACCGCCACTCTCAAGACGCTCGGCATGAGTCCACGCCAGGTGATCGGAATGGTCGCCGCCTCAGCCGGCTTCCTCGCACTGTTGGGTGGACTCGTTGCGGTACCTGCAGGCGTCGAGCTCTACAGGTTGCTCTTCGACCAGCTCAGTGCCCTGGGCGGCAACGTCACGCCGCCCGTCTTCTACGACGTGTATGCGACCTGGGAGCTGATCGCCATACCGGTTGCTGGCGTCGTGGTTGCCATCGCCGCGGCGATGATTCCAGCGCGATGGGCCGCGCGCACCAATGTGGTCGAGGTGCTCCACTCGGAGTAGCGACGATCCGGGTTATATTCTGCATGTGCTGAATATGCAGAATAAACTGAACGCAGCGCAGCGACGTTTCGTCGAGGGATTCGGGCACCTGTACGCTCGGTACGGGGTCTCGATCACCTTTGGACGCCTCTTCGGGTTGCTGCTCGTCAGCGACGGGCCGTTGAGCCTGGACGACATCGCGGACATGCTCGGCATCAGCAAGAGCGGCGCCAGCGTCGCCGCCCGTGAGCTGGAGCGGGCGGGCGTCATCAGACGCCATGGCACGCCCGGGAGCCGGCGCATCGTCTACGAGGCGGTCGACGACATGGAGCCGGTTTTCAATGCCACGTTCACGCGGGTGAGGGACTCGCTGTCGCTCCTCAAGCGCGAGGAGCCGACTCTGGCCGAGGGGCGGGGCAAGAAGCGCGTGCGCCAGATGCGGGCGCTGCACGAGTTCTGGCTCCAGGAGAGTGAGGGAGTCCTCGAACGGTGGCGCAAGAGGAGGGACCGATGACGATTGCCATCAGCACGAAGGGTTTGACGAAGGATTACGGGAGCGGCCGCGGGCTGTTCGACCTGGACCTCGACGTCGAAGAGGGCGAGGTGTTCGGATACCTGGGGCCGAACGGCGCCGGCAAGTCGACCACGATCCGGCTCCTGATGGGCATGATCCATCCCACCCGGGGCTCGGCCTCCGTCTTCGGGCTCGATTGCCTGCGCCAGGCGGTCGAGATCAAGAAGGACGTGGGCTACATCCCTGGGGAGCTGCCCCAGTTCGGCGGCCTGCGCGGCAAAGAGATCATCGCCTACATGGCTGGGCTCCGCGGCGGCGTCGATGAGAAGGTTGTGCGCGAGATCTGTGAGAGGTTCCAGCTGAACCTCGGCCAGCGCTTCCGCGAGTACTCCAGGGGCACCAAGCAGAAGCTGGCGATCGTGCTGGGGTTCATGCACCAGCCGCGGCTGCTGATGCTCGACGAGCCCACCGGCGGCCTCGACCCGCTGAACCAGCAGGAGTTCTACAAGATGTGCCGCGAGGCCAAGGATCGGGGCGCCACCATCTTCCTCTCGTCGCACATCCTCTCCGAGGTCGAGCACATAAGCGACCGGGTGGGCATCATCCGATCGGGCAGGCTGATCAGGACTGCGACCCTCCACGAGCTTCATGACATCCGGGTCCATGAGGTCGAGATCGAGTTCGCCGGCAAGCCGCCTGTTGACGCCATTCGCGCGGCGGCGGGCGTGGACCACATAGAGGTCAACGGCAGCACGCTTCGATGCACGGTTCACGGCACCTTTGCCGCTTTGATGCGGGCGATCGATGGCAGTGAGGTCGTCAACCTCTCGAGCCACGAGCCCAGCCTCGAAGAGGTCTTCCTGACCTATTACCGCGAAGAGCCGGTGCCCGCGTCGCTGCCGTCAGTTGCCGCGCCCAGGCGATGACATGCTGCGCATAACCTGGCGCCTCCAGCGCGGCGGGCTCATCGCCATGACGGCGTTCGGCATCTTCTATGGGCTGATACAGGCGTCCGCTTACAAGTCGGCGGCCGGGACGACGCCGGCTCAGCAGGCGGCATTCGGCCACCAGATGGAGGTGCTGGGCCAGTCGCTCATCTACCTGCTCCCGAAACCTGTCGGCCTCGACAACATTTCCGGGTTTCTCCAGTGGCGCGTATACGGCGTCCTGCCTCTGCTCTTCGGGATCTGGGTAGTCATCTCGGGAGCGGGCGCGAGCCGCGGCGACGAGGAGCGGGGCCTCCTCGACGAGTGGGTGAGCGCGGGCGTAAGCCCGATCCGGTACCTGGTGGCGCGGGTCGCCGGCTTCTTCGTCGCCGCCGCGATCGCGGTCGTCGCGACGTCGGCCGCCATCGACGCCGGCGCCATCTCGGCAGGAACCGCGCTCGACCTGCAGGCGGTCACCGAGGTTTCGATCGCCCTGCTCGCGGTGGTGATCGCGAGCTACGCGATCGTGGTCGTCATCGGCCAGCTAACCGCTTCTCGGAGCGCCACCATCGGAGTCTCGAGCGGAGTGCTGCTGGTCATGTTCTTCATCAACTCGCTGGGCAGGTCGATCGACAGCCTCCATCAGACCGCCCAGTTCGTGTCGCCCTTCTATTACTACGACCGCTCGAATCCATTGACCTCGGGGGGCTCCTTCGACGCCGTGGGCACGGTCGGGCTGTTCGTGTTCGCGGCGGTCCTGTTCGCTGTCGCGGCGTGGTTCATGCAGCGTCGAGACCTGGGCTCGTCGCTGATCCACAGGCGTTCGCGTGAGGCGCCGCTGGCCCAGGCGCCCGCGCACAACCCGCTGCTCAGGCTGCCGGTCCTGTCCGCGCTGTACGAGCAGCGGCTCGGGCTCCTGGCATGGATCATCGGTACCAGCTTGGGCGCGGCCTACATGGCGTCCCTTGGGCGCCAGCTGGTCGACCTCAGCAAGAGCGCCACCGCATTCCGGGCCTACCTGACCATTGCCGGTCACGGTGATCCGTACGTCGCGCTCACTGGCTTTTTCTGGTTCGGAATCTTTCAGCTGCTCCTGGCGGCCTACGCCATCGCCCAGGTTGCCCGGTGGGCCTCGGACGACAACGAGGGCCGGCTCGAGATGGTCCTGAGCGCGCCGGTCTCGCGCACACGGGTTGTGATAGAGCGCGCGGCGACGCTGGTGATCGGCACCTCGCTCGTGGTCGGGTTCAGCTCGCTATCGTTCTATTACGGCGCGCACGCATCGAACATCAACGTGCAGGCCGGCGACCTGTTCCAGGCTTCCCTCGCCGCCATCCCGTTCGGCGTGAGCTTCGCCGCGGTTGGCGCATTGCTGGCCAGCCGGGTACCGCGTCAAACCGTAATCGTCCTGGCGACCCTCGTTTTCGCGAGCTATATCATCACCCAGCTCGGGCCGCTCTTGAAATGGCCCGACTGGGTCATGAGGCTCTCGCTGCTGTCCCTGTACGGAAACCCGCTGTCCAACGGGATCGACTGGACCGGGCTGTGGATCCTCATCGCCGTGTGCGTCGGGGGATTCGGGCTGGGCGCCGTCCTGCTTCAGCGGCGGGACGTGGGCGCTTAGTTTTCGCTCGCTATCCGAGCGCTCGCCTGCCACTGCGGCGCGCTGGGCGCGATTCGAGGCGCGAGGTTTCGATCGCGCCCTTCGAGATCAGGATCTTGCGCGCGTACTCCGTGCGCTCCGGGTCGGTGACGACGGTGACCATGTACGGGCTCGACTTCACCTCCCGCTCGTAAAGGACCCCCCGGTCCCGCGATGCCCATGCGCTGAGGAGCATGCCGGTCAACCCGCCCGCCAAGCCGAACGCGATGGCCAGGATCAAGGGCACCAGAACCCCGCCGTGAAGGAACACGTGGGTTCGCGGGATCAGCCCCGCCGCGATGACGCCCAACACCGCGCCGGCCGCGGTCCCGACGAGATACCCGATCTCGAGGCCCCGCAAAGCTGTGGCTCCGATGTCGGGCATCTGGGCCGGCTGCGCCCGCCGGACCTGGGTGCGAGCCGAGACGAAACGCGCTGATCTGAGCGCGTGCACCGCGAACTCGGCCTGGGCCTCGTCGTCGAACAGCGCCGCGACGGTGTGTGGCATCCGAGTAGCCTCATCGATAGAACGCCAGCTCGTCGGTCAGCACTCGCCTGAGGACGCCGTGTAACGCACCCCGGTTTGCGGTTCCGGGTAGTGAGTGCAGTCGAGGTTCCGCACGTTCGCGACTGGCACCTCCCAGATCGCCGGCCCGTTCCTGCCATGCGGCGTGGTCGAAGTAGCTCCCGATACTCGATTCGGGAGCAGCACGGATTTCCATGAGGACGAACCATGGAAATTCACGATTGCGGTTGGATTAGTTGCCGGGCTAGGTTGCTGCGTACATGAGTAGCGCCGGCGACGATTTCGTCCGCATTCTGATGACGCTCACCAGCGACGTGGAGTGGTTCGATTCTCTGGTCGTGCTGCAGCGCACGACGCTCCAGGAGGCCGGCGCCAGCCCCGACGCCGTTGACCATGACCGGCTATCCCGACATTCGGAGCGGTTGAGCCTTGAAGCAGCAGAGATGGTCGCTCACGCTCGCCACGCACTCGACCAGCTGAGGCGGCTGTCGGAGGGGTCCTCCAGAGCCCGGTCAGGCTCCTAGACCGAGCTACCGGGGGGCGTACACCTCGTCCAGCGACCGCTTCAGTCGTTGGAGCGACTCGGCCGGCAGGGGCACTTCCTCGAGCCAGGTGAAGATCGCGTCGGCTATCTGGCGCCACGCCGTGATCTGGCGTGCCATGGCCTTTCCCCAGTAGGACTTGGACCAGGCCGACGCGGCAAGCCAACCTGCGACGACGCAGCAGAAGGCGCCCGTCGTCACCTCCAGCCATCCCAAGGACCCCTCCGGTCGCAGGTAAGTCAGGATGACCAGTCCCAAACCCAGATTGACGACCACCGCTATCGGTAGGAACACCCGATAAAAGAGCCGTCCAGACCATCGTTCGAACATGCCATCCTCCCCCGCGCGGGCATTCATGTTGTCCACGCCGGGACGCAGCGTCGCACGCCAGGACCGTCGGGACCAATGGGGCGAATGTCCCGGTACCCGGGAAGAATGCGGAAAGAAAGTATTCGCTTATCGGTGCCCTAACTTGCCTTATGATTCGCAGGCGTCGTTGGGGATGGGTCCGGGCGGTTTGCGAAGCCGCCTGGAGGAAGGAAGGAGATCGCAGGAGCAAGTCAGCGCCGGTCGGCGATCCGAGTCGGGATCGTCGACGATCACCCTATTTTCAGGCTGGGCCTGAAGCGGGCCCTGGAGCGGGAGTCGGACATCGACATCCCGTGGGAGATGGGCTCGCCCACCAACCTTGATGCGGTCATGCGGAAGACCCCTGTCGACGTGATTCTCATGGACGTCTACATGGGAGCCGGAAAGGACGGTATCGCGGCGACCCGCGAGGTGACGGAGAAGTGGCCGGACGTGAAGGTCGCAGTCATCAGCGCGAGCCTCGACGAGAGAATCGCGCCGGCGAGCAAGCGTGCGGGCGCTGAGATGTTCCTGTCCAAGGGAATGCCGGTGGCCGAGATGGTCACCTCGATCAGGCGGCTGGCTGCAGGCAGCTCGACCGGGACACGGGGCAGGCCAAGATCGCATCGGCGCGCGAAAGGCACCACCGGCCGCATCGGAGGTCTGAGCCCTCGCCAGCGCCAGGTCCTCGACCACCTGAAACTCGGGCGCACCAACCGCGAGATCGCGGCCCGACTGAGCATCTCCATCGGCACGGTGAACAAGCACGTGCATGAGGTGCTGACCGTCCTCCAGGTTCGCAATCGCACGCAAGCCGCTGCCGCGGCCCGCCAGGACATTAGCGCCTGAAGCTGGGCTTTTATCCCGAAACCAGCCCCTTTGTGTGGGGCCTGGGGAAAAAATGGTCAGTTCTACCCATTGACTTGGGATTTCACGTGGGCTTTTGTTGCTATAGGGACTTTTTATAGGAAAAAGACCCGGCCTGGGCGGCAATTGGCTTGGGTTTTCGGACGCTCGGATCGTGACTCGGTAATCATCCATCGGGGAAAGGGAAAAAGGGAATAGGGGTGGCATCGCCGCTAGTCGTTGGCGACTCGGTATATGGCGAAAGCACGGCCATCGCCGACCACGTCCGTCGAATGCTTGCTCGGGAGCTGCACGACCGGGTGGCCCAGACGCTCACCACGATGCTGATCGAGCTGGAGAACTTCAAGGTCGAGCAGACAGGTCGGCAGAGCGCGCTCCGGCAGCTAGGCGAGCTGCAAGAGTCCACTCGCGATGTTCTGAGCAACCTGCGACGAGTCCTGTACGACTTGCGTGGTGAATCTGGAATCGAGGAGGGCTTCGCGGATGCGGTCCGAGCCCTACTCGCGCGTTTCAAGGAGCGGACAGGTGTTGACGTGCGCCTACTTGTCTCGCCGTTGTGGCCTGCTCACCTGCGCTCGCAGGCGGCGCTCAACATCTATCGCATCATCGAAGAGGCCCTCACCAACGTGCGGCTGCACAGTGGCGCCCGGCTGGTTGTGGTTGCACTCGGCTCCGGGCTTGGCGGCCAGCTGGCCGTCGAAGTCAGGGACGATGGACGTGGCGCGGAGTCCGGGACGGGCGACCGCGTGCCTGGTATGGGTGTGCTCGGTATGCAGGAGCGGGCGGTGCTCCTGGGCGGCCGCCTCGAAGTCGAAAGCGTAGCCGGGGGCGGGACGACCGTTCGCGCAATTCTTCCCAAGGAGCATCTGATTTGAGCACTGCGACACAACCACCGGCAAACGCGAACACGACCACCCGCACGGCGCGCGTGGTCATCGCCGACGACCAAACCCTTTTCAGGTCGGGATTGGCACGACTCCTCGACATCGACGATCGTGTAAACGTCGTGGGCGAAGCTGTCGACGGGCTCGACGCGGTCAAGATCGCGCTTGCGTTGAAGCCCGACGTCGTGTTGATGGACATCAAGATGCCGAACCTCGATGGCATCGAGGCCACGCGCCGCATCGTTACCGAGAACCCGAAGATCAAAGTTCTCATGCTGACCACCTTCGAAGCCGATAACCACGTGATCCAGGCATTGAAGGCCGGCGCGAGCGGCTACGTGCTCAAGGATTCGCAAGCCGGAGCGATCGTTTCCAGCATCCTCGCGGTGGTCGCCGGCGAGCGGGTGATGGCCAGCGCCGTCGCCAACCGCGTACTGGAGATGCTGACCGGCGCCACGACGCCGAAGGAGTTCTACGACGGCCTGACGGCGCGCGAGGTCGAGATCTTGAAGATGCTGGCGACCGGGATGGCCAACAAGCAGATCGCATACAAGCTGAAGATCAGCGAGAAAACCGTCCGCAACCACGTCAGCAACATGTACGAGAAGCTCGACATCTACGACCGCGCCCAGGCGGTTCTTTACGCCGTTCGCAAGGGCCTGGTCGAAATCTGACCCCAGTGGTGGGTCCGGGAATCAGCTCGCCAAGGCGCAGCCCGGCCGACTGGGCCGATGAATTGGCGAGCGTTTTTCTGGACTCAGCACTGAGAGTCCCGGGACGCTGGGCCCACGGCGTCCCGTGGAACTAGTACGACGATCCCATTAACTCGGGTCAGCCTGGGCACATACAGTCCCGAGCATAGTGGTGGTTGTTCCGGGCCGTAGCGGATCGGCGGGCGCTACATACCGAGTGGACGCGCAGGGCCCGAACGTGCTGCTGATCGACCGTCAGCCATTGTTTCTCGCCGCGCTCAGCAGCCTATTGACCGCACCGCCGGTGCGTGCTGGGGTCCAGGTCGCTCATGACACGGATGCGGGCCTCGAGATCGCTCTCCGCGGTGATGTGCACCTCGTCTTCTGCGAGGTCCGCTCAGAACCGATCCCTGGGGTTGAGGTAGCCGCGCGACTCTCCCAGGTCACGCCGCGGGTACCGGTGATCCTACTCGGCGAGCTCGAAGACGAACGACTCATGGCGGCTGCGCTCCAAACTAGCGTGGCCGGCATGTTCACCAAGGACGCGGCCCTCGACGAATTCCTGGTCGGGGTGCAGACCGTGCTCTCGGGTCACCGGGCGGTCGGTGCAAACCTCATGGGCCTGGTGCTCGCGCGTCTTAACGACACCTCGCCACACGCTCGCCGGCCGGCGAGCCAGCTATCGCCTACGGAGCTGGACATCCTGACGATGATCGGCGAGGCGAAGTCCATTCCGGTCATCGCGGCGGCTCGTGGCATCAGCCACAAGACGGTTCGCAATCACCTGGCCAACATCTACCGAAAGCTCGAGCTGCGCAGCCGCACGGAGGCCATGCTCTGCGCTGCCAGGATGGGCCTGACCGCTAACTAGCGGGGGATGTCCTCAGGCCGACCGGGACAAAGGACCCAGGGAGGCGGGCGATACCCATTCTCAAAACGGCCCGGCGTCCGCACCATCAAGGCAATGGCTTCGAACCCGGTGCAGGCGACGCTGCCGGCCCAGGAGGGTGCCCCACGTCTCGGTGAGCGGCTGCTCGCCCTTCGGCTGATCAATGAAGGTCAGCTTCGGCGCGCCCTCGACCTCCAGCTGCAAAGCTCGCGAGTCTTGGGAGCGGTGCTTCTTGAGCTCGGAATCCTCGACGAGGATCGGCTAACGTCGGTTCTAGGCGAACACCTCGAGATTCCGATCGCCGATCTGCGACGGGAGGCTGTCGACCCCGAGGCGGCCCAGCTGGTGCCTGCGGACTTCGCGCGCAAGCACGTGCTGCTGCCGATCCGGAACAAAGATGGGGAGCTGGCCGTCGCCATGGCCGACCCCCGCAACCTGCACCTCGTCAACGACCTGCGCCTCATCACCGGCCTCGTGATCGCTCCCTACCTCGCCGGGCGATCGGACATCCTGGCCAACCTGAGTCGGATACACAGTATGCGGCCGAGAATCCACGAGGCCGCGCTCTCGCTGGAGGAGAGCAGGCCGCAGATCGGCGCCACGCGGTCGATCGTCTTCGAGCTCTCGAACGTCACCGCCACCTCGCCCGCTGTCGAGATCGTCAACATGCTGATCACGCAGGGGCTTCGTGACCGGGCGTCCGACATCCACGTCGAACCCCAGAAGGACTATCTCCGCATCCGGTTCCGGATTGACGGCGTGCTGCAGGACGTCGCCCATCTGCCCACGTCCACCGGGGCGGCGCTGGCGTCTCGAATCAAGATCATGGCCGACATGAACATCGTCGAGCGGCGTCGCGCGCAGGACGGTCAGATCAGCCTCACCGTGGACAACCGCGATCTCGACGTTCGCGTGGCCACGATCGAGACGATCTGGGGCGAAAAGCTGGTGCTCAGGCTGCTCGACCGCGGGCGATCGCTCATCACCCTGCAGCAGCTGGGCTTCTCGCGGAGCGCTTATGGGCGATTCCACACCATGCTGCACTCGCCGTACGGAATGATCATCGTGTCCGGACCGACCGGCAGCGGCAAGACGACCAGCCTCTACGCCGCCATCCACGAGCTCGACCAGCAGGTCCGCAACATCATGACCATCGAAGATCCGGTCGAGTACACCTTCGAAAACATCAACCAGAGCCAGATCAACAAGCTGGCAGACATCAGCTTCGCCAACGGGCTGCGGGCGATCCTGCGCCAGGATCCGGACATCATCCTGGTGGGCGAGATCCGCGACCGAGAGACCGCTGAGATCGCCGTCCAGTCGGCGCTGACCGGCCACCTCGTGCTCTCGTCACTGCATGCCACCGACGGCGCCGGCGCGCTGCTTCGGTTCATCGACATGGGGATCGAGGGCTTCCTGATCGCGTCTTCGGTGATCGCGATCGTGGCGCAGCGCCTGGTGCGAAAGGTGTGTGACGGCTGCAAGACGGCACACGCGCCGACGGTCGAGGAGGCCGAGTTCGCCGCTTCACTTGGCCGCCCCGTGCCGGCGCAGCTCTACCACGGCCAGGGCTGCGCGCGGTGCAACCACACCGGCTATTACGACCGAATCGGGGTGTTCGAGGTCCTAACGATGACCGACGAACTGAAGCGTCTCGTGATCGCCCGAGCGGGTCACCGCGAGATCATGGCCGCCGCCGTGCAGGGTGGGGTGGTCCCCCTCCGGGTGGATGCGTGGGAGAAGGCGGCGGCCGGTGTGACGACGGTTACCGAAGTTTTGCGCAGCGTCTACATCCTGTAAGGAGGCTGAGATC
>MNES01000069.1 GCA_001917815.1 Chloroflexi bacterium 13_1_40CM_65_17 | reverse complement strand
TGCTGGAGAACTCGATCTACTCCGTCGCGTCGCCCGAAGCCGCCGCATCGATCGTGTGGCGCGACAACGCCCGCAAGGTCGAGGCCGCGGAGCAGCTGCAGCTCACCTCGCGCGATTTGCTGGCGATGGGTGTCGTCGAGGAGGTGATTACCGAACCGGAAAGCGGGGCTCACCTCGATCACGACGCCGCGGCGCGAGCGCTCGACGAGGCTCTGCACCGTCACCTGCAGCCGCTGCTCGCGCAGCCTGCGGAGGAGCTGCTCCAACACCGCTATGAACGCTTCCGCTACATCGACTCGCTGGTCCACGCCGAGCCCCACTTCGGCCCGAAGATCTAGTAGCCGCGTTTGAGGATCGTCGCCCAACGCGTCGCCTCCGGGTCCGTGACCTGGGACGAGGCTGGTGAGCAGCAGGTTGCAACCATCGGTCCGGGCTTTTCGCGGACCAAGCCGGAAAGATGAACCTCAGCCTCGAGGATGTGAACGCCTCGGCCCTGATCGTTTCCCAGTTCACGCTGTTCGCAGATATGAGCCGCGGCCGGCGGCCGAGCCTGCTGAAGGCAGGGGATCCAAAGCGTGCCGAGGAACTCTATCTCGCGTTCGCCGAGCGATTTAGAGAACGCGGAATAGAGACCCAGACCGGGAGCTTTGGAGCAGACATGCGTGTGAGCATCGAAAACGACGGCCCGGTGACCCTTGTGCTGTCGTCCGACGATTGGCAGACGCGTGTCTGATTCCAATCGCCGTGTCTTGCCCTACCTGGCCCTTGTCGGGCTCGCCCTGATTTGGGGTGTCTCGTTCCTGTTCATCAAGGTCGCCGTCCACGATATGAGCCCGGCCGCGCTGGTGCTCATCCGCTCAGCCAGCGGTTGCGCAGCGCTGGCCCTCATCGTGCGAGCCATGGGCCGCCCGTTGTTAGGCGAAGGATGGAGACGCCGGCTCATACCGTTTGCGTTGTTGGGGATCACGGGAGGGCTGCTGCCGTGGGCCGCCATCGCCTGGGGCGAGGAGCGGATCTCGAGCGGGCTGGCGAGCATCCTGAACTCGACGACTCCACTCTGGACGGCTGTGCTCGTCTACTGGGTCATCCCCAGCGACCGCCCGAGCCCGTTGAACTACGCGGGGGTGCTGATCGGGCTCGTGGGAGTTGTAATTCTCGTGGTGCCCGACCTGGCGGCCAAGGGCCTTGGTGGGAATGCGGTGGGCGCCGTGGCGGTCGTGCTCGCGTCGCTGTCGTATGCGGTAAACGCTCTCTATCAGCGCCGGAGGATGCGCGGTGTCAGCGTCTATGAAGTGGCCCTTGGGCAGCTTGCCGCCACAGCTGTCTTTTCGATTCCCTTCGCCGGACCTGCGCTGCCCAGCGTCCATGTCGCTCTGCCGTCGCTGGCCGCGGTCGTCGCGCTTGGAGTTGGCGGCTCCGGGATCGCCTTGCTGCTGTACTTCTACATCATGAACACGCTCGGGCCGGTGCGAGCAACGGGGGTGACGCTGTTGGTCCCGGTGACCGCCGTGATCTGGGGGGTCATCCTGTTGCGCGAGGTGGTCACGCTCCCGATCATCGCCGGCATGGTGGTGATCCTCACTGGCATCGTGCTCACGAACATTCGGGCTCGCAAGCCGGATCGGGTCTCTGAAACAGAACCAGCCGTGGCGTGAGCCGATTTCTGGACGAGCACGCCGCGGCAGTCCGCGCCGCCGCCGAGCGGATCCGTCCGAACGTTCGCCATACGCCTTCGCTTCGCACCGACCTGACTCCGGGGCTGCGCCTGAAGGCCGAATGTTTTCAGATCACCGGCTCTTTCAAGCCCCGTGGCGCGTTCAACGCGGTGCTGTCTCTGATCGAGCGCGGCCCTCGCCCCAATGGCGTTATCGCGGTCAGCTCGGGCAATCACGCACAGGCGGTTGCGCTGGCGGCGCGCACGGTCGGCCTTCCCGCTCTGATCCTCATCCCGGAGGACGCGAATCCCGCCAAGGTGGCGGCGACGCGCGCTCTAGGAGCGGAGGTCATCCAGAAGGGCATCACGTTCGCAAATCGCGAGCAGCGCCTTCACGAAGTCATGGCGGAACGGCAGCTCACGCTCGTGCACCCGTTCGATGACTGGGACGTCATCCATGGCCAGGGCACCGCGGCTCTGGAGCTTCTGCAAGACAACTTTCTGGAAGGCGAGCCCGGACTCGAAGTGATCGCGACGCCCGTGGGCGGGGGCGGGCTGCTGTCGGGCACGGCAATCTCGGCCAAGAGCCATTCCGCTTCGATCCGCGTGGTCGGTGTCGAGCCCGCATCCGCCGACGACGCCTACCGCAGCTGGAAGGCCGGCAGCATCCAGACCCTCGAACAGGCGCCCGCAACGCTGGCCGACGGAGTGCGTACCACCGCGATCGGCAGGCGCAATTTCGAGGTGATGTTCGAGCAGGGACTCGTCGACGAGATCGTCACGGTCACGGAGGACGAGATCGCCGCCGCCGTTGCGCTTGCCTGGACGCGGCTGCACCTGGCGCTGGAACCGACGGGCGCTCTGCCCCTTGCCGCACACATGGCGGAAAAGCTGCGCGGCGACCGAGCTGGTCTGATCCTCACAGGGGGCAACGCGAATCTCGAAACGGTGGCTAAACTGCTTAACCACCCATGATCCCGGTCAAAGAGGTGATGACGCGAAACGTGATCACCTTCCGCGAAGACACGCCGGTCGACGAGATCGCGACGACGCTCGCCTCCAAGCGCATCACCGGCGCGCCTGTGATCGGCAGCGACGGCCACGTGACTGGCATCGTCTCCGAGGTCGACGTCTTTTCGAAGAAGGGCAAGGTCGCCCGCGACATCATGAGCTCACATGTCATCACGGTCAGCGAGGACACGGGTATCGACGAAGCGGCCCGGCTGCTCATCGGCGAGCGCATCCGCCGCGTGCCGGTGATCAAGAACGGCAAGATGGTCGGGCTTCTGAGCCGCTCCGACGTTCTCGACTTCTTCGCGAGCACGCGTTGGACCTGCAACATTTGCGGGCGCTGGGAGCGCGGGCTTGAGATGCCTGAGCGCTGTCACTCGTGTTCCAGCACCGACATACGACTCGAACGGGCCGATCCTGGGCACTGACCGTCTGTCGCTGAAGGCCCAGAGCTTCACCGAGTCCGTCATCCGCGAGATGACGCGATTGAATCACGCCCTCAACGGCCCGGAGCGTGCCATCAACTTCGCGCAGGGCTACCCGGATTTCGAGACCGATCCGCGGATCGTCGAAGCCGCCGCCGTCGCGCTTCGCGACGGATACAACCAGTACGCGACCACATGGGGAGCGCCGCAGTTACGCCAGGCGGTGGCTAAGAAGCAATCCGCGGCGTGGGGGCGCGATGTCGATCCGGAGACTGAGATCACAGTTTCGTGCGGCGCCACAGAGGCCATGATCGCGGCCATGCTCACCGCCGTCGATCCCGGCGACGAGGTCGTCATCTTCGAGCCCTTCTACGAGAACTACGGCCCGGATTGCATCCTTAGCGGGAGTACGCCCCGGTATGTGACGCTGCGCCCTCCGGATTGGTCATTCGACCCCGATGAGCTGCGCGCGGCTTTCAACCGAAAGACCAGGGCCGTTGTCGTCAACACGCCCCACAACCCGACCGGCAAGGTGTACTCAGGGTCAGAGCTCGAGCTGATCGCACAGCTTTGCGTCGAGCACAACGCCATCGCGATCACCGACGAAATCTATGAGCACCTCGTGTATCGCGGTCGGCACATCAGCTTGGCGACGCTCGAGGGGATGGCAGACCGGACGATCACGATCAGCGGCGCCAGCAAGACGTTTTCGGTAACCGGCTGGCGGGTGGGCTGGATCGTCGCGCCGCCCGACCTCACCGGCGGTATCCGAAAGGTGCATGACTTCCTCACGGTGGGAGCCGCGCATCCTCTGCAGATCGCGATCGCATCCGCTCTGGACCTGCCCCCGTCCTTTTATATGGAGCTGGTCGGCGACTACCGCGAGCGGCGCGACGCCATCGTGACGGGGCTCCGCGAATGTGGGTTCGACGCCGCAATGCCGGACGGGGCGTACTACGTGATGGCGGGCATCGATGGATTTGGGTTCGACGATGACATGGCGATGGCGCGCCACCTCATCGAGCGCGCAGCGGTGGCGACGGTCCCGGCCTCGAGCTTCTACCACGACCCGCAGCGCGGTCGCGGGCACCTGCGCTTCAGCTTTCCCAAACGCCTGGAGACGATCGATCGAGGCATTGCGGCCCTACGGACTCTGCCGCTGCCGGGGCATTAACAAGCAGGGTTCTCTGTGATTCCGCCGGGGTCTAGCCTGGCCGCATGCACCGGTTCCTCCGAGCGCCGCTGACCTGGATGATCGTTGCAGAGTGCGCGGTCGTGGGCGCGTTGACCCTGATCGCATGGCATACACTCGCCGGCGCGACCGGGCCGGGTTCGGACCCGCTGTTGCTTCCTCCGACGGCCGCAGCTCCAGCCGAGGACGCTCTGCCGGCGGCAGGGGTGCCGGTGGTCGGGGCGCCGAGTCGTGGACCGCTCCCCGGCCTCAACCTCGGCGCCGGTTTCTGGCGGCTGCGGCTGGGCCGCCTGAATCGGGACGAGGCGGCGTTCGAGGCCCTGGAATGGAGGATCACCCACGCCGTCATGGAGGCGGCCCACGACTACCTGGAGACCGTCGTGCTCCCCGCTGTCAGGCACGCGGAAGGGGTGGAAGGAAGAGCTGCTTAGACGGTCGCCCTTAAGACTTTTCCGGGGCCATGGTGACGTTGCCGTTCAGGGTCGCTCCGTCTTCGACCGTGAGCCGGCTGACCTTCACGTCGCCGTTGAGTCGCCCAGATCCGCCTAGAGTCAGGCGGCGCCTGGCGGTCACGTTGCCATTGACCTGGCCGCGAACGCTGATGTTCGAGCCTTCGATCGTGGCCTGGACATTCGCGGTGCTGTCCACCGACACATCGCCGCTGGCCTTTAGCTCACCCTCGACATTGCCCGCCACTTTGAGGTCGCCCTGGATCTCGAGCCGGCCGTGCAGGCTGTCGCGAGGGCCGAGATTGACGACATTGGTGCCGCCGTTCTGGGTGGCGGCGGCAGAGTGGGTCCCGGACTTTTCGGCTTGGGTCATTTGGGCGTCCTCCACGACGTTGATAGAGCCTTTCCCTCGTCCTGCACAACTGCGACGGCCAACTGGACTTGCGCGCAGAACGCGTAACTCGTAGGAGTTGGGAATTAGACGAGCTAGCATCGTAGCAAAGTGGTCGTCGGACAACAGCAGAGGGAGGCAACCGGGATCGGCGCGTGGCCCTGTAGCAGTCAAAGATGGCGCTGATGGATCCGGACGCGTCTGACGACATGATCGACCACCTGGTCGATTTCTTCGACCAGATCGCTCCGGCGTACGACGGCTGGGCGGGTGGCCAGCATGCTCGGGTCGCGGCCAGGCTGGTCGACCTGGTCAAGCCCAAGAAGGGGCAGCGCGCGCTCGACGTCGGGACCGGCACCGGCTTGGTCGCGCACCTGGTGGCGGCCAAGGTCAACCCAGGGCTGGTGATCGGAATCGACTTATCGGACCGCATGCTGTCGTTCGCGCGATCGAAGCACGGCAAGAACAGCCAGTTTCTAGGGATGGCCGCGGAGCGGCTGGTATTCCGGCCGGAGACCTTCGACCTGGTGACGATGGGCGAAACGCTCGCGTACCTGGCGGATCCGGGCGAGGCGTTGAGCGAGGCTCACCGGGTGCTCAAGTCTGGGGGCCGGCTGGCCGTCTCGTGCCAGCGGCGCAGCCTCAGCACGCGCGCTCAGGACCTGTTTTTTCAGGGCCTGGCCCCGCTGGCGCGGAGGCATTACCTGAGCCTTCCCCGCTACAGCTCGGAGCGCTCGCGCTTTGGCGAACCTGACGTTCTGCCGCAGCTGCTGGAGTCCGCCGGCTTCGACGTGAACCTCCTGACAGAGATGGTCACAGGCGGCCGTGCCCAGAACGCGCGCGAATGGATCGAGATGATGGCCGGCGCGGGGCCTCTGCCTTACACGTTGATCAAAGCCCTCGGACCTCGCTATCGGATGGAGCTCGAGGCCGAGGTCGAATCAGCCATGGACAGCCTTGGCGATCCCGACGATGCATTTCGCTACCACCACTCCTATTTGATGGCGGTGGCAACCCGGCGCTGAATCGTCAATCCGGCGACGAGAGCCGCGAGAAGACAGAGCGCGGCCGCGACCGCGAATATCTCGCGGTACTCCTGGAGAAAAGCAGCCGCCACCAACCGTTCCAGATGATCAACACGGGCACGGACATCCGGGTCGTTGAGCTGGGGCGTGCCGAGGATCTGGTGGAACCGATAGAGGCCGTATGCCGTGAGCACGGCCAAACCGATGAGCATTCCCATCGTGCGTGACAGGACGACAAGGCTCGATGCGAGACCGTGGTGCTCGGCGCGGGTCAGCTCGAGCACCGTGGCCGCGAGGGGGGCGATGACGGCGCCGAAACCGAGGCCGCACGCAGTGAGAGCAACGTCGGCTACCGGCAGCGGTCCCAACCTCGAGCCCAGCTCGCTGGACTGCCAGCCGGCCATCTGTGTGAATGCGGCCGCGGCAAGCACCATCCCAGCAACCGCGGTCGTACGCCCGCCGATGCGCGTCGCAAGCAATGCCCCAGCCACCGCGCCGGCTGGAACTCCGATCAGGAAGTGCGACAGCAGCAGACCTGAACCCAGCTGGTCGAGTTTGAAGACGAGGCGGCCCAGAAGAGGAACGTCGACGAGCGCGACCATCAGGGCGACGCCGATCAACAGGTTGGCCGCCGTTGCCCCGATGAACGCGCGGCTGTTCAGAAGGCGGCGCGGAATGAGAGGCTCCAACCGTCTGGCCTGGCGCCACGCGTACAGGCCAAGGACCGCAATGCTCAACGCTCCTACGGGGATGAGCAGGCCACTTGTGGCGCGGGCCGTGGGGTCGTCCGGGTAAAGAGCGAGCACCATGAGCCCAAGACCACCTCCCAGGAGCCCGGCGCCCGCCCAGTCGAGCGACGTCGCCGCCGCGGCATCGAGCCGGCTCTGCCTCCGTCTGGCAAACAGCAGCGCGGCCGCGCACAGGGCGGCCAGCGGGAGGTTGAGCCAGAAGACGAAACGCCAGCCGCCGAGTGTGGTCGCGGCCGCGGCCAGTGTCGCTCCGTACAACGGTCCGAAGACGCTGCCGGCCTCCTGCATCGCCGCCACCGAGCCCAAGGCGAGCATTCGGTGCTGGTTGCGATAGAGGTCGGCGGCTAAGGCCAGGGACAGGGGAACCAGGCCGCCCCCGCCGAGGCCCTGTAGGAACCGGCCCGCAACGAGCCACGGCAATCCCGCGAAGCTCCACAGGCCGGCGGTCGCCGTGACGGCGGAGCCCACGGCAAACACGAACATGCAAGCCGCGTACACAGGCGCCCGGCCGCGGACGTCCGAATAGGCGCCGAGAAGCGGCATCGCCACCACGTAGCCGCCGAGAAAGCCGGTCACGATCGGCGTCGCCTGCTCGAAGCGGTCGATGGTCAGCCCGATGTCGGCGATCATCGCGGGCAGGAGGGTGACGACGACGTACGCGTCGAGGGCGGTGATGAAGAGCCCGACCCCCGCGAGGAGAAGGAGGAGGAGCGCGGCACGGCGATTGGGAGCGGCAGCGTCCGCGACCTCGCGCGTGTCCGATGCCCGCTTCGAGCTCAGGCGCACCCTTTGTCGGGCCCTCCCTTTACTTTGTCGGTCCCTCCCCCAACCGACGCTCCTGGGGTCGAGCCTACTGGACTCGAAAAACCCGCGCAACCCAGCCCGTTAAGAAACAGCCGGCGTGGCGATCGTCACCGCGCCATCGAATCCGCTCAGGTCGACTTCGACCGAGCTCGCGGCGCCGTTGTCGCCAAATGGCCCGGACAGCACAGCCTTGCGGATCAAATGGTCCGAACCACCAATCCAGATCACCGCATCCACATCGCCCGACGAGGTCAGCTGCGGCAGCATGCTGTGGATCTGAGTCGTCGTGTAGGTCGCCTCCACCTTATGCGAGTCGACCCCGTCGACCTGTTCGACGGCCACGTACTTCGGAGCGCGTCCTGCCGGGATCACCGCAGGCAGTCCGCTCTTCGCATCGAAGAGCTTCGCGAGGTCTGGGATGTCCGCGGCGTCCGCCCCCGTGAGCTCGTTGTATCCCGAGAACGGCAGGTGGAGGTAGACATTGCCACCGGAGATGATCACTTCGAGCGCAAGCTGCACGTCCTTCTGGCGCACGGTGTAGGTCGTATCGCTGTCAGCCGGCAGCCGCACGGCAGTCTTCGCGGCCACCAGCGTGAAGCCTCGGAAGCTGACCGTGCCCTTCGTGAACTTCAAATTGGCGTGGACCGTCTTCAGCTTCGCCATCGCAGCGCCCCCGTCGCGAAGGGCCTGCGCCGGGTCTTCGGGCTGCAAGCCCCCGCACGCAGCGAGCACGACCACCGTCAGGGCACCCGCGCACGTCGACGCCAGCCTGGGATGCACCTCACAAGTATCAGCCCCGCCTGGAGCCCGTTTGTGACGCGCCGGACTCAATCAGGGTGGTCGTCGTACGCGCGCAGGACGAGCCGGATCGGGCGGTCGTAGAAGAGGTAGTCCCAGGCCCAGTTGATCAGGACGAGGATCCGGCTGCGGAAGCTGACCACGTTGACCAGGTGCACCGTCAGCCACATCACCCAACCGGGAAACCCAGAAAGGCGGACCCGACCGAGCTGGGCCACGGCGGAGTTGCGGCCGATCGTCGCCATCGTGCCGGGATCCTTGTAAACAAACGCTGACGCGCCGCCATTGCGAACCATGTCGCCGATGGTTGCCGCCACCCGCCGGCCCTCCTGCATGGCAACGGGAATCAGCATCGGCAGCGGGTTGGCGCCGTCGACGGCCCCGGCGAGGTCGCCGATTACGAACACCGCCGGGTGGCCGGGAAGCTGGAGAGTCTTGTCCACCGGCACCCGCGCCTGACGCAAGAGCTTCACCCCAAGCAGCGCGCCCACCTCCGACCCTCGCACGCCCGCCGTCCACACCACGGTGCCGACGCTGATCTCCTCACCGCCCGCGAGTCGAATCGATTGGTCCGTAACGTCCGCGACCCTGGCGCCCAGCATCACCTCGACACCTTTTCTTTGCAGCGAGCGCCGCGCCGCCTCTCGCAGCGCCGGGTCGAAGGTGGCCAGAAGCGAATCTTCGGCTTCCAGCAGGAGCACCCGAACCTCACCGAGGTCGAGATGGGGATAGTCCTTCTTGAGTACGTGGCGGATGAGCTCCGAAAGAGCCCCGGCCATCTCTACGCCGGTCGGTCCGCCGCCCACGATAGCGAAGGTCAGCATGTTGCGTCGCCGCTCGCGATCGCCGATCCACTGCGTCGCCTCCACGCGGCTCAGGACTCGGTTGCGCAACGCAAGGCCCTCCTCCATCTGCTTCAGGCCCATCGCATGTTTCGCCAGCGATGCGTTGCCGAAGTAGTCGCTCTGGCTGCCTGTCGCGAGCACCAGGTAGTCGTAGGGCAGCTCTCCGCGATCCGTCTTCAGCGCCCTCCGCTCGAGGTCGACTCCGGTGACCCGGGCGAGCCTGAAGTCGGCGTTGCCAAGCGGGCGGATCAGCTCGCGGACGGGACGCGCGACCTCACCGGGGTCGAGCAGTGCGGACGCCACCTGGTACAGCAGCGGCGTGAAGAGGTGGTAGTTGTTGCGATCGACCAGCAGCACGTCCACCGGCGCGTTCTTCAGGCCTCGCGCGCAGGTGAGGCCGGCGAACCCAGCCCCCGCGATCACGACTCGCGGCCGCGTCACTTCTCAGGTGGTTTGCGGAACCTTCCTACGCCACTGTGCCGCCGGTTCGCCATCTTGTCCAGGGCGTCCGACCCGCCGGTCAGCTCGAGCAGCGATTTCGGCAGCTTCTGCTTCTTCTTGATCACGGGCTCGAACAGGTCGCCGAGCTTGGCGACGCGCTGCAGCACCTGGTCGGAATCGAAAACCAGCTTCGAGGGGTCGCCCGACTTCAGGCAGCGCTCCACCTCCTCCCACGACACGGGCGTGGAGACCGTCGGGCGAGCGCGAGCGCGGAGTGAATAGACGTTGACGGTCGTCTTGTACTGGTCGTTCTGGCTCCAGTCGATCAGCACGCGCCCAGTCCGCAGCTCCTTGAGCTGCTTGTGCACGACGAGGTCGGGATGCTTTTCCTCGAACAGCTGCGCCAGCCCCTTCGACACCACCTTCGTCTCCACGTAGGTGACCTTCGTATTGAGCGGCACGTATAGCTGCAGACCCTTCGAACCCGACGTCTTGGCGCAACAATCGAGGCCGTGCTCGGCGAAGACGTCGCGGAGCATCAAGCCAACACGACAGCACTCGACGATCGTCGCCGGCGGCCCTGGGTCCAGGTCGAAGACCAGCGTCCGCGGCTCGGGCAGGTTCGAGGCGAGCGACAGCGAGGTGTGGAATTCGAGCGTCGCGATTTGCGCGAGCCACACCAATGTCGGCAGGTCCTGGCACAGGCAGTAGTACATGTCGCGGTTG
>MNES01000035.1 GCA_001917815.1 Chloroflexi bacterium 13_1_40CM_65_17 | reverse complement strand
CGTCGAGCTGAGAAGCGACCAGAGCCGAGCCGCGGGAAGGGCGGTTCCGTCGAGCTTGATGTCCACCGAGCGGTGCATCTCCTCGATACGCGTGAGGTCGAGCAAATTCGCGGCTCGCAGCTTCATGACGCCTTCGCCATTCGCACGAACTCCTGGTGCAGCCGCCGGTCGCTCGTAAGCTCGGGATGAAAGCACAAAGCGAGGATGTGGCCCTGCCGCACGGCCACGGCTCTGCCTTCGTGGGTGGCGACAACCTCGGCGCTGCCCGTCGACTCGACCAGCGGCGATCTGATGAACACCCCGGGAAATTTCTTGCCATCGAGGCCGGCGACCTCGAGCTCTGCTTCGAAGCTGTCGACCTGGCGTCCATAGCCGTTGCGCCGAACCGCGATGTCGAGCAGGCCCATACCTTGCTGGCCGGCCATCCCATCTGTGACCTCGCGCGCGAGGACGATCATGCCTGCGCATGTCGCCAGCGTGGGTAGGCCGTTTGCGATGGCGGCGCGCACAGATTCGAGCAGGCCTACGCGCTCCATGAGCATGGTCATGGTCGTGCTCTCGCCGCCTGGGAGCACCAACCCGTCGAGCCCTGCAAGGTCCTGGCGCGTCTTCACGAGCCGCGTGCTCGCGCCAATGGCCTCGAGTGCGCGAACGTGCTCCGCAAACGCACCCTGCATCGCGAGGACCCCGATCACAGGAGCGCTTCGGTTTGCGTGCGCCCGGCGACTACCAGCCTCTGGCAGCGAGCAGCTCGTCCTTTGGGATGGTGGGAATCTCCAGCCCGGGCATCGCCTTCCCCAGTCCCGCCGAGACCTCCGCCAGCACCTCGGGCTTGTCGAAGTACGTGGTGGCGGCCACGATCGCTTTGGCACGCTTCAAGGGGTCCTCGGACTTGAAGATGCCGGAGCCGACGAACACCCCGTCCACACCCAGCTGCATCATCAGCGCGGCGTCTGCCGGCGTCGCGATGCCACCCGCCGCGAAGTTGACCACTGGCAGGCGGCCGAGGCGCTGGCATTCGGCGAGCACATCGACGGGCGCACCGATCTGTTTCGCTTCGCGTACCAGCTCGGCGTGGTTCAAGCCGTGAAGTCTCCTGATGCCGGCGTTCACTGCGCGAGCGTGTCGCACCGCTTCAACCACGTTCCCAGTTCCAGCCTCGCCCTTGGTGCGAATCATCGCCGCGCCTTCGGAGATGCGACGCAGAGCCTCGCCCAGGTCCCGACACCCGCAGACGAACGGAACCTTGAATGGGTGCTTGTCGATGTGGTTTTCCTCATCGGCGGGCGTGAGCACCTCGGACTCATCGATGTAGTCGATCCCAAGCGCCTCGAGGATCTGAGCCTCGACGAAGTGGCCGATCCGGCACTTTGCCATGACCGGGATCGTCACCGACTCCATGATCGAGCGGATCAGCGTCGGGTCCGACATCCGCGCCACGCCGCCCTCCTTGCGGATGTCGGCGGGCACGCGCTCGAGGGCCATCACGGCGCAAGCGCCGGCTTCCTGAGCGATGCGCGCGTGCTCGGGCGTGACCACGTCCATGATCACGCCGCCCTTGAGCATCTGGGCCAGGCCGGCTTTGACCTTGAACGAGCCCTTGACGGCCTTGTTTCCATTGCGCGAACCGTTGCGTTCGGCCACGTTCCGAATTCTACGCCTGGGTCGTCAGAGCCTCTCCAAAACGAGGGTTCGTTTGCTCGCGTACTCGTCGTCCGACAGCAGGCCGTCCCGGTGCAGGCGCGTGAGCATGTCCATCTCCTCGAGCACGTCGAGCAGCGGGGCCATCGTCCGGCGCGCCAGGTAGGCGTCCGAGGCGGTTCCGGCGTCCTCGCCGCGTGCGTCGAACTCCCGAATGAAGAACAGCGCCTTGACGGCCGAGAACGGGATCCCGAGCTTGCGGATCGGGCTGTCGGCTTGCTCGGCGTGGAGATGGAGGACCACCCCGTAACGGTGCCGCTCGAGCGTGCCGTCGAGATGTCCTCTCAGCACCTCGCCATCGAGGAACCGGATCGCAACCTTGCGAGTCGGCGTCTCAGAAGCAAGGTTGGGGTCGCGCGGCAGCTCCACCCACTTCACAGCGGTAAGCGGGATCCAGGCCGTCTCGTTGTTCTCCAGCCCACCCGCGTCGTCGACCTCGACCAGGAAGTCGGGCTCGTCGAAATCGAGGTCCCGAGCGACTCCCTCGAGGGTCTCATCGTCGAAAAACCGCACGACTACCTTTGCCACTGCATCACCTACTCTACTAACCCTCATTTTGCGGGAGTCCTGCGGACAGCCCGCCGGCCCAGGCGCCGGGAGCATCGCAGGCAGGTGGCAATATGCCGGCGCACGGCTTCGGCCTGATTGCGGCGGAGCTTGCCGGCAACGTAGGGCGCTAGCAATGGGGCCACCTCCTCGTGGTTGAGCTCGGCCGCACCCTCGGCCGCGATGTATTCCTCCTTGAAACGGAGGCGGGCGCGATAAAGCAACGTTTCCACGGCGCTCTCGGACATTTTCAGGGTGCGGGCGATCTGGCGGTAGCTGAGGTCTTGCAGCTCGCGGAGCGTCAGCACAAGCCGGTATTTCTCGGGCAGCCGCTGGGCCACGGCCCACACTCGACGGCGCGTCTCGTTCGATTCCTGGACGTCGACGGGGTCGAAGCTTCGCGACGTGGACGGGAGGTTGGCCAGATACTCGTCGTCGTCTTCGTCCGAGCCCTCCACGCGAAGGTCGCGCTGACGCCTCCGCAGCTCATCGAAGCAAAGGTTGCGAGCAACGGTGTGCACCCAACCGCCGAAGTTGAACGAATCGTCGACTCGATCCATCATGCGCAGCGCCTTCATGAAGGTCTCCTGCGCGATGTCCTCAGCGAGCAGGGCATCGCCGAGTTTCCGGCGCACGAGACGGTAGATCGAGGCGACATAGCGGCGGTGCAGCTCCTCGAATGCGTGGATGTCGCCGTCGCGATATGCGCGGACGAGCTGGACGTCGGTCAGGTCCACGCTGGACTTCGCCGCTGCTTCGGGTTCGTCGGTCACAGCATCTGTCGAACGGCCCGGGCGGCCGCGCGGGTCAGTTCTTGGGCGGCATCACGCATGAGAACCTGCAGATTGTGCCCTTCCGGATCGCCTTCTTCAGCCAGCGTAACCACCGATGTGACGCCCAGTGAACTCAGCGACTCCCAGCCTGAGCCCTTGCTGCCGGCTATCAGGAGGGTGGGGATGCTTGCTTGCATAGCACGCTTTGCAACCTCTCCCGGCGCTTTGCCGTAGGCCGTCTGGGCATCGACCCGGCCCTCTCCGGTGATCACCAGCCCGGCCCCTGGAAGGGCTGTGTCGAATCCGCTGGCGTCGACCACCAGCGGGGCGCCCGGAACAAGCTTGGCGTCGAGGAAGGCGATCAGACCCGCCCCGGCACCGCCTGCCGCTCCGGCGCCCGGAACGTCCGCCACCTTCTTGCCCAGGTCGCGCTCGATGACCTCGGCCAGCCGCGCGAGCGCTCGATCAAGCTCGCGGACGGCCTCCGGGTCGGCGCCTTTCTGCGGCCCGTAGATATAGCTGGCGCCCTGCGGGCCGGTGAGCGGGTTGGTGACGTCGCACGCGACCATCACGCTCACTGAGCGCCACGCTTGGTCGAAGCCGGACGCGTCGATCCGTTCGAGCTCAGCCAGCGCTGCCCCGCCTCGAGAAAGCTCGCGACCTCTCGCGTCGAGCAGCCGGTATCCGAGGGCCTGTGCCATGCCGGCGCCGCCGTCGTTTGTCGCCGATCCGCCGATACCGGCAATGATCGACGCCACCTCATGCCTGCGCACTGCTTCGAGCAGCTGGCCAAATCCGTAGGTGGAGGTCTTGCGCGGGTCGCGTCTCTCAAGCGGAATCAGCGTCAGCCCGCTCGCGGATGCGAGCTCGACGACGCCGGTACGCCCTTCATCGATCATGCCGAAGACCGCCTGCACGGGATCGCCGAGAGGTCCTTGGACCTGGACCGAGTGATAGGCGCCCTTGCGGGCGGAAACCAGCGCTTCGACCGTGCCTTCGCCGCCGTCGGCCACCGGTATCTCGACGACCTCCGCATCGGGTAGCGCTTCGCGGACACCCCGAGCGATCGCGGCCGCCGCCTGCGATGCCGACAGGCTGCCCTTGAACGAGTTCGGCGCGACGAGAATTTTCACCGCGGCTTATTGAATGCCAAGTGGAGCCTTAGGCCGGATTTATTCCGGCCGTCACCCAAGCCTCCACCTTCAAGACGCCTCCCAGCGTCGCCGAGGAGAGGTGGGGGTCCCGCGGGGGAGGACATCTGTCCTCACCCGCGCTAATAGACCGGGATCGTCCAGTCCTTGTACTTCGCGACCTCGCCGCGGACCGCACCGAAATAGATGCTCTGCAGCTCTTGCGTGAACTCGCCGACGCTGCCCCCGCCGACCGGCCGGCGGTCGACCTCAACGACAGGCGAGATCTGGGCCCCGGTCCCACAGAGGAGCAGCTCATCGCATGTGTAGAGCTCGGTGCGGTCGATGCTTCGCTCGACCACCGGCTTGCCGAGCTCATCTTTGATCAAGCTCATCAAGAGCGTACGCGTAACGCCCTCGAGTATGTCGTCGGTTACTGGCGGCGTCACGAAGACGCCGTCTTTGAGCATGAACACGTTCTCAGCGGAGCCCTCGGACACGTGGCCGTCGACGGTGAGGACGATCGCCTCGTCAAAGCCGGATTCGATGGCCTCGGACTTGGCGAGCGCCGACTGCGCATACGAGCCGGTGATCTTCGCGCGCGCGGGCAGCGACTGGTCCGGCACGCGCCGCCACGAGCTGACCACGCAGCGGATGCCGGCCTCGACTTCGACGTACTTTCCGAACGGGGTCGCGTAGATGAAGAAGCTGTGCTGAAGATCGTGGAGGCGAACGCCGATCTCCTCGCTCGACGCGTATAGAAGTGGACGCACGTAGACGTCGGACTTGAACTGATTGCGCCGGAGGAGCTCGACCGTGAGGTTGACCAGCTCTTCGGTCGAGTAGGGAACTGTCATCCGCATGACATTGGCGGACCGCCGCAGCCGCTCGTAGTGAGCGGGCGCCTGCAGAAGGTAGAGCTGCTCCTGCTTTTCGTTCCAGTACGCCCGAATGCCTTCGAAGCAACCGGTCCCGTAGTGGAGCGCATGCGTCATCAGGCCAAGCTTGATGTCGTGGTACCGGCCGAACTCACCGTCGAAGAACACCCAGGAGTTTGGGTGGGTCACCGCCTTTTTCGCTGTAGCCTTCGATTTCGTTTCCACACTCATCTCAGGTGTAAGTTTAAGCGCCGCCTGCACAGGGGCCCTGGCTTCTGAAAGAATCGCGAACGTGAGCCTCTACGGCATCATCGCGGACCTGCGCCGGAAGTACCCGACCCCCGCGGCCAACGAGACCCTGGACATGGTCGTCGCCGAGCTGGGACGCACGCGCGACAACCTCAGGGAGGCGGTCGCCAACCTGGCCGGCAAGCCGCTCCCGCCAGGGGGCAAGCCGGTTCTGGACGAGCTCGTGGAGCGCGCTCGGCAGGAGGACGTGTACGACCTCGACTACGGACCGGACCCGTATGCCAGGCCGCCACTCGAGCCCCTTGATGAAGGCACGGCCGGCATCGGCGCCCTGCTGGCGATCAGCTCCATACTCGGCATCGGGTTGGCCGCGGCCGCGGTCTACGCGGGGGTGTACGCGATCCTGCACACAAGTGGCTGAGTTCTCGTTCGACGTCGTTTCAGAGTTCGACCCCGCGGAGCTGACCAACGCCCTCGACCAGGCCCGCAGGGAGGTCAGCACCCGCTACGACTTCAAAGACACTCAGACCACATACGAACGCCGCGATCAGCTCATCCTCATCGACTCCGCGAGCGAGGAGCGCGCAAAGGCGGCACTGCAAGTGCTGCGCGAAAAGGCCGCGCGGCGCCAGCTGTCACCCAAGTTGTTCAAAGCTGACGACCCCAAGACGGTCGGTAAGGGCCGCGGGCAGATCGAGGTGCACCTCAACGCGGGCATCACCGATGAGCTGGCCCGCGATCTTCGCAAGCGCATCCAGAACGTGACACCCAAGGTCCAGGTGCGGATCCAGGGGGACCAGCTTCGCGTGGTCGGCAAGGACAAGGACACGCTGCAGCTCGTGATCAAAAACTTGCGCGAAGCGGAGGACATCCCGGTTCCGCTGCAATTCACGAACTACAGATAGGGCCGGCTCCCGCGACTTCGTCGCGGAGACCCCAGAGGTGCGCGAGGATAGTGGGGTGCTGGTGATCCCCGCGATCGACATCATGAGCGGCCACTGCGTCCGGCTTGTCCGCGGCGACTTCGACCAGCGGACCGTCTACTCCGACAACCCGGCCACGATCGCGGTGGACTTCGCCCGTGCGGGTGCGGAACGGCTGCATGTCGTCGACCTCGATGCCGCCCGAGGCGAGCCCGACAACCGCGCCGTCATAGAAGACGTTATCGAGTCCGGCCTGCCCGTGCAGGTTGCGGGTGGGGTCCGCACGTCAGCCCAGGTCGAGACCTGGATCGGCGCCGGGGCTGGCGCGGTGGTGATGGGGACCGCCGCCGTTCGCGAGCCCGAGCTCCTGACCGAGTGCGCGCAAAGGTTTCCAGGCCATGTCATGGCTGCGCTCGACGTGCGCGAAGGGAAGCCGGTCGTGAGCGGCTGGACCGAAACCGAGCACCTGGACATCTCCGAGCTCATCCCGCGCTGGAACGTGCTGCCGCTGGCCGGGTTGATCCTGACCTGCACGGAGCGCGATGGGACTCTTGCCGGCCCCGACCTCGGGACTCTCGCGCGCGTGCTCGCGATGACGCAGCTGCCTGTGCAGTACGGCGGCGGCATCGGATCCCTCAACGACATCCGCCGGGTTCGCGAAACTGGTGCAGCGGCGGTGATTCTCGGGCGCTCTCTTTACGAAGGCAAGCTTTCACTTGAGCAAGCCCTAGCGCTATGACCACCCCGCGAAATCTTCGATTTCGCGAGGACCCCGGGTGAGTCACGGGCGTCACGCCCTTGCGCTCGCGACCTTGGCCGTTCTTGTCATCTGCGGCTCAGCTTGCGGCGGCCGAGACACCCCGGACGACCAGGCCTTTCACCAGGATGTCGTCAACGCCAGCAACGGGGCCGAGGTAACCTTCGACGCCACCGTGCTGACCGACCCAGCGGAGTCGGGCGGTCATGAGCGCTTCGAGGTCAAAGCGGCCACCGGCGAGAGACTCGAGGTCGACCACAACACCAGCCTGGCGGCCTACGCCCCCATCCACAACGGCGATGCCATAGTGATCCATGGGAAGCTGTACATAGATCCTGGTCCGCGCATCGGCGTCCACTGCACACACGCGGCGACGTCGAGCGGGTGTCCCGACCCAGGCTGGATCGAGTTCGCGAACAATTACTACGAATGAAATCGAGGCGACTGCGGTCGCCTCGGACCATCACCTGGGGTCTCCCGGCCACGTTTGGCAGGCGCTTGGATGGTGGACGCCTGGTGACGGCCGGAATGAATCCGGCCTAAGGGCAACGTATTGGACTGGAAAGAGAAGAATTACGAAGTGGGCAAGAGAACGAAAGGCAGCGATCGACAGCGGATCGAATGAGACAGTTCTTTCGGAACTTGAGCGCCGGTGAGTACGACCCGTTCGAGAGGGCGACGAGGATATTGGGGAACATCGGGCGCAAAGTCGTTCGCCGGCAGCGGTGCTGCGGGAACTACGGCGACCCTGGCTGTTGAATGACGGTCGCCGAGGCCCGTGCGGCCGGACTGATCAAGTAACCCGTAACGAGAGTCACGCCCCTCACCCCAACCCTCTTCCCTGAAGGGGAGAGGGAGTTAGGTCTTGCGGGCGACCAGCCAGGCCGCGGCCTGGGCCACCGGTCGCACGATGATCTCGTCGACATCGACATGCGGCGGGCGCGTGACCGCGAAGACGATGCAGTCCGCGATGTCCGCCGCGACGAGGGGCTTCACGCCCTGGTACACCGCTTTGGCCGCCTTGCGATCACCATGGAAGCGCACGAGGCTGAACTCCGTCTCGACCATTCCGGGCTCGATCTCTGTCACCCGTATTGGCTCGCCGTTGAGCTCGAGCCGCAGCGTGCGTGAGATTGCATGCACGGCATGCTTGCTGGCGGTGTAACCCGCCCCTCCCTTGTATGTCTCGAATCCGGCGATTGAGCCCAGATTGACGATGTGCCCGTGGCGTGCCTTCCGAATGAGCGGGAGACACGCGCGCGTCATACGCATGAGTCCCAGCACATTTACTTCCCACATCTCGATCCATTCATCGTCACGAGCCTCGGCAATCGGATTGAGGCCGCTCGCAAGACCGGCATTGTTGATGAGCACGTCGATGCGCCCAAACTTCTTCTTGACCTCATCGACGAAGGCGTCGATGCTTTCGAGCTTGGTCACATCGAGGGGAAGAGCCACACCCGACTCGCCCACCGCGCGGCGCACGCGTTCGAGCCGGCGGGCGCCCGCGGCGATCCGATAGCCGAGGCGGCCCAATGCCACCACAGTGGCGGCGCCTATTCCAGACGATGCACCTGTGACGACTGCGACCGGCCTGTAAGCGCTCGCCACCTTATCCCCCGTTGAAACGCTGTCGCGACGGCGTCAAGACTGTACGCTAGGGAAGATGCTGGAGGTCCTGGTAGGGCTGGTAGCCGGCCTGCTCATCGTGGCGGGAATCCTGGTCATTCTCGGTCCCAACACGAAGGCCCTGGTCCGGCGCCTGAGGACACTGCGCCGTCGCCGGCCGTCGCTCTCCGTCTTCCAGCCCGCGCGGCCGCGCGAGGTGGTCTCATCCGGTCTCAATCCCAAGACCCAGCGCGTGCTGGTGGCAGCTTCACGACTCGGCAACTGGCTGCGCGCTCACGGTCACGAGGAGGTAGCGCGTGAACTTCGCAGCGCGGCAGGCCGCATGACCAGCGACGAGCCGGCCGGCCTTTACGCGATGCAGACCGTCCTCCGCCGGGTGCGGTCCCTGAGCCTCGATGATCGCGGCGCCCAGGAACGCCTGAAGGCGCTCTCCAACGAGCTGCGCGATGCGGTCCAGGATCGCTTCGAGCAGCTCGAGCTGCTGCCCCGCTCATAACCTGTTGGCGCTCGACGCCGTTCCATCTGTGTGCGAGCGTTCGTAGCACTGATCTTCTAAGCGTCTTTCCTGCGTACTCGCCAGCGCTCGCACGCCAGCCTAAATGGGCTCCCGCCGTAGAAGTTCCGGACGATACTCGCCGGGCAGTCCGACTTCCGACGGGGCGATCAGGCAGAACTCCGGCGGCGGGCCCAGCACCATCATCCGCCTCCACAGGCTGGCGCCTGGCCGGCTGCTGAAGGGCTGCATGCGCTCGTAGAGGTCCGCATAGCTCGTGCCCGCAGGTTTCGAGAAGCGGATCTCGAAGCCGGGGCCGGGCGGCGGCTCGCCGCCGGCGAGGGTGTACAGCTTGCCGGAGCCGTCAATGGCCATGCGGGCGGCGGCATTGTGGGCTGCCGTGCGGGCGCCGCTGACGGCCGCCTCGTTCAGTGGGTCGAGCGCTGCGGAGTCCTCGACCAGATACCAATCGCTGTAAATGTCGCCGACCCTGAAGGTTGACGAGGCGAGAAACCCGCGCGGCGCGCCTGCGGCAAGGCTCGCATGGAAGCGCCGAAGGGCCGCCTCGTACTCGACGATGTCCACGCCGCCGGCCGGCCGGTGGCTGAAAACGTACGCGAGCACCTAAAAGCTCTTGGCGCGGGAAGGCTTCGGGCCCTTGCCCGACTCGATGTACTTCTTCAACGCGACCATGTTGTGGCGAATCCCTTCCGCGTACTGCCCGGCAAACAGAGCGCCCGCGAAGCGGAGGAATCCGCCCAGCTCATAGTCCATCTCATACACGACGTGGGTCCACCCGTCCTTCTCCGTGTATTTGTAGGACCACGTCCCCTTCAGCGGCCCGCGCGTGAATTTGCCCGCGCAGTGCTTCGGCTTGTTGTACACGCTCTGCTCGACCTCGAGCGTCTCCTTGAACCCGCCCGGCAGATCGAGGTGGTAGCGATACCGCGTGCCCTTCCCTGGCGGGTTCTTGTCGAGCTTTTCGATCTTTGCCACGTGATTCGACCACTTCGGCGCGTTGGTCGTGTCTTCCTGGACCACGGCCCAGACGCGCTCAGCGGGAGCGTCGATGTCGACCTCCTCTCGCAGCCTGGTCACCCTGCGATTATCAATCTGTGCTCGGTCCCAGGGGATTAGCTCGACAAGGCGCGGCCTCGGCGGCCGGTGCCAAGGAGCTGACGAGCACGTGAGGGAGCGCATCGCGTAGATGCGTGACCGAACGCGCGTAGGAGGCGACGCCGGCATCAGCGCAGCCCGGCCGACTAGGCCGATGCATTGGCGAGCGCTTCCCCGGGACGAGCACTAAGTGACGGAAGGCGATGTCGCCGCTCATGCACCGAGGATGCTGGGGGCGCTCCGTCACCGCAACTACCGGCTCTTTCTGACCGGCCAGATCATCTCGACGATCGGCACCTGGATGCAGAGCGTCGCGTTGCCATGGCTGGCGCTCGAGCTCACCCACAGCGGGCTGCTGGTTGGCCTCGTCCTGGCGGCGCAGTTCACGCCGGTGCTGCTGGGCAGCCAGTTCGGAGGCGTGATCGCGGACCGCTACCGGAAACGCACAGTTCTGCTGTGCACACAGGGCCTGTTCACGCTGCCGTCGTTTGTTCTGTTCGCGCTCTCCGCAACCGGCAATGCGCGCTACTGGATGGTCCTGGTGGCCGCCCTGGCGATAGGCACCGTCAACCTTTTCGATGTCCCCGCTCGCCAGTCCTTCGTCATTGAGATGGTCGGGCGGCAGGACCTGATGAACGCCATCGCGCTCAACTCATCGGTCTTCAACGCGGCGGCTGTAGTCGGTCCCGCGATCGCGGGCGTCCTCATCGGAACGGTCGGCGTGCCGCTCTGCTTCCTCGCCAACTCCCTGAGCTACTTGGCTGCGGTCGGAGCGCTGCTGCTGATGCGAGACCTGCCGGCGGTCGTGCCGGAGCGCCAAGGGCAGCCATGGCGCGAACGCATCGCCCAGGGGGCGGCCTACGCACGGAAGGAACCGGTGGTCGGAATGCTCTTGATCGCCGTGGCAGTCTTCTCGCTCTTCGCGATGACTCGGCTGACCCTGATCCCGCTGTTCGCCGACCAGGTGCTGGACGTTGGAGCCCAGGGCTTCGGCTTCCTGCTGGGTTCGATGGGCCTGGGCGCCCTCGTGGGTGCTCTGACACTGGCGTTCTCCGCAGACCTCGGCGCGGATCCCAGGCGCCAGCTCTGGATGGGCCTCATGTGGGTCGCGGCGCTGCTGGTGTTCTCGGTGTCGCGGGTCTATGCCCTGTCGCTGATCGCGCTGTTCGTGGCGGGCTACTGCCAGATCTCGTTCGTGGCCGCCGCCAACTCCCGTATCCAGACCTTGACGCCGGATCACCTCCGCGGCCGGGTGATGGCGCTCTACGCGCAGGCGCTGATCGGGGTGGGGCCGATCGGAAACCTGCAGGCGGGGGCGCTGGCGACTCTCCTTGGTCCCCCGAGGGCGATGGCGATCGGGGCCATAATCGCCGGGGCGGTCATCGTGGTGATCCGGCTCGTGAGGCCGGAGGTCTTCAGTCCGGCGAGCCACAGGGCCGGTTCAGATCGGGGATGGAGGGAGACCATTGATTCGCGATCCCTATGACAACTTCAAGTTCCGGGTGAAGTGGGACGGCAGGTACGTCGCCGGTGTCAACCGGGTGAGTCCCCTGCGACGAACGACCGAGGTCATCGAGCACCGGGCGGGCGGCGAACCGAGCATCGAGCGGAAGTTGCCCGGCCGGACGAAGTACGACCCGATCACGCTCGAGCGCGGCATCACCAGCGACACCGCGTTCGAGGATTGGGCCAACAGCGTGTGGAAGCTCGGATCGTCGCCGGAGGGTCTTCACGACTTCAGGAAGGACATCGTCATCGATGTGTTCGACGAGACCGGCGCGAAGGTGCTCTCTTACTTCGTCTTTCGCTGCTGGGTGTCGGAATACCAGGCTTTGCCACAGCTCGATTCAGGTGCCAACTGGGTGGCGATCGAACACATCAAGCTGGAGAACGAAGGCTGGGAAAGAGACGTGAGCGTCGTGCCGCCCGCTAGCGATTGATCAGCCGAACCTGACCTCGATCACTGCCGCCAGCGCAAGGGCGGGCACGAGCCAGCGAAGCGACCGCACGTAGTCGGCGACGGCGGACAAGATGCGAGCGGTCCATCCCCCGTTTGACTCCATGTGGATCGCGGTCGCGCCGATGTGGATCGCCAGGCCGCCGGCCACGATCGCGGCAGGGACCTCGACCAGACCATTCGGGATGACTCCGGCGAACGCCGTGCTCCACGATGAGACCCCCGCCGCGTAGCCCAGCAAGAAGCCCGGCAGAAATGTCAGTGCGAATCCGCTCAGGCCCGCGGTGAAGACCGCCAGCGCAGGTGCCAGCACGAAGGCCCCGAGGTTGTGGCCGAAGATGCCGAATATCTCCTGGCCCTGTGTTGCGCCGCCCGACGCATTCAGCAGGCTCGAAAGCACCGGCTTGACGACTGAGCCCGGGACTGCGCCTGTCTTGCCGGCCAGATAACCGACGCCGATGCCGGCAGCGAAACCGAAAGCCGCGACCGCGATCGGCAGTCGCCGGAGCCAGATGAGCCGCACGAAACCGGGACGCCCGTTGAAGCTCCATCGGAACGCCCCGATCGCGCGACGCAGGGGCTTGCGCAGCCCCACCTCGCGAGCCAGCAGTGCCTCGCGTGAAAAGCCAGCGAGTCCCATGCGCAGGAGCACGACCGCCAGCGCGATCATCAGCGCCGCGAATCCCCACAGAAACTCGGGGCGGCCGAGCAAGATGAGGGCGGCCTCCGCCTGGAGAACAACCGACATCGGCAGGATGATGAACGAGGCCATCACGTTGGCCGCTCGCATGGTCTGGGCGTTGAGGCTGATGATCACCGCGCCAGCGACCATCGCCGCGACCTGGCAGATGGTGGAGAGCGCTAGCGCCACCAGCACGCCCAATGGGAAATATCCGAGGCCTGGAAAGAGCCCGATGCAGTACACGAGCAGGCCGCCATAACAGAGTCCGAGCGAAACGGCGAGCACGGCCGAGACCTTGCCCACGTAGATCTCGGCTTCTTTCAGCGGTGTCGAAAGCAACACCTCCAGCGTCGTTCGCTCTCGCTCGCCTACAAATGCCTCCAGCGCGAGCACGAGCGAGAAGCTCGCCGGGATGAAGACGACGAAGAAAGCGCCGACGACCGCCAGGCGGTCGACGACCGCTGTTCCGCCGCCGAAGTACGCGAGCGCCCTGATGCCAATCGCGCTCCCGAGCGGTATCGCCAGGGTGAGCGCAACCATCGCGAGGATCAGCCGCAGCTCGCTGGTGGCGTCGCGCAGGTCGCGGCGCGCCACCAGGTCCGCTCTACGCAGATCTAGGTTCAGCCAGCTCATGGTGGTTCCCCACGATTGCGAGGTAGACGTCCTGCAAGGTTGGCAGCTCGCGAAGCTCCCGCCGCGATTTGAGGCCCGACCTCCTGCGGAGCTCGGACATGTCGCCGACCGCCAGGGCGCGCCCCGCGGACATGATGCCGATCCGTCCGGCAAGCTGCTCAGCCTCTTCCATGTTGTGCGTGCAGATGACAAGCGCGCAGCCGTCCTTCTGCAGGTCCTTCAGGTAGTCCCACGCGCGTCGCGCGCTGTCGGCGTCGAGCGCCGACGTCGGCTCGTCAGCCAGCACGATGCGCGGTCGGTGCAGCGTGGCGCGGATCAGCGCGACCTTCTGCCGCATGCCTTTCGAATACGTGCCCAGCCATCGATCGGCGGCATCGACGAGATCGAAAGTCGCCAGCAGCTCCTCAATACGGCGCAGTCGAAGATCGGGCTCGAGGTCGTAGATCGCCCCGAAGTAGTCGAGGTAAGTGCGCGCCGACATCCGCTCGTACAGGCCCGGCACCTCGGGCATCAGTCCGACCTTCGCGCGCACGGCGGCGGGATCGGCGGCGGCATTGATGCCGTCGACCGTGACGGTGCCTGAAGTCGGCACCAGCACGCCCGCCATGCAGCGCAACGCGGTGGTCTTCCCGGCGCCGTTGCGCCCGAGCAGGACCAGGCACTGGCCCTCGTCGACGCTCACCGACAGGTCGCGGAGCGCAAGCACCTCGCCGTATCGCTTGGCGAGTCCGTCAACCTCGAGCATCGGTACCGATTCTGAAGCGCCGAGCAGCCGGTGGTTACTTCTTAGGCGAGGGGAAATGCGGCTCGACCATCGGGCCGAAACGCCTGACG
>MNES01000075.1:1645-8888 GCA_001917815.1 Chloroflexi bacterium 13_1_40CM_65_17 | reverse complement strand
GGCGCTCGCCCGGGCGACGGCCCCGGTCCTTCTGCATCGGCGCCGCGGCGCGGACGGTCGCATCGATCGCCAGGTCGTTGACCTTCGCCTTCGGCTCGGCGCGCACGTATCGACCGCGGCGATCGGGCGTCTGGCTGGCGGACCGCTTACCGCCTTGCTTCCGCACGCGACGCTGCCGCGGCAGGTCGATGCGACGCAGGTTGAAGGTCTCGGACGCTTCGGGCGCCGACTCGTGCCCACTCGACCCGCCGGTGGTCATCCCCTGGTCGCTGCCTGCTGACTGCTGGCCGCCGTCCGATGCGCTCGAGCTCTCCTCAGCGCTCGCCTCCGCCGGCGCCTCACTGTTGGAGGCCTGGGGCTCGCCCGCCTGCGTGTCCGCAGGCTTGGATCCCTCCTGCTCCTCCCCACTCTCCGGCGATGTGGTCTCTTCGCGGTCGCGGCTGAGAGGTTGCCGCGCGCGATGCGCGAGAGCCAGCGTGGCCGCGTCGTAAATGTCGTCGCGGGTCGGCGACGGGTGTCTGCGATACGCGGCCAGAGCCCGCGCAGCGTGGTCGATGACAACGTCCGCGCGGTGTCCCAACACATCCGCCTCGACGCATATCGATGAGATCAGCCGGGCCTGGCCGGAGGTGATCCGGACGTCCTTGACGGCCGCGATGGCCTCCCCTAGCGCGCGCGACAGGTTGTGGTCTGCGGCCGCGAACTCGTTCGCAAACTCGTGGTCGCCGCGTTTGAACGCGCCGTCACGCTCGGCGATCAGGACCCGCTCATCCGGATCGCGAATTCCCTCCACGTCAACACAGAGCCCGAAGCGGTCGAGGAGCTGGGGGCGGAGCTCGCCCTCCTCGGGATTCATGGTCCCGATGAGGATGAACCGCGACGGGTGTGAGAACGACACCCCTTCGCGTTCGACCACGTTCACGCCCATGGCGGCGGCATCGAGCAGCACGTCCACCAGGTGGTCGTCGAGGAGGTTGACCTCGTCGACGTAGAGGATGTTGCGGTTCGCCTCGGCCAGCACGCCCGGCTCGAAGCGCCTGGCGCCGGCGCGAAGGGCTGCCTCGATGTCGATCGTGCCCACCACGCGGTCCTCGGAGGCGTTGATCGGCAGCTCGACCACGCGCATCCGCCGCTTGTGCGAGGGCAAGACACCGGCCGCATTCAGACGACTCCGGCAATCGCTACAGAGCGCCTCGCGGTCGTCGGGGTCGCAGCCGAAGTGGCAGCCCTCGACCACGTTGTGCTCCGGGAGGAGCCGGGCCAGCGCTCGGACGGCGGTCGACTTGCCGGTGCCCTTCTCACCCCGGATCAGGACGCCGCCGATGGTGGGCACGACGGCGTTGAGGATCAGGGCCAGCTTCATCGAGTCCTGGCCCACGATCGCGGTGAACGGGAAGACGTGACGGTCGAGCGCGACGCTCACCCTGTCAAGGATAGGTTGCGCTCCAGGGCACCGAGATCTGGAACGATCGTGATCCGCGAAAGGTTCTAGTTGAAGTGGAAATCTTGATCGCGCTGGGGTTGCTGATCCTGTTCGACATCGCGGCCTGGCGGTGGGGTTTCGACTCCCGGGTCGTGATGGACGACGAGCGATCGGTCAGCCGTCCGTCCCGCCGCTGGATCTAACCGCCTAAGCGGCTGTTCCCGAGGCCGGAAGCAGGTCTTTCACCAGCTCCCGCTCCTGGATGAGCTCCTCGGCCGACTTGCGGATGCGGTCCTTGGCCTCGTCATCGTGCTCGAGCCCCTGGACCACCTCCCAGTGCGTGCCGTCTGACCTCACCGGGAACCCGAACTGGAGCCCCTCGGGAACCCCGTACTCGCCGTGGCTGGCCACTGCCAGCGAGTGCCAGTCGCCCCACGGCGTCGCGTTGCGGATGCTGTTCACGGAGTCGAGCACCGCGTTGGCCGCCGAGGCCGCCGATGACGAGCCCCGGGCCTCGATCACGGCCGCGCCGCGCTTCTGTACCGTCTCCACGAACTTGCCCTTCAGCCAGCCGTGGTCTGAGATCACGTCGAACGGCGAAAGGCCGGCGATACGGGCGTTGCGGGCGTCGGGATACTGAGTTGTCGAGTGGTTGCCCCAGACGGCCATGTTGGTGACCACCGAGACAGGAACGGAAGCCTTTTTCGCGAGCTGCGTCTTGGCGCGGTTCTCGTCGAGCCGCATCATCGCGAACCATCTCTCTTCCGGGATGTCGGGCGCGTTCACGCGGGCGATGAGGCAGTTGGTGTTGCATGGGTTGCCAACGACGAGGATCCGGATATCGCTCGCGGCGTTGTCCGCGATTGCCTTGCCCTGGGGGCCGAAGATGCCGCCATTGATTGAGAGAAGATCGGCGCGCTCCATGCCTTGCTTCCGGGGCACCGAGCCGACGAGCAGCGCCCAGTTGGCGCCGTCGAAGGCCTCTTTCGCCTTGCTGGTGAGGACCATGCCGGCGAGGAGCGGAAAGGCGCAATCGTCGAGCTCCATGGCGACGCCTTCCAGCGACTTCATCGCCGGCTCGATCTCGAGCATGCGCAGGACGATCGGCTGATCTGGTCCGAGCAGCTGGCCCGATGCGATGCGGAACACCAGGGCGTATCCAATCTGGCCGGCAGCGCCGGTGACTGCTACCTGTACTGGCTGGCGCGCAGCCCCGTCGTTGAACACTGCCATTCCCCCAAATCCTAGTTGGTCAGTGGTGCACAAGTAGTAACGGGAAAGTTGCCGTCAGCCTTGCGCTCAAACGACCTCCAGTTATCGAAACCCCTCGCCTTCTGGCTCAAACAAATCGTCCTCGGCCAGGCGGCGCGCGAAACAGAGGAACCCCGTGTGGGCGACCATCCGGTGCGAGGGGCGCATGCTCCGACCTCGTACCGTCCACCCACGCTGGAGCACCTCGAACGCATCCAGCATCCCGAAGCCTCTCACCTCGCGCAGGCAATCGAAGAACCGCTGCACCTGGCTCACGTTCGGACAGTGGGCGAACACGATCCCGCCCGGCCGCAAGGCCACCTTGGCCGCCGGCACGGCCTGCCACGGCTCGGGCAGGTCGAGCATCACGCGGTCCATGTCGCGCTCGTCGACGCCGGCGTAGACGTCGCCAAGCTTGAGCCCCAGGTTCGAGGGCAACCCGCCAAGCGTGTCGGTGATGGCCCGCTTCGCGGCTTCGAGGAATTCCTCGCGCTGCTCATACGAGACGACGACGCCATCCGGCCCGACAGCCCGCAGCAGTGCGAGCGTCAGCGCCCCGGTGCCGGTGCCGGCTTCGAGCACACGCGCGCCGGGGTGGATGTCCGCACCGATCAGGATCGCGCCGAGGTCTTTGGGGTAGATCGGCTGCGCCTGCCGGACGCGACCCGTCACCTGCTCGGCGAATGTCGGCCTCACGGCCAGAAGGCGCGCGCCCATCTGGGTGGTGACGACTCTGCCCTCCGGCTGCCCGATCAGCTCGTCGTGCTCTATGACCCCGGAATGAAGCGAATGGCGCTCGCCCGCCTTGAGCCGGACGCGGTGCCGGCGGCCCACCTTATCTATGAGGACGATCAGGTCGCCACTGGCGAGCGGCCTCAATCGGGTTTGTGCGCGCGGATCAGGCAGTGCCAGTAGGCGTGCCGGAGCTTGCCCTCCCTGCGCTCCGGATGCAGCTGGTCGCGAGCCTCGCCTTTGGCCGACTCGATGACGGTCGCGAGCTCCCCGGCGAGCTCCGGCTGGACACCCATCGTCCGCATCCACTCGTCGTAGTCCCAGTCGAGCTCCCGTGCGCGTGCCGTCTCGACCTCGAAGCCCGCCGCTTGGAGCCGGTCTGTCCATTCGTCGACTGTGTACGACATCACGTGCGATGGGTCGCGCCGCTTCTCGACCTCGTGCAGCACGTCCCGCGCGGGCAGTGGAGGCGCGCAGTCGATGAAGGCCGCGTCGCGGCCGGGCCTCAAGACACGAAAGGCTTCGCGAAGAAACTCATCGAACCGAGGGAAGTGGTGAGGCGCAGCCCTGACCACGTACACGTCGAAGGTCTCGTCGGCGAAGGGCAGCACGCAGGCGTCGCCGATCACCCAATCGACGGTGCTGATCCCCCGCTCCGCCGTGATCCGCCGCGCCACCTCGAGCATCTCGCGCGTGAGATCGAGGCCGACGACCCGCCGCACCAGCGGCGCGAGGGCGAACGCGGTGTTGCCGGTGCCGGTGGCGACATCGAGCACGAGGTCGCCCTTGAGCGGTCGAACGAGGTCGACGACCTCCTGTAGGCGGTCAGACGACGTATGGAATGTCGAGCGGGAGTAGTTGGCCGCGACACGGCCGAAGCTCACCCGAGGGTCATCAGCCATTCCGTGAGTCTAGAGTTGCCGCGCGTGGCGGCGCGAGCGAAGGTAGGCCACGGCAGCGACGGCGACGACGATGACGACCGCCACCTCGCCAGACAGGAGCAGGTTCGAACGTATCGACTTCTCAAGGCCGGGCCCAAACACCACGCCCAGCGTGAGAAACACACCGGCCCAGACCGCGCTCGAGACCGCCACGCTGACCGCGAAAATTGGATAGGGAAGCTCGAGAATGCCGGCGACCACGGTCAGCGGCACGCGAAAGCCCGGAATGTGGCGGCCGAAGATCAGCGCCCATGGGCCATAGCGGCGGAACCAGTGCTCCGCGCCGGCCACTCGGTCTTGGGTGATGTGGAGAAATCTGGCCAGGCGGTGTTCGATCAAACGCCGGCCGAAGCGGCGCGATAGCAGGTACAGGTTCGTGGAGCCAAGGGTGACGGCGAGGACGAAGCCGAGCCACGCCGCAAACACGATCGGAACGTCGTGCGGCAGGCGGCTGCCGACGTAGAGCAGGAACACATCCCCGGGGATGAACAGGGGAATGCCCGATTCCTCGATGTAGATCAGCGCAAACCCTCCGAGATAGCCGTACGCCTTCAGCAGCGCGCGTATCGATGCGTCCGCATCGACGACCTCGCCCGCCACGTCGTGCTCGATAAGAAACCCAATCGCCACGATCACGGCGATGAGAAGCAGGGCCCCCCCAAGGACATGCCAGATGGTGGGGAGGTTCGGCTTCGGCTTTGTGGTCTCAGTCACGGGCGGAAGAAGTCATACGCCAGTTTGGCCCCGATGACTACGAGCGCGAGCCCGGCCACGGGCTTCAGCCACCCGATTCGCTCGATCAGGTTCGATCCGATCAGCGTGAAGACCAGCAGGCAGGCGGCGGCCAGCAGCACCCCGCCGGCGAGGACAGGCAGGCGGTAGGAGGCGGGCACGCCGCTCGCGACGGACGATATGGCGAGCGCGTTGTCCAGCTGGAGTGCCACGTCCGTGAGCGCGATCAGGAGGATCGAGACGACGATGGTTCGTGTCATGAGTTGTCTCCACTCGAAAAACGTTCCGAGTAGAGGTCTCGCCGCGGACAACGATCCGCCGCGGTCCCGGGCGTTGCCGCCGTCTTGACGGGACCTGCGGGAGTGGCTACTCCCCTCTACGTGTCGTCAGGAGTATACCGGCCATATCTCGGCTCCATTCCGCGGCATGCGGCTATCGTTCGCGTATGGCAAAGGCGACGGCTACCTGGTCCGGCCACAAGGTCAAGTTCGACATCGAATCGGCCTCCGGCCACAGCGCGGGCATCGACGAGGCGCCCATCTTCGGCGACGACGAGGCGATGCGCCCGACCGAGATGCTGCTCGGAGCGCTCGGCAGCTGCACGGGCCTGAACGCCGTCCTGCTGCTCAAGAAGTTCAAGCAGCCCCTCAAGTCGCTGGCCGTCGAGGTCGAGGGCGAGCAAGACAAGGAATGGCCGCGGGCGTTCAAAAAGATCGAGATCACTTTCTTGACCGGCTGGGACGGCAAGTACGACAAAGAGAGTGTCGATCAGGCGATCGACATGGCCTGCAACCGCTACTGCCCGATTCATGCCACGTTGTCGCACGGCACCAAGATCGAACACCACCGGAAGGATGTCCATTAATTCGATAGACCAAGTGGAGCCTTAGGCCGGATTCACTCCGGCCGTCCCCGCGCGCTTCAACTACCAAGCGCCTGCGGACAATGTGTCACTCGGAGGGGGTTCCGCGGGGGAGGCCTGCCTCCCCGCGCTAAAGATCGAGCATCACCGGAAGGATGTTCGCTAGCCGCCCCCCGCGCGGCATTTCTCAAGGCATCTATAGAATTAAGGCCGTTCCCAAAAGCCCCCAATACTTGAGGCCGCTTCCGAAACTTGCTCGAGAGCTACGCCCCGCTTCTCATCTTCGTACTGATAGTCCTCGGGCTACTGGGAGCGCTGGTCACCCTCAGCTTCGTGCTCGGGCCGTCGCGACCTTCTAAGCGCAAGCTCGAAACCTACGAGTCCGGGATCATCCCCGACACGCCCGCCCACCGGCGGCTCTCCGTGCGCTTTTACCTGACCGCGATGCTGTTCATCATTTTCGACGTCGAGGCGATCTTCTTCTACCCGTGGGCTGTGCTCCTGCGCCAGCTGAAGTGGTTCGGCCTCATCGAGATGCTGGTCTTCATGGGCATCCTGCTCGTCGCTCTGGCCCACATCTGGCGCAAAGGAGGTCTGGATTGGGAGTAGAGGAGCTCGTTGCATCCCTAGGCGACAACGTCCTCACCACGACTCTGGGCAAGGTGATTGGCTGGGGTCGGGGCAACTCGGTGTGGCCGGCGCAGTTCGGGCTGGCCTGCTGCGCGATCGAGATGATCGCGACCGCGACCGCGGGCGTGGACATCGCCCGCTTCGGTTCTGAGGCTTTTCGTGCCTCGCCACGCCAGGCGGACCTGATGATCGTCTCGGGTCGAGTCTCGCAGAAGATGGCGCCGGTCCTGCGCACGGTCTACGACCAGATGCCAGAGCCGAAATGGGTGATCTCGATGGGCGCTTGCGCTTCCACGGGGGGCGTATTCAACAACTACGCGCTGCTCCAGGGCGTCGACAAGATCGTCCCTGTGGACGTCTACATCCCCGGCTGCCCTCCACGGCCGGAAGACCTGCTGAATGCGCTGATGATCCTGCAGGAGAGGATCAAGGCCCAGGGGATCGTCCAACTCCCGTGATCGACGCAGACCTCATCGTCGAGAAAGGGGTCACGGCGCGTGACCAGTGGATCACCGTGCCCGCTGATCGCATCCGCGACGCGCTGTCGGCCCTCAAGTCGGACGGGTACCGGCTGCTCGTTTTCCTGACCTGCGTGGACCACCTGGTCGACTCCTCCGGCGAGTTCCCGCAACGGTTCGAGATCGTGTACCAGCTTCGCGACCTCGAGAAGCC
>MNES01000075.1:0-1552 GCA_001917815.1 Chloroflexi bacterium 13_1_40CM_65_17 | reverse complement strand
CACCCGCTGCGCCGTGACTATCCGGTGGGCGGCGAGGTCGTGGAATTCTCCGAGGAACATGAGACCTGGCAGACCGCGCCAGACGAGGCATGATCGAGTCCCCCGGCGTAACCGTTACCAGGACTGGCGAGAAGGGCGCCTTCGGCGGCGAGCTTCTCACTGTCAACTTCGGGCCTCACCACCCGTCGACTCATGGGGTGCTGCGGCTGATCGTGGATCTCGACGGCGAGCAGATCAAGCGCGTCCAGCCCGTGATCGGCTATCTGCACACCGGCATCGAGAAGCAGATGGAGGCGCTGCGGTGGCAGCAGGGCGTGGTCGTCACCGACCGCCACGACTACCTGTCCCCGCCCATCAACAACCTCGCCTACGCGCTGGCGGTCGAGAAACTGATGGGCGTCGAAGTGCCGCCTCGGGCGCAGGCGCTGCGCGTGGTCATGTCCGAGCTCACGCGCCTGTCTTCGCATCTCGTGTGGATGGGCACGAGCGGGCTCGAGCTGGGCGCGATGTCGATGCTGATGTACTGCTTCCGCGAGCGCGAATTGATCATGGACCTGAACGAGGAGATCTCCGGCTTCAGGATGCACACCTCGTACATCCGCCCTGGAGGTGTGTTCGCGGACTCGACGCCCAGGTTCCTCGAGATGCTCGACAAGTTCGTTCGAGAAATGCCGGCCCACATCGATGAGTACGAAGACCTGCTGACGATGAATCCGATCTGGCGCGCGCGCACGATCGGCATCGGCCGGCTCACAGCCGAGGACGCGAAGGTGCTGGGCGCGAGTGGGCCGATGATCCGCGGGTCGGGCGTGGCGTGGGACCTTCGGAAGTCGATTCCGTACTCGGGATATGAGAATTACGACTTCGAGGTCGCCGTCTCCGCCGACTGCGACTGTTATGGGCGCTACCTGGTCCGCATCAAGGAGATGCGCGAAGCGGTGAAGATCCTGCGGCAGGCGCTGGACAAGCTGCCGGACGGGCCGGTCAACGTCGACGACCGCAAGATTCTGCCGCCGCCTCGCGAAGAGCTCGAGACGTCGATGGAGGCCGTCATCCATCACTTCAAGCTCTTCACGGAGGGCTACACGGTGCCACCTGGCGATGCGTATGTCGCAGTCGAATCGGGCCGCGGCGAGAACGGGTGCTACATCGTAAGCGACGGCACCCACAAGCCCAGGCGCGTGAAGTTCCGATCTGCCTCGTTCGTCAACCTCCAGGCGCTAGAGCGGATGGCGCTCAACCACATGGTGGCGGACATGATCGCGATCATCGGCACCGCCGACGCGGTGCTCGGGGACGTCGACCGGTGAGCACCTTGCCGGCGCACGTGCTGGACGAGATTCGCGAGCTGCCGGCGAAGTATCCGCAGCAACGCTCGGCGGTGATGCCTGCGCTCGACCTTGCCCAGGAGGAGCTCGGCTACCTGACTCCGGAGGCGATGAGCGAGGTCGCGGTGGCGCTGCAGCTCGACCCGGGCTATGTCGAAGGCGTGGCCACGTTCTACACGCTGTTCCATCTGGAGCCGATTGGAAAGCACCGGTTCTACCTCTGC
>MNES01000083.1 GCA_001917815.1 Chloroflexi bacterium 13_1_40CM_65_17 | reverse complement strand
CGCGACGAGCGAGCTCGGCGCGCTGCTCGACCTGGAAAGCGACTCCTGGCTCACCCTGACAGCGGCCTCCTCAGCTGCGACGTGGGGCGGACTCCCTGGTTACTGTTTGGCTGCCCCGCTGGCGCGCTATGCGCTGATGCTCGCGGCACTCCGACGAATCCCGTACGCGCAGATCTACGCAGACGAACCCACTTGGGCTCGGCCGTTTGGTATCGCACAGATGGCGCTGTTCACGGCAGCAACGGCTCCGTTCGGTGCTGCGGGCACGCGCCTGGCTGTGAGGTTGGCAGCCCCATTAGTCGCTACATTGCAGCTGGTTGGGATGCTCCTCTTGTATCGACGTTCCCAGACTCTCCCAGCGTGACCGTCCAGACCCCGCCCTCCCGACGTGGTGAGCTGATTGGATGGACGGGGTTCTTGCTTTTGGTCGCGATGGTGTTCCGTCTGCGCCGCGCGCTCGATCGCCGTTGAAAAGGCGGGCCGGTCGTGTTGCTTGGATCGTCACCCCAGTCCTTTTGGCAGGCCTCGGCCAGGTCGTCGTCTTGAAGACCGGGCTACTCGCAAGCCTCGAGGTCCCCATCGATCGGGAGCTGCAATGGCGGGGAAAACCGGTGTTCGGCCCTCGCAAGACCTGGCGCGGAGTGATCATCATGACCACGCTCTCGGCGCTGGTTGCCAGCGGACAGGCAGTGGCCGCGCGACACAGCGCACGCTTGCGAGCTTTGTCGCCATTCGACTACGACCGGACCAATCCCTGGCTACTCGGTTTTACGCTGGGGCTCGGGTACTGCCTGGCGGAACTTCCGAACAGCTTCGTCAAGCGGCGGCTCGACATAGCTCCTGGGGGGACAACCGATAAGTGGACCTGGCTCCAGTACCTCGTCGACCAGTCGGACTCGGTGGCCGGCTGCCTCGTCGCGCTCAGGTTCTTCTACAAGCCGAGCCGCCTGGAGACGAGCCTGGCCTTTTCCACCGGGCTCGCGCTGCATGTTGGAGTCGACCAGCTCATGCATGCGTGGGGGGTCAAGCGGAGGGCCTACAGGCCGAGCATTGAGATCCCCAGCAAGCTGCCGACCGCGGGCACGGGAAGGTTGTCCAGTCCGTAGCCCAGGCTGCCCTCGACCAGGGCGAGTACCAAACCGGCACCAAATACGGCAAGAATTCGAACGTCACCTGTTCCCAAGCCCATCAGAAGACCGATGCCAACCGCTACGGCGGCGAAAGCCAGGCTTCCAGCGAGGGTCTTGTGCCCGCCGATGACCGACCAACTGACACCGTCGCCCCGCTTGCCGACCAGAGCCGCAGCGGGGTCCGCCACGCCCAGCACGAGCGCCGCATACGCGATTGCGCCGGGATGGTTCCACCCGAGCATCACCGCCAGCAGCAATCCGGCCGGGAAGATGAGCGCACCCACGGTTACGCGCTGAATGCCGTGGACGCTGCTCAGAAGGTGGCGCGCGCGGGTCCACGCCAGGATCGCTGTGAAAAAGGCCGCGAGGACGATCAGCTCAGAGAGCCGGAGAAAGAGGGGCAGTGCGGCGACCGAGGCCGCGCCTACAAAGTGCGCGATCTGCCTGGTGGTTTCCGGGCCGAGCCCGCGTCGGAACCCGATCTCGACCGCGACCAGCAGACACGTTTGAGCAGCCGCCGTGATGACGAGCGCGATCGGTCTGACGTCCAACTGACTCCTCTCGAAGGTGCGATTTGCGCGCGTTGCAACGGTCTGCAAACGGGCATAGCAAACGTTACATAGCACTCGGGGGCTGGGGCGCTCATCCTCCTGGCCCTTCTCGTGGGCGGTGTCAGCGGCATTCAGCGAATTCGCGGCGCGATTTCTGAACCGGGTGTAGCGATCTGTTAACACAAGGTTCGGGGTTCGACTCCCCGCTCCGGAGCCAACCATCTGCGGTCGGCCTAGCACGCGTCCCCTAGCGAAATGGCTGCGAGACCTCGTCCAGCCGCTGCACTGACGCCTCGGAGAGAGTCAGCCCCACCGCCTTCGCCGTCTCCACCAACTGTTCGGGCCTGGAGGCGCCGATGATGGGTGCGGTCACGTCCGGCTGCGCCAGCAGCCAGGCCACCGCAAGCTGAGCGGGCGTGCAGCCGTTCTCCCGGGCGAGCTCCGCCACCGCGTCTGCGACGTCGAACATGCGGTCATTCCAATAGCGGCCCTGGTACATCCTGCCGTAGTCGCCTTGGGCGAAGCGTGACTCGCCGGGCGGCTCCTCGCCGCGCCTGTACTTGCCGGTCAGTATCCCTGCACCGAGCGGGTTGTAGGGCACCACGCCCATGCCCGCGGCCCGCGCCAGCGGCAGCAGATCGCGCTCGTACGGTCGGTTGAGTAGGTTGTAGCGAGGCTGCAGAACGGTGATGCGCGCCAGGCTGGACTTCGCGATCGCCTCCATCGCCATCGCCACCTGCCAGGCCTCGAAGTTCGAGACGCCGATGTAAAGTACCTTGCCGTCCTTCACAAGGCGGTCGAGGGCGTCGAGGGTCTCTTCCATGGGCGCATCGAGGTCCGAGTGATGTAGGTAATACACGTCGACACGGTCAGTCTTGAGACGTCGCAGGCTGGCCTCGCAAGCTTCGATCACATGCTTGCGGCTACCCCCGGAGTCGTTGCGGCCGGTGCCGACGCGGTTAGCGCACTTAGTCGCCACCACGAAGCGCTCTCGTTTGCCCTGGAGCCAGGCGCCGACGATTTCCTCCGTGCGGCCCCAGGTCTCTGATAAGGGCGGGACGGGGTAGACATCGGCGACATCGAGGAAGTCGATCCCCAGCTCCGCGGCCATGTTCATGATCGCGAACGCTTCGGACTGGTCGCGCTGACTGCCGAAGATCATCGTGCCCAGGCAGAGCCGGCTTACCTGCAGCCCGCTACGGCCCACGCGGACGCTCTCCATTGGCGCTGTTCAGAGTAACGCCGCGAAAGCATTAGCCGAAGAGCCGGTCTTGCTCCTGTCGGAGCTCGTACAGGAACCCCGACCGCTCGGTCTCGACGTCGTCCCAGCTGAGTGCCTGGTCCCTCGCCACGGCTCGCTTCAGCCGTCCGGCGTAGGCGAACCCGAACGGCAGCAACCGATGCTCGTGTGCCACTTGATACCGCTCGGATAGCCCATATACGGTGTAGCCACCGGCGCCGTCCAGCTCGTCGCCGGGCTTCAGGTCCCGCTTGGCGACGGCGATCAGCTCGGCAACCATCCCGCCACGTAGATCCCCAGTCGGCCGGCCCTGTACGACTGCACGTGCGACCGACATCGGCACCTCCACGCAGGCCAGGTGATAGGGGCGGAATAGGCCCCAGTTGGGACCCCATTGCTGGGCAGTGCCGCCGAACCCGGGCTCGAACATCGAACCCATGGACGAGCGGACTCCGGCGTGGTCGGAAGTGACCACGACGAAGATGCCCGGGAAGACCTTGTCCTCGTGAACATAGCGGCCCTCAGGGTCAACGGAGTTGGCCATGTCGACCACGCCCTCCGAGCCCAGGATGCCGCCGTCCTTCTCAAGGCTGAAGACGCGCCCGAGATCCTGCCACCGGCAGTAAGGCTCGTGCATGCCGCGGACTTCGGGCGGCATCCGCAAAACGTTGGAGACCGCCGCCATCTCGGTCTGTGACTTGGTGCCGTCGCGGAAGGAGCAGTACATCTTGGGGTTGTTCCGGTTGCGTTCTGCCTGCTCCCGGTACGTCTCCGGCGTGGCGTGGTGGTCGTCCGCGAAGAGCACTGTCCCGCGGCCGACGCATACGACCACAAACCCCAGCGTTTGCGCCCATTCCGCGAGCTCGAAGATGGCGCCTGGCTGGTCGCCCGCCGCCAGCGTGTACACGACGCCGGCGCGCCGTGCCCGCTCGGCCAGGATCGGCCCCACGACCACATCCGCCTCTACGTTGAGCATCACCACGTGGCGCCGGTTCTTGATGGCGTCGGCCGCCACCCGCGCCCCCACCTCGGGCAGTCCGGTCGCCTCCACCAGCGCCTCCAGCTCCAGCTGCGGCATCAGGTTGGCGTCCGCCGTTGCGACCGGCCGCCCGCGGCGTAGAGCATCCTGAGCCGGGCCCAGCTCATCGGTTACCAGAGGGTCGGCGCCGTTCTCGCGCAGGCAGGCCTCGGCGCGACTGAGGTCCACGTCGGCCGCCGCCATCACCCGCATCCCCGGCATGGTCGCCACCTGGTCGACTACGCCGCGGCCCATACGGCCAATCCCGACCACGCCCACGCGGATCGGCTCGCTTCGGCCGCGCAGCTCGGCCAGGTACATCAGCGGGCGCCGTGCACGCAGGCAGGCTCGTACCCGAGTTGGCCGGCCAACGGACCCGGAGTTAAGATGGGATTCTCCAGGCGTCCCGCATTGAATTAGTAAGAGGGGGGGTTCCTGTCATGGCGCACGGAAAGAAGAAGGCCAAGACCGGCTGGTCACGCCGAGAATTCCTGCGTACGGCCGGGGTGGCCGTGGCCACCATCGCCTTCCCCGAGATATTCATCTCTTGCGGAAGCCAGTCTAGTTCGACCTCAGGCGCGGCGGTCCCCAAGCCGCGCAAGGGTGCTTCGATCCGGCTGCTGCAGTGGACCAGCTTCGTCAAGCCGGCCGACGCCGAGTTCAAGCGCCAGGCTGCCGAATGGGGTGACGCCAACGGCGTAACGGTTGCGATCGAGACCGTCACCGGTGACCAGCTGCAGCCCAAGACCGCCGCCGCGGTCGAAGCAAACTCTGGTCCCGACATCATCCAGATGCAGTACGGCTGGCCGCAGCTCTACACCGATGCCTGCCTGGACGTGAGCAACGAGGTCAACATCCTGATTGGCAAGCTGGGCAAGCCGGACCCGGTCAACGAGGCCTTCTGCAAGGTCAACGGCACGTGGCGGGCGATCCCCTACACTGTCGTGCCCAACGCCTGGACCTACCGCACCGACTACTTCCAGCAGGCGGGCGTCACAAGCTTCCCCACGACGTGGGACGAGCTCACCACCGCCGCCGGCAAGCTGAAGACGACCGGCAAGTCGATCTCACAGACCGACGGCCACGCCTACGGCGACTCCCTGACCATGTGGAACCCCGTGCTCTGGGGCTACGGCGGCAAAGAGGTGAACGCCGACGGCAAGACGGTCGCCATCAACTCCCCTGAGACCCGCAATGCAATCAAGTGGGCGCAGGGGGCCGTCAGAGCCGGCTTTGTGGTGCATCCCGAGTGGCTCGACCCCGACAACAACCAGGCCTATCACGCCGACCGCATCAGCGGCACACTGAACGGGGCCAGCATCTACATCCGGGAGAAAATCGAGTTTCATAAGTACACGGACGTGACCAACAATGCGCCTATGCCCAGCGGCCCAAAGGGCACCTTCGCAATGAACCTCATCTTCAACCACGCCGTGATGAAGTGGTCGCCGGACGCCGAGACCGCCAAGGCGATGCTTCTCCACCTCATGGACAAGGATCAGTACATGAAATGGACGACAATCGCGTCCGGTTACAACGCCGGCCCGTTCGATGCCTTCCATAACGACCCCATCTTCGCAAGCGATCCCAAGCTCAAGGCCTTTCAGGAAGTGGTGGCGCCGGGCAAGTGGCCGGGCTGGCCGGCAATGCCAAGCAAGAAGACGGCCCAGGCGCAGACGCAGTTCATCGTGGCTGACATGTTCGCCAAGGCGCTGGCCAACGGCGGCACCGGTGACATCGAGGCCGCGATCGCAGCGGCGGAAACCTCGCTGAAGGCGATCTTCGAGCGGCCCTGAGGGCAGTTGGCCTGGGCGCATAGAGATGGGGACCGCGACCCGGGCTGACGCGGTCCCCGTCTGGCACCAGCGTCGCGTGCGGATCTATGACCGCGAGGCGCCGCTCGGGTACCTCCTGCTTGTACCAACCCTTTTCGTCCTGGGAATCTTTCTCCTGTACCCCTTCCTTTTCGGGATCTGGTTGTCGATTACAGACTCCGAGCTCGGGAACTTGGGCAAGTTCATCGGTCTCGGGAACTACCGTTTCGAGCTTCGCAACACCGATGGCGTCTTCTACGGAGCCGTCATCAACACCTTCCTCTACACAGGGGTCACCACCGTATTCAAGCTCGGCCTCGGGCTGGTCATGGCGCTGTTGCTGAACCAGGTCTTCCCGTTCCGACGCTTCGTGCGGGCTGCCCTGCTTCTTCCCTACATCATCCCGACCGTGCTCAGCTACGAGGCTTGGAGGTGGATGTTCGACCCGACGTTCAGTGTCCTCAACTGGCTCTTGGTGAATATTCACCTGGTGCACTATCCAGGACCCAACTGGCTCGGAGTGCCCGCCAACGCGATGGCGGCGCTGATGGTGGTGAACGTCTGGCGCGGCACGCCCTTTTACGCGATCTCCTTCCTGGCCGGTATGCAGGTCATCCCGCTCGACCTGTACGAAGCGGCTCGGGTGGACGGTGCGAGCCGCTGGCAGCAGTTCACCAACATCACGCTGCCGTTGCTGCGGCCAGTGCTGCTGGTCGTCCTGCTCCTCTCCACCATCCTCACCTTTGCCGACTTCCAGGGGCCGTTCGTGCTCACCAACGGAGCGCCTTATAACAGCACCCAGCTGCTTTCCATCTGGGCCTACCAGTGGGGCATCCCGGGGGGTGCAATTGGCCTGGGTGCGGCGATCTCGCTGGTGCTCTTCCCACTCCTCACCATCGTGGTCGCGGTCGTCCTCTTCATGCTTCGGAGGCCCGAGTAGATGGCTGTGCAAAGCACCGCCACGTCCGCCCAGCCTGGGGTGATAAGGCCGAAGGCTCGCAAGCCCCGGTCCGGCCGCGTCATCGGCGACAAATTTGTCGGCCGCGCGATCCGCATCTACATTCCATTGCTCGCCTTACTGGCTGTGACGCTGTTCCCGTTCTACTGGATGGCGGTCACGTCGTTCAAGTCGGCCTCCGAGCTATTCGATTTCTCGGTCAGCCCGCTGTGGGTCCGGGAGCCCACCTTGGCTTGGTACCAGCACCTCTTCACCCAAACCAACTTTCCGCACTGGGCGTTCAACACGGCGGTCGTGGCCATCGTCTCCACCCTCATCTCCCTCTTCTGCAGCGTTCTCGCCGGCTACTCGCTGGCACGCCTGCGTTACCGCGGCGCCGACTCCATCGGCTGGGGAATTTTCGTCACCTATCTGGTACCCCCCACGCTTCTCTTCCTGCCGCTGACTTTCGTCATCCGAGAGCTGCACCTCTTCAACAACCTGTGGGCGCTGATCCTCACTTATCCCACCTTCCTGATCCCCTTCTGCACCTGGATGCTCATGGGCTTCTTCAAAGGCATACCGCGCGAGCTGGAGGAAGCGGCCCTCGTGGATGGCGCAACCCGCATCCAGGCCATGCTGCGGATCGCGATCCCGCTCGCGGTCCCGGGCATACTGGCCGCCGCCCTCTTTGCCTTCACCCTCTCGTGGAACGAGTTCCTCTACTCGCTGATCTTTCTGAACGACAGCCTGGTCAAGACCATCCCGGTCGGCGTTACGCAGGAGCTCATCCACGGTGACGAGTTCTTTTGGGGCGAGTTGATGGCCGCCGCGCTTCTCGGTTCTGTCCCGGTCGCCGTGCTGTATTCCTTCTTCGTCGACCACTTCGTTGCGGGCATGACTGCGGGTGCCGTCAAAGGCTGAGCGGCGCGCCGTATCTCTGTGCGCTTAGGCCGTCAGTAGCCAGTTCGGGCGGCATCGCGCTTCACGCCTCGCAGCGCTTCCAACACATGGGCCGCGCCGCCGCGCAGGAATAGAGCGTCGTTGTCAACGTTCAGCATCCGGAACCCGGCCTCCCGCCAGCGGATGGCCGTGTCGGCCCCTGCGCAGTGGATACCGGCAATCAGGCGGTGTCGCCGGCAGGCTTCAAGGATGGTCTCGATCAGGCGCCGATGCTCGGGGGCGGCGGCGGTGGCGTCGGGCTTCAGCCCGTGGGCGACCGCCAGGTCGTTGGGGCCAACGTAGACCCCGTCCACACCTGGTACGGCAAGAATCTCGTCTAGGTTGGCCATCGCCTCCACGGTCTCGATCATGACCACGCAGACCACCGCGCTGCTGGCGCTCTCGGGTCCGAAGCCGCTGACCTGGAGCGCGGCCCGGGTCGGACCCCAGGAGCGGTAGCCCCGGGGCGGGAAGCGGCACGCGCCGACCGCGCGGAGCGCCTCTTCCGCGGAGCTGACCATCGGCACGATCACACCCTGAGCGCCGGCGTCGAGCGCCTTCATGATGTCGGACGGCTGGTTCCAGGGCACCCGCACGAAGGCTGGAGTCCCGGTGGCCGAGAGGGCCTGCAGCATAGGCAGCATCTGGTCATAGCCGATCAGGCCGTGCTGGGTGTCGATGCAGATCCAGTCGTAGCCGGCCCGGCCCATGAGCTCGGCCGCGAACGGGCTGGGGATGACGCACCACCCGCCGAGCGTCGGCTCGCCCCGCTCCCAGAGCTCCCGCAGCGTCATCGCCTGAGCCGAGCCCCGAGCCTGACCCCGTTGACCACGTTGATTGGCTCCTCGCCGTCTAACACCCGGGTCAGGTTGTCGCGCACCAATTCCAGCGCCCGCGCCTCCGCCTCCACGGTGTAGCCGGCCACGTGGGGTGAGAAGAAGACGTTCTCCATCCGCCGAAGCGGGTTGTCGGGCGGCGTCGGCTCCTGCTCGAAGACGTCGAGGCCGGCGCCTCCCAGGTGCCCCGCCTCCAGGGCGGCGACGAGTGCCTGTTCGTCCACAACCGGCCCGCGCGAAGCGTTGACCAGAAAGGCGCCTTTCTTCATGCGCGCGAGCGCCTCCGTGTCGATCAGATGGTGGGTCTTTTGGTCAAGGGGCACATGCACGCAGACCACGTCGGCCAGCTCCATCAACTCTTCGAATGGGACCCGCTCCACACCGGCGAAACTCTTGTCCACGATGTCCGCATAGAGCACGCGGGCGCCGAAGGCGAGCAGCCGGGTCGCCAGCGCGGAGCCCACGTTGCCGTGCCCAACTATGCCGACCGTGAGCGCGCCAAGCTCGTGGCCGATCATCTCGGGTTTGGGCCAGGCGCCCTCGCGCAGCTGACGGTCGCCCCAGGAGCCCCGGCGAACCAGGTTCAGAATGGCCATGACCGTCCAGTCGGCGACTCCATCCCGGTTATAGCCGGCGGCGTTGGCGACCGCAATGTCGAGTTCCGCTGCGGCGCGGTGGTCGATCACGTCATAACCGACCGCGGGCATCTGGATCAGCAGGCAGCTCGTCATCTGCTCCAAGACCTCGCGGGGCAGGCGATGTTTGTGCCGCTTGTCGGCGATGACGAGCTCGGCCAGCGAGCACTCCCTGAGCACGGCCTCCGGGGCAGGTGGATCGGGGACAGTCACCACCTCCACCGGCTGACGGCCGGCGAAGAGGCCTTCGACCTGCTCCTTGGAGTAGGGGGACAAGCAGACGACGCGCGCGGGCAACGGCGGTCAGGCTATCACGCAACAGGGTAGGCTCGCGGCGAGAATCTCTAGGGAGGAGATGAGTATGGGGTCGATGACCAAAGTGGCCCTCGTCACCGGAGGCGGTACCGGAATCGGAAGGGCCGTGGCCCTGGCTCTCGCAGGCGAAGGGTATTCGGTCGTTGTGGCCGGGCGCCGGAAGGAGCCCCTGGAGGCCACGGCGCTGGATGGGTCGAAACTGGGCGCGAAAATGCTCAGCGTTCCCACAGATGTCGGCGACCCACAGTCCGTTAGGGCTCTCTTCGTCCAGACCGTCGAGGCCTTCGGGCGGTTAGATCTCCTGTTCAACAACGCAGGATCAGGAGCGGCGCCGGTACCGCTTGAAGACGTGACCTTCGAAGATTGGAAGTCGGTCGTCGATGCAAATCTCACCGGTGCCTTTCTCTGTACGCAAGGGGCGATCAAGGTCATGAAGAACCAGCAGCCTCGGGGTGGACGGATAGTGAACAACGGTTCCATATCGGCCCACGCTCCGCGGCCGAACTCTGCTCCGTACACCGCGACGAAGCACGCGATCACAGGCTTGACCAAGTCAACTTCGCTTGATTGCCGCAAGTACGACATCGCGTGCGGCCAGATAGACATCGGCAACGCCGCCACCCAAATGACGCAAGGTATGGTCAAGGGCGTGCCGCAAGCGAACGGAGACATCGCTGTCGAGCCGCGAATCGAGCTCGAGCACGTTGCGCGCGCGGTGGTGTACATGGCCAGCCTCCCGCTCGATGCCAACGTTCAGTTCATGACCGTGATGGCGACGAAGATGCCGTTCATTGGTCGGGGATGAGGAAGAGATACCAAACCATCCCCTGACCGGCATCCGGGTCGTCGAGGTCGGCATCTACATGGCCGGCCCTTTCTGCGCCATGCAGCTGGCCG
>MNES01000063.1:90438-115203 GCA_001917815.1 Chloroflexi bacterium 13_1_40CM_65_17 | reverse complement strand
TATGCAATAATTCAGGGAATGAGTCCACAGATCTGGAACAGGATTACTGTGCTCAGGGCCGAGCGAGGACTGTCGAGGCAGCAGCTCGCTGACGCGCTAGGGATCAACTACCAGACCGTCGGCTATCTCGAACGTGGCGACTACAACCCGAGCCTGGAGCTGGCGTTCCGGATCTCGGAGTACTTCGGGCTTCCTCTCGAGGCCGTGTTTTCACGGCAACCGTTCGCGCCCATGAGCAGCCAGCTCTACAGAAAGGAGGAGTCGGCATGACCGAAGACCTGAAGAACCTGGCGTTTGAGATGCAGGGCCGGGGGATCCCGCCCAGGTACTTCGCCGCACAGATGCGCCGCGGTATGTCGGCTCAGGAGATCTTTGCGACCTGGCCACCGCAGACACGCCTTGACCGAGTTGGAAGCCGCCGGTCCCGCCGGCGTTTGGTGCTTGCCGCCTACGGAGGCTGGTTGCTGGTTGCGCTGCTTGCGAAGCTGTTCAGCTCTCCAGACTCGGCCTTCCTCGTCATCCCGTTGGTTGGGGTCGCGAGTGCGGTTGCCGTGCTCATCTTGTTGAACCGTCGAACCTTCCTCAACCGCGAGGTGCTCGCGGGCGACCTAGGGCTTGACGAGCGGCTCGTCCAGAACCGGAACCAGGCCTTTCGCATCGCCTTTCAGGTATTTGCTCCGGTCGCTCTCATTGGCTGGATCGTGAGCTTTCTGGCCATCCAGCTTCAGGGCATCGAGCGCAGCCTGAGCAACGCGTTCCTGATTACCTGGGAGTGGCATTGCTCGGGACTACGCTGCCCACGGCCATATGGATATGGCGCGAGCCCGATCCCGCCGAGCCGGAACCGCCTACGCGCTAAGCCGCGGCGTCAGCAGTCCGGATCGGAACCCGGCGCTCGTGTCCGCACTCGGGACATTCGTAGAGCCCGACCACCGTGTCCGGCCGTGTCGAGTCCGAGTGCATCGTGCGCAGCTTCATTGGCACCGATGACTCGTGGCGCTCACATGCGGGCGCGTCTTCGTCCACGCCTCCAAGACTACGCACCGCGTCGAAAGGAACCTAGTGTGCCCTCCACAAGCCCAGCGGCTCAGCCATTGTCCCTCGCGCACACACATAATGGAGACAACATGGCGACCAGGAAGGCTGCCAACGAGCTCAGCGAGCCACGGCCCACCGTAAGGGAGGCAATGCGCTTTGGCGCGTTCGCCACAGCCAGGCTTGTCGCCGGCGGCGAGGGCCTCGACCGACCGATCGAGTGGGTTCGGATGATGGAAACGCCGGAGGTGCAGCCACGCGCAGGCGATCTCATGCTGACTACCGGGTTCCCGATCAAGGACGACCGCGACGCGCAGGTGCGCCTGATCAGCCGCATCGCAGAAGGCGGCGGCGCGGGCCTGGTGGTGCGTCCTCACCCGTACCTGCGCAGGCTTCCGCCCGAGATGCTCACCGAGGCCGACCGGCTGAACGTCCCGGTGTTCACCGTCGGCGCCGACGTCCAGATGATCGACCTGATGACACCGCTCCTCGAACGGATCATCAACGCCGAACACTGGCGCCTCAAGCGCTCGCTCGACATCCACCGCCGCTTCACGGAGCTGGTGCTCGACGGCAAAGGCGTCAACGAGATCTGCAAGACGCTGGCCGAGCTGCTCGAGAGCGCGGTCGTCATAGAAGACGCGAGCTTTCACCTCCTGGCGCACGCGGGCGGCGTGGGCGATCCGCACCGCAAAGAGACCATCCAGCGGCAGGGCACCCCGCAGCGCGTGCTCTTCGATCCCCAGATCCAGCGCATGCTCCGCGACCTCGAAGCGAAGCGGGGTCCGGTCAAAGTGCCGGCCTTCCCGCACGTGGGGATGTCGCGCGAGCGCCTGATCGCCCCCATTCTCGCCGCCAACCAGGTGCTGGGCTACATCTCGGTCCTCGATCACCCTCCCCACCACGAGGAGCTCGCCTTCATGGCCATCGAGCAAGCGGCCCTCGTGCTGGCCCTTGCGATCGCTAAAGAGCGTGAGCTCGCCGAGGTCGAAGGCCGAGTTCGCGGCGAGTTCCTGGAAGACCTGCTGCATGGGACCTACGGGGACGACGCGGCGGCCCAGCGCAGGGCGCGACACCTCGGCTACCCGCTGCACGGCAGCCACATCGTGATGCTCGTCGACATCGACGACTTCCGCGGCTTCAACCGGGCACGCCAGGTTTCGGAGGACGCGATCCAGGCCCTCAAGCGCGAGTTCCTTCGGCGCGTCGCCGGGGTCGTCCGCGCCAGCTATCCGCGGGCGCTCGTTCAGGGCCGTTCGGACAGCGTGGTCTCCCTGCTGCCGCTCGGCACCGAGCCCGGCGACCACCAGGTTCGAGGCCGCGCGCTCGGGATGCAGGTGCGCCAGACCATCGCCGACTGGAAGCCGGGTTTCACTGTGTCCGTCGGTTTCAGCGGGCCCATGGAGGCGCCCGCCGGCGTGGCGGCCGCGCAGCGCGAGGTGGTGTCGGTGATGGATTCGCTTGCGCGGTTCAAGCGGTGGGGCCAGGTCGTGTCGGTTCCCGAGCTGGGGCTGACTGGGCTGCTCGCCGCCGTGACCGATGAGCGTCTTGTGGACTACAGCCGCCGGCACCTGGGCCCGCTGATGGAGCACGACCGGACGCGCAAGGGCAGCCTCGTATCCACGCTTCGCGCGTACCTGGAGACAGGCGAACAGCAGCAGGCGGCGAGCCGGCTGCGCGTGCACCCGAACACGCTGCGCTACCGCCTCGATCGAATCCGCGAGATCAGCGGCGTCGACCTCGAGGACCCGGAAACGCGCCTCAACCTCGCTGTCGCCTTGCGCGTCCAGGCCCTTTTGGGTATGTGACGAGCGCATAACGATTCTCGGCAGGTTTTGTAACCAGCGCACTAGGGTCTACCGGCTACTCCCGATAAGCTGCACTCAGTGCCCCCCATCCTTGCTTCCACGCGCCGCTCCTGGCCGGGGGACCTCCCTGAGGACCGTGCCGCGTGCGGCATGGGATTCGTGGCCACGCCCGAGCTTGGCCATGAATCTGTGTCGCTGGGCGTCCAGGCGCTAGCCCGCCTGTCCCACCGCGGCGGCCTCGACGCGGATGGCAAGAGCGGAGATGGCGCCGGGCTCCTGATCCAGGTCCCGCATCGCCTCCTCGGTGGCGACTTCGCGGTGGCCGTCCTTTTCGAGTGGGACCCACGGGCACAGGCCATCGTCAACGAGGCAATCGCCGCCGTGGGCCTCCAACTGCTTGCCTGGCGTCCGGTCCCAGTGAACCAGGAGAGCCTCGGCGAGAGGGCACGGGCGACCATGCCCGGAATCTGGCAGGGACTCATCGCGAAGCCGGACCTCGAACCGGCAGAGTGGGAGCACCGCCTGTACAAGGCGAGGCGCGCGGCCGAAAAGCGCGCATCCGATGAACACGTTCATATGTATCTGCCGTCGTGCTCGAGCCGGACCGTCGTCTACAAGGGCTTGATGGCGGGCACTCGCCTGGCCGATTTCTACCTCGACCTTCAAGACCCGGCGTGTGAGAGCCGGCTCGCGGTTTTCCACCAGCGCTACTCGACCAACACGATGCCGGACTGGCGCCTCGCGCAGCCGTTCCGGATGCTTGCGCACAACGGCGAGATCAACACCGTCACCGGCAACCGCGCGTGGATGAGGGCGCGCGAAGCCGAGCTCGAGCCAGAGCTGCGCGGCGTGGTGTGGCCCCAGGGCTCGGATTCGGCATCGCTCGACAACGCGCTCGAGCTGCTTGTGCACCGTGGATGGGAAGTGTCTGAGGCGCTGATGAGCCTCGTGCCCGATGCGTGGGAAGGACGTGGCGACCTCGCTGCGGCGGTACGCGACTTCTATCGCTACCAGTCGATTCGGTTCGAGCCGTGGGACGGCCCCGCCGCGCTCGCCTTCAGCGATGGCGTGGTGGTCGGCGCCGCGCTCGACCGCAACGGGCTTCGGCCGCTGCGCTGGCAGCGCACGCGGGACGGGCTCGTGGCTGCCGCATCAGAGGCGGGCGTGGTAACGATGGCCCCGAGCACGGTCGTCGAGCGAGGGCGGCTCGGGCCCGGCCAGATGCTGCTGGTCGACACTCGCGATGGATCGGTGCTTCGAGACGCCGAGGCCAAGGAACGCGCGGCTGCGCGCCACGACTACGGCCTCCTCGCCGACCGCGTGTTGGTCCCAGTCGAGCGGCGGCACATCGAGGTCGAGGGGCCGGACGATATCGCAGCGCTCCACCGGCTCAACGGCTGGGGATCCGAGGACGTGAAGATCGTGGTGGCCGCGATGGCCGAAACCGGGGCTGAACCCGTCTTCTCGATGGGCGACGACATCCCGATTGCCGCGCTCGGCCGCACGCCTCGCCGCGTTTACGGATATCTGCGACAGCGCTTCGCGCAGGTCACCAACCCGGCGATCGACCCGCTTCGCGAAAAGGCGGTCATGTCGCTGCGCGTCCTGCTCGGACCCCGCCGGGGCACGCTCGAGCCCGAAGGAGGCGCCGATCGCGAGCTGCGGCGCAGCCATCACCCTGCGATTCCCGGAACGCAGCGGCTCTTGGAGCTCGAGTCGCCGGTGCTCGGCGCAGCCGAGCTCGCCCGAGTGCTCGAGGACGCCACTGTGCTCGATGCCACGTATGCGCTGGGCGAATCGCTGCACGACGCCCTGAGGCGGCTGTGCCGCGAAGCATCCGAGACGCCCGGGGTGATCGTGCTCAGCGATCGGCGAGCTGGACTGGAACGGATCGCCATCCCGATGGCGTTGGCCGTCGGCGCGGTACACGAAGCATTGTTGAAAACGGGTGAGCGGATGGCGAAAGACCTGGTCGCCATCGCGGGCGATGTGGTCGACGTGCACGATGTCGCGTGCCTGATCACCATCGGCGCGAGCGCGGTCCATCCGTATCTCGCGCTCGCGACGGCGGCCGCAGCGGCGTCCGAGGGCGAGACGCGCTACCGCAAAGCGCTCGAGGCGGGCCTGCTCAAGGTCATGGCGAAGATGGGCATATCGTGCGTCGACAGCTATCGCGGCTCGCAGGTGCTCGAGGCTCTTGGTCTCGGAGCCGAGGTGATGGAGCTTTGCTTCCCCGCCGTCCCCTCGAACATCGGCGGCGTGGACCTCACCGACATCGAAAGGATGGCGCTGCCCAGGCTCGTCGAGGCGCCGGCGTTGCCTGATCACGGCCGCGTGCGATTTCGAAAGGCGGGCGAGCACCACGCATACAACCCGCTTGCGGTCCGCGCGGCGCAGAAGGCAGCGCGCGAAAACGATCACGATGCGTACCTCGAGTGGCGACGCCTATCCAGCATGGGCGAACCACAATCGCTGCGCGAGCTGCTGCACATCAAGACGGCGCGGCAGGCCATCCCTCTCGAATCCGTTGAGCCCTCCGAAGCGATCGTCAAGCGGTTTGTGAGCACCGCGATGTCGCTGGGCGCCCTGTCGCCCGAGGCGCACGAAGCGCTGGCCATCGCCATGAACCAGATCGGCGCGCGATCGAACTCCGGTGAGGGCGGGGAGGACCCAGCCACATATTCAGATGACGATGGAGGGCGCCGCGACAATCGCGTAAAGCAGGTGGCCTCCGCCCGGTTCGGCGTGACGCCGCGTTACCTCAAGCGCGCCGACGAGCTCGAGATCAAGATCGCGCAGGGGTCGAAGCCGGGCGAAGGTGGACAGCTGCCCGGCCTGAAGGTCACCAGCCTGATCGCACGACTGCGCCATGCGCAGCCCGGGATGCAGCTCATCTCGCCTCCGCCCCACCACGACATCTACTCGATCGAGGACCTCGCTCAGCTGATCCATGACTTGAAGACCGTCAACCCACGCGCCCGTATCGGCGTGAAGCTGGTCGCGGAGGCCGGCGTCGGGACGATCGCGGCCGGCGTCGCCAAGGCGCGCGCCGACTACATCCTCGTTTCGGGCCACGACGGCGGCACGGGGGCGTCGCCGCTTTCATCAATCAAGAACGCGGGCGTGCCGTGGGAGCTGGGACTCGCTGAGACACAGCAGGTGCTGGTGGCGAACCGACTTCGCGAACGCGTGAGCCTGCGCACGGATGGTGGGCTGAAGAGCGGCCGCGACATCGTCATCGCCGCCATGCTCGGCGCAGAGGAGTTCGGCTTCGGTACCGGCGTTCTGGTCGCGCTCGGCTGCGACATGGCGCGGCAGTGCCACCTCAACACATGCCCGACCGGGATCGCCACGCAACGCGAAGATCTGCGCGCGAAGTTCGAGGGCCGCCCTGAGCACGTGATCAATCACCTCTTTCACATCGCCGACGAGGCGCGCGAGCACCTCGCGTCAGTGGGGATCGCGACCCTCGATGAGGCAGTGGGTAGGGTCGACCTCCTGGAGTCAGTTGACTCGTCCCCGCTCGACCTTTCTTTCATCCTCGCCGCGACGGATGCAACGCTGCCCCGCCGTCGGACCTTGGCCCGCAACGGCGATGCGCCGGCGCCGGCTCCTCCGAGCGGGACCATCGACAACGCGCAGCGCACCGTCGGCGCGGCTCTTGCCCCAGGCGAATCGCGCGCGTATCGGGGCAGCGCGGGCCAGAGCTTCGGCGCGTTTCTCGATGAAGGCATCGAGCTCGTGCTCGAGGGCGAGGCGCAGGACTATGTCGGCAAGGGCATGGGTGGCGGCGTGATCGTCATCCGCCCATTTGCCGACGACGCATCGCCGTACCCGGTGCTGGCCGGCAACACCATCTGCTACGGCGCGACCGGAGGCAAGCTGTTCGTGGCCGGTCGAGTCGGCGAGCGGTTCTGCGTGCGCAACTCCGGCGCGATGGCCGTGGTCGAGGGTGCCGGCGATCACTTCTGCGAATACATGACAGGCGGCGTCGCCGTCGCGCTTGGGGCGGTGGGATGGAACGCGGGCGCTGGGATGACCGGAGGCGTGGCCTATCTGACCGATTGGCGCCAGCTCAACGCGGACAGCGTGGTGGCGCGCGAAGTTCCCGACGAGGATGAAGGGGAGCTGCGCGCTCTGGTTGAGGAGCACCACCGCAGGACCGGCAGCGCGCGCGCAGCCACAATGCTGGCGGACTGGCCGTCCGCAGTCCGGCAGTTCCGCCAGGTTGTCCCGGTGGCCAGGCTGCAGCCGGCGGTCGCTGAACCGGCGCCAGCATCGCAGGAGAGCGCCCCCAAGCCTGCTGCCTGACACTAACCTGTGGCGCATGACGGACATGCGCGGCATCCTGGAATCTGAGCGGAGCGTAGAGCGCCGCAGCTGACGGTTGAGCGCAACGCCCTGGCGTCTACATGGCCGTCGACCAGTAGATGCTGCCGGCCGGCCTCATGACCGATCTCGATCGCGCCCGGTTCCCCGAACAGGACCTCTGAGATCGCTCCCGCGTACGCGCCATGGCGCGCCCGGCTCGTCTTCGTCCCAGTACCCCACCATCACGACCTGCCGCCACTCGGTCACGCCGGAAGCGTAAGGGTCGCGACTAAGCCGAGGCCACCCTGGAAGCCACCATCCCGCCGCCGATACCCTGACGCGCTTCGACGTCACGCGGTCCGAGCTTGGCGCCGCACGTTTCGCAGATCCGGTGGTCGTCGACCGCGCCTCCGCATCGCTTGTGCACGAGCAGAACCGGCGCCCGCCCCGGGTAGACGTACCGGTCGCCCCACTGCAGCAGGGAAATGATGACCGGCCACAGGTCGATGCCCTTCTCGGTGAGCCGATACTCGAACCTGACCGGGTGCTCCTGATAAGGAACCCGCTTGAAGATGCCGTCGTCGACCAGCCGGCCCAAACGGTCGGTCAGGACGTTGCGCGCCATTCCCGTTCGGCGCTGGAAGTCCTCGAAGCGCCTGGCGCCCATGAAGGCGTCACGCACGATCAGGAGCGTCCAGCGCTCGCCGACCAGCTCGAGCGAGCCCGCCACCGAGCACACCTGGGAGTCATAGGTTCGGCCGAGCATCAGGGATGATCATAGCCGGTTAAGTTGCATCATGCAACTGGATGTGCTAGGGTGCGTAGCGTCACGCAACCGACCAGGAGGGCCGCGTAGAGTGCCACACCGCTTCCGTGTTCTGGCAATCGTCTCCGTCGCCACGTTCGTTGCCAGCCTCGACCTTTTCATCGTCAACATCGCCTTCCCCAGCCTCCAGCGCGACTTCGCAGGCGCCAGCGACGCCACCCTGTCCTGGGTCCTCAGCGGCTACGCGATCGTCACCGCCGCGCTGCTCGTGCCCGCGGGCCGCCTCGCCGACCTCCTGGGTCGCAAACGGCTGTTCCTGGCCGGCCTGGCGACATTCGTGTTCGCGTCGGCCCTGTGCGCCGCGGCGCCCGGCGCCGGTTGGTTGATCGCAGCTCGGGTCCTGCAGGCCGCGGGCGGCGCCGTTCTAATGCCGGCCTCGCTTGCGCTGCTGCTCGCCGAGTTTCCACCGCGAGAGCGCGCGCTAGCGGTTGCGGTATGGTCGGCAACCGGCGCCATCGCCGCCGCGGCCGGACCACCCATCGGCGGGCTGCTCGTGCAGGCCTCCTGGCGATGGGTGTTCCTCGTCAACCTTCCGGTCGGCCTGGTCACCGTGGCTCTCGCGGCGCGCGTATTGAGCGAGTCGCGCGACCCCGATGCGCGACGCCTTCCGGACCTCCCAAGCGCGGGACTGATCGCGTTTGCATCGAGCGCGCTGATGCTCGCGATCGTGCAGGGCCAGTCGTGGGGCTGGACGAGCTTCCGCATAGTTGGCCTACTGGCGGGTTCAGTGGTGCTGGCCCTCGCGTTCGTCTATCGGTCGATGCGCCACGTCGCGCCGGTGCTCGAGCTGGGGCTGTTTCGCTCACGCGCGTTCAGTGCCGCAAATGTCGCAAGCACGCTCTTCTTCGCCGCGTTCGGCGCGATGCTCCTATCGAACGTCCTGTTCCTCACGCGAGTGTGGCACGAAGACATCCTCACGGCGGGCCTGCAAATCTCACCGGGACCGATTGCGGCCGCGGCGTTCGCGGTTCCTGGAAGCATGCTGGCCACTCGATTCGGCCAGCGTTTCATCGCCGCGATCGGAGCGCTTCTCTTTGCAAGCGGTGGCCTGTGGTGGCTGACTCACATCGGCGTGCAGCCGCACTACCTGATCGCGTTCCTGCCCGGGATGCTGACCGGCGGCGCTGGTGTCGGCTTAGTGATCCCGACCCTCGCCAGCGCCGTCGCGGGTTCGCTGCCACCGGCGCGCTTCGCGACGGGCAGCGCAGTCTACGGCATGACTCGGCAGTTCGGCATCGCGCTGGGCGTCGCCGTCCTCATCGCGGTGTTGAGCGGCGCTGACAGCTCAGGAGCCCTGGCCAGCTTTCGCATCGGATGGGGGGTGATGATGGCCCTCTGCATTGCAAGCGCGATCGCGGCTGTGGCCATCGGACGCATCAGGGTAGAGCCGGTTCGTTCCTCCGCAATCACCGAGCTCGAGCTGGCGGGGTGACACGATGATGCGCGTGACCGCGCGGACTCGCTCCATCACGTGGGAGGACCCCACGATCGCTCTCGAAAGCTCGGCCGGAATGAGCGGCCTTGAGTTCATCCAGGCCATCTTCAGCGGCAAGCTGCCGGCCCCGCCGATCACGGCGACCATGGGCTTCTCGGCAGGCACGGCGGAAGAGGGCCGTGCGACTTTCTTTGCCGAAGCCGGCGAGCATGTGTACAACCCGATCGGCGTCGTGCATGGCGGGTTCGCCATGACCATCCTCGACTCCGCGATGGGCTGTGCCGTGCACACAACTCTGGCGGCGGATGAGGCATATACGACGCTCGAGACGAAGGTCAACTTCGTGCGGCCGATCACGCTCGAAACGGGGCGCTTGCGCTGCGAGGGCGTGGTTCTACATCGAGGAGGCAAGGTGGCGACCGCAGAGGGGCGGCTCGTCGCCGAGCGCACCGGCAAGCTGCTCGCACATGGGACGTCGACGTGCCTGGTGTTCAAGAGATGACGAGCACATACGTCGGCGGCCGTCGTGTGTGGCTCCGCCTGCTCGAACCAGGCGATGCCGATCTCATCCGGTCGTTCTTCTGGCGCCTGTCGAGCGAGACCATCTATCGCCGGTTCCTGTCTCCGATCAAGCCGCCCGCCAACGCCCTGGTCAAGAGGTTGGTGGACGTCGACCACCGCGACCGCGAAGCCCTGATCGCGTTGGATGAGCGCGGCATCGTCGGAGTTGCGCGTTACGGAACTGCTGGCTCAATTCACGAGGTTGCCGTCGTGGTCGCGGACGAGTGGCAAGGACGCGGCCTCGGGCGCCTGTTGCTCCGGCGCCTCGCGCACATCGCCAGGGCGCGAGGCATCGCGTCTTTTCACGCCACCATGCTCGGGGACAACCGTCGCGCGCAATCTCTGGTCCTTGGGCTCTCGCCGAATTCCCGGATGCGCTTCGAGGACGGCTACCTGGAGGCGGAGATCCCGCTGCGGCCTACCGGCTGAGCTCTGGGTCCCCAGCCTCGCGGATCCGGTCGAGGACCCTCATATTCGCGACCGACTCGCTCGTGGGGATCGCCAGCGGCTGGTCTTCGATCACGCTGCGGCCGAACGACTCGACCATGAGCACGTAGGGATTGTCAGTGTCACGCCACGTGAACGGCTTCTCCAGGCTTTTCGTGGCCCCGCGCTCCACCACCTCGAGGCCCTGCACCTCAGGAGACTCGAAGCTCACCCACAACGATGCGGTGGCCCCCTCCGGAAAGTGCAGCAACGCAGCCACAGACATGTCGACCGAGTCGTGGCCGGAGCCGCCACGCCTGATCCTCGCGAACACCTCGTCAGGCTCGCCCAGGATCCAACGCGTTGCACTGACGGCATAGCAGCCGACGTCGAGAAGCGCGCCACCGCCGAGCGCAGCCCGCGCGCGATAGTTCGACGGATCCGAGAGCGTGAACCCGAACCAGGCGTTCGTGTGCAGGGGATGCTGAAGGCTCTCGACGAAGCCGCGGGTGCGCGGATGGAAGCGGTACATGAAGGCCTCCATCAGAAGTAGGCGCGCGCGATCAGCCGCGCCCGCCATCTCATCGGCCTCGCTCGCATTCATAGCCAGTGGCTTCTCGCACAGCACGTGCTTGCCGGCCGAGAGCGAACGAAGAGTCCACTCGCGGTGCAGCGAGTTGACGAGGGGGATGTAGACGGCATCGACCTCAGGGTCGTCGAGAACCTCCTCATAAGACGCCCCGACCCTGACGAAAGAATGAAGCGAAGCCAGCTCTCGAGCCCGCTCGGCATTGCGGCTGGCGATCGACACCAGGCGACCGTTTCGCGAGGCGGCAATGGCGGGAACAACGGCGCGACCGGCGATATCCGCGGCGCCGAGAACCCCCCAGCCGATCCGATCGCGCCCGGCTACAGCTATGTCCCCAATCCCATTCCCGGGAGAGAGAGCAGCGGCGCTTGCCCGGCCGCTAGGCCGGGTCGGCTACGCCGACGCCGCGATGGGAGAGAACCGCCGAGGTTCCCTCTCATTAAACCTCGACCTCGAGCAGTGCACCGCCGCGAGCGATCGAATGCGCTGCGGCCTCCATGACGGCAACCGTGCGGCGGGCTTCGGCGGTGGTAACGGCCAAGGCTTCATCCCAGGCAAGGTGGTCGGCGAGGTTGCGATAGAACCCGTGGTCGTCACGCGGGCCCAGCGCCAGGGTCTCCTCGTGCGAGCCACCCCCTTCGGCGGGACGGAAGACCTTCACGCGAGCGGGGAAGTCGGCGGGCACGGGCTCATCGAGCCACTCACCGACGATTGCTCCGCGAGTGCCAAGCAGGTACCACTTCGGCTTCATGGCGCTCGCGACATCCGATTGAAGGAAGCTGGCCTGGGCGCCGTTCGCGAACGTGAGATCGACGCGCACCTGGTCTGAGTTCGTGACGTCATGCCAAACGCGCTTGTGAGCGTTCGCAGCGACCGACTTCACGGCATCGGGGAAGAGCTGCAGGATCCAGTCGAAGTAATGCGAGCCCCAGTCGTATATCGTGCCGCCGGAGATGGGCTCATGGCTGTGCCAGTAGCTGCAGGGGTGCGAGTAGCCGCCGATGAACGACTCCATGTAGAAGAGCTCACCGATGCCGCCGGAGCGGACTACGCTGCGAAGCGCGACGAAGTCCGGATCCCACCGCCGGCTTTGGAAGACAGTCAGAACCCGTTCGCCGATGGCCGCCTCGTCGATCATGCGATCGACCTCTTCGACTCGCAAGGCGAATGGCTTCTCGCAGACCACGTTCTTGCCTGCCTTGAGCGCCGCGAGCACAGCATCGGCATGAACAGCTGGCGGGGTGCCGACGACCACCAGGCCGGTATCCGGGTCGTCGAAGAGGTCGCTCGCCTTCGCGTAAACCGGGACGGACCAGTCGCGCGCCGCCAGCTCCCGGCGCTCGGGTGACGTGTCGCACACTCCGCTCAAACGAAGCCCTTGGACCTGTGCGATCGAGGCCGCGTGCTCCCGTGCAATTGCGCCGTAGCCCACGAGCCCGACGCCAGCCGGAGCCGGCGGCCTTCGCCCAGCAGCGAACAGGACCGAACGATGAATCAGCTTCTGAAACGAAACGTCTTCGTAGGTGGACGCCGAATGCCCCAGGCCGATATGAAAGAACCTCCCACCCCCCAGCTCGCGCTCATATGCGACGACCTGCTGGGTGAAGTGCCAGTTGGTGCGCAGAAGAATCGATGCATCCGCGGGTGGACCCTCGGACAGGTAAAGCTCGTCGGTGAGCCTGAGCTCACCTCCGAGCCTTTCTGTAATCGGGTGCGAGGGCTCGACTTGAAGCACCAGCTCGGTCATTGGGCCGGGACCGCTCGGCGTCCAGCCGGCCAGCTCGGCGATCGCGCCTCGGCTGTTCCACGCCGCAAGCGTTCCTCCCAGGAGAAGGAGGCCGCCCCCGTGCCGGACGAATTCGGCGAGGCCCTCCGCCTGACCGGGCTCGAGGCCATGGTCGCTGGCCGCCAGGATAACTCCGCCGCCTTCGAACCTGAGCGCGGCTGGATCAGTGATCACCTCGACGTCGAGGTGGTGCGTCAGGTCGAGGGCGCGCAGAAGCGGGCGAGCGAGGTGCAGATAATCGTGGGCGCGACCGGCGAGCAGCACCTGCACGGGCACGCGGCTACGACCCATCCGGAGGATGGTACGACGCTCAGTCACTCGCGGCGATGCGGCGGAGCACCTCGAGCGTTGACTTCGCCGCGCGACGCCACGTGAACTCCGCGGCGCGCCGCATCCCTTCCGCGCCCAGCCTGGTCCTCAGCGCCGGGTCGCTGAGCAGCTTCTCCAGCCCAAGCGCGATCGAATCCACGTCCTGGGCGTCGACCTCGACCGCCGCTCCGCCGGCGAGCTCGGGCAGCGCGCCCGAGTTGCCGATCACCGCCGGCACCCCGTGCGCCATCGCCTCCAAAAGAGGCAGACCGAAACCCTCATAGAGGCTCGGAAAGGCAAGGATCGATGCCGACTCATAGAGCGCGGACAGTGTCGGCTCGTCGACATGACCGAGATACCGAACACCGGGCTCAGCCTTGATGCGCTGCAGCGTGTCGCCGTAAGCCCAGCCCTCGCGGCCGGCGATCACGAGCTGGGGCACCCCCGCGCGGCGGCCGATGACGATCGGGAGTGCGCCCGGGCGGCTGCGAAGGCGGCGGTAAGCGGCCAGCAGCCGCGGATAGTTCTTGCGTGGCTCAACCGTCCCGACCGCGAGGATGAAACCTGGCTCGATCCCCTCCGGCAACGGACCGGGGGCGGCGGACGAACCCAGGCCTTCGGGAACGACGGTCACGCGACGCTCGAGACCCGGCACCGGATAGGCCGCGAGCAGGTCGCGGCGTGTGGTCTCCGTCGGGACCAGCACCGCCGCCGCCTGCCGCAGCGCCGGCGCCAGGATTGTGCCGAGATAGAGGCGCTGCTGCCATGGCACCTCTGCCGGGCGCAGTCGAAATGCGAGGTCATGGACGTAGATGGCCGCCGGCGGCGCGCCCGGCCGGCGCCGTGGCGGGCTCGGCCAATATGGATAAAGGATGGCGTCGCTGCCCACCTGCGTCTCGATCGCCGGCAGCCACCGAACTTTGAGCACGACCTCATGCCGGTAGGGCGCCAGGACGGCCTCACATTCCAGGTCGGCCAACGAGGCTGGGCGCTCGCGGCTGCACAGGAGAGTGAACTGGTCGCCGTTGCGGTTCTCAACCAGCGCTCGCGCCAGCTCGACCGCGACGGTCAGCATGCCCACGCGCCGCGGCCTCCAGCAAGCGGTGACGTCGATTGCGAAGCGGGGCACGAGGCGACTGTACCCAAACTCGGGCTTGCCGCAGATCGACGACGGACTGTTAACTCATGGTGGCCCGCAAGCTCGAGTCAGGTTAAGATCAGAGAGCGGGGCGTCCCGCTGACATAGCCCTCCCTCCTTTCTGAAGGTCCTTCGCCCGGCGGTGGAGGGCCTTCTTTATATCGCGGAGGGGACAGTGTCCCCCCACCTCCCCACCCGTGGGGAGGTGGGCCTCAACCGCGAAGCGGTTGCGGCCGGGTGGGGAGGTTCACCTAGCTTTCTACCGAGCGGATCGCGAAGACGCAATCGAACGTGCCGGTCACGCACCCGCACTCGACCTCTTCCACATACCAGTCGTTGGCGAGCCCGGCCCACCGCAGGATCGCCTCGATCGTCGCGACCCACACGTGACACGACTTCACCGTCTTGATCCGCCCGAGCGCGAACATGTTCGAGAAGTTGACCAGCCAGAACTGAAACTCATCGACTTGCAGCCATGCGTGCGTGTGCTCGCCGCGCACGTTGTCCATCGCTTCGCTGAACGACTTGACGATCCCCGCCAGCTTGCGATGTCGTCCCGGCACGAGCCATCGCGGTCCGCCACCCATGCCATGCCTGCCTTCCGCGAGCCAGCGCTCGGTCGCGCGCCGTCCCCACGCGCGCAATTGGTCCTCGGCTTCGGGACCGTAGGTGGTCTCGAAAGCCTCATTCAGCCGGCCGAGGTATTCGACCGGCGTGGCGAGCTGCTCATCGTTGGGTGGGTCCTGGTCGACGTACTGCGCGAGTCCCGCGGTGTATGCGATCTCAGGCCAACGCACGCCGGTGACGTCGCGGGCGACATGGATGAGGTTGGCGACATGCGAGTTGAGGATGAATCTGCCACGAGCCCTCGCGGGCTTCACTCCCATCATCTGCAGCGTCCGAATCGCCGACGAGCCGGTCGACGAGCCGGTGCTTGGAGTTGGCGGCGGCGAACCATGCAGGTGCGGTGGTGGGACCGAGGCAAGGCGAATCGCGGCGGCGTCGGCCGGCTGAGGGCTCGGCGTCGCCGCGGGCCGGGCGACCGCTGCCGCGGCCGGCGCCCCGGCGGTTGCGGTCGCGCGACGCTGCGGGAGCTTCGCCATCTGCGCCAGCAGGTCCTTGACGCTCTGCGGTCGCTGCGCGGGGTCTTTGGCGAGCACCCTCGCCAGGAGCACGTCGAGCTCGTCTGGCAGAACCGCATTCAGCTTGGCCGCTGACGGTATGGGCGTGTTGACGGTCGCGTAGGCGACTTCCATCCGGTTGGCGCCGGTGAACGGCAGCCGGCCCGTCAGCATCTCGAAAGTCAGGACGCCCATCGCGTAGATGTCGGCCCGCCGGTCGACGTCGTGGCCCATGACCTGCTCCGGCGCCATGTAACCGGGGGTGCCAATTGCCAGCCCGACTGTCGTGAGGTGCGTCGGCTGTCCGGCGCCCCGAGCCAGCCCGAAGTCGGCCAGCATCGCCCGTCCGTCGGTGTGGATGAGCACGTTGGTCGGCTTGAGGTCGCGGTGGATGATGCCGGCGTCGTGGGCGTGCTGCAGGCCATCACCGATCTCGCGCAGGTAGCGCCACGCCGACAGCGTGTCCAGCGGGCCGCGGTTGAGGATGTCGCGCAGCGTGCCGCCGCGGATCAGGGGCATGGTCAGGTAGGCCATCCCCTCTGAGAGCTCGAAGTCATAGATGGGCAGGATGTTGGGGTGGTCGAGCTTAGCGAGCGTCTTCGCCTCGGCCTCGAATCGCTTCACGAAGCCGTCGTCCTGGAAGAGCTCCGGTGACAGCGCCTTGAGCGCGACCTCGCGCCCGAGCGGTTGCTGCACCGCGCGGTAGACGACCGCCATGCCGCCTCCGCCCAGGCGCTCGACGATCTCGTAGCTGCCGACCCTGGTGCCGGTGAGGTCCTTCACCTTATTTCACTCATGCGCTGGGCCTGGCGGTGAGCTTCTGGACCACGGCGACGAGGTCGCCCAGCCGGAACGGCTTGCTCAGAACGTCGTCCGCGCCCGCCGCGAGGAAGCGTTCGCGGTCGCTCGCCATGGAATGAGCGCTGGCGATCACCACCCTCATCTCGGGTCGCGCCGCCTTGATCTGGCGCATCGCTTCCAGCCCGTCCATGCCGGGCATGGCCACGTCCATGAGGATGACGTTGGGGTTCTGGGCCAGCGCGAGGTCGACCGCCTGCAGACCGTCGGACGCGATCAGCACTCCGAAGCCGGCCTTCTCGAGCACGCGCCTGCAGAGGCGCTGGGCAACCTCGTTGTCGTCGGCCACCAACACCATTGACGGGCCGTAGCCGTCTGTCCCCATGAGCTCAGGCATGGCGGAGCGGGTTTGGCGCCGTGTGCTCCGCTGCCAGTGGGATGGTGAAGTGGAATGCAGAACCGTGACCGACCGCGCTCTCGACCCAGATCTTGCCCCCGTGCATCTCGACGATCTGCTTAACGATCGTGAGGCCCAGCCCGGTCCCGGGGATCGACTGGGCGGCGCCGCTCCTCACCCGCCGGAACCGCTCGAAAACGTGGCCGATCTCGTCCGGTGGGATACCAAGGCCGGTGTCGGCGACGCTGATGAGCGCAAACCCACCTTCCGCGCGGGTCGACAGGGTCACGATCCCGCCGTCGGGCGAGTACTTGACAGCGTTGTTCGCCAGGTTGCTCACCACCTGGACCATGCGGTCGCGATCGCCGGTGACGATTGGCAGGCGGGGGTCGAGGTCGGCCTTGAACTCGACAATGACCGCCGATCCGGAGGCCGCCCTTGTTATGACGTCAGTGACCACATCGTTGATGTCGACATCCGCCAGGCGGATGCTCATGCGGCCCGACTCCATGCGGTCGAGGTCGAGCATGTCGCCGATGAGGCGGTTGACCCTGTCCGCGTCATTGAATATGTAGCCGCCGTAGGCCCTTATCTCCTCGGGCTCGATGCCGCCATCTCGAATCAGCTCACTGAACCCCTGGATCCCTGTCAGCGCGGTCCTGAATTCGTGGCTCACGATCGAAAGGAACTCGGTCTTCGTGCGGTCGAGCTTTTCGAGCGTGGCGTTGGCGCTGCGCTGCGAGTCGAGTGCCTCCGCGAGCCGGTCCTGGGTTTCGCGGACGGTCGTAACGTCCTCGGCCATGACCAGCAGGTGCTCCAGCTGCCCGGATGCGTCGGGTATCGAGGTCGCCGTCAGCTGCAGCCAGAGCCAGCGGCCGCCGCCTGTGGCCGCGCGGACGTGGACGCTGCGCTGGTCGGGGATGCCCGCCAGCAGGGGCGCGATACGTGCGCGGCCCGCCGCCTGGTCATACGCGCGGAGCAGGTCTGGCCATGCCTGCGATCGCATCGTGTCGAGGTCGTGTTCGAGCATGTGCAGAAGGGCGGGGTTGCCCTCGAGGAGCTCCCCGTCGGCGCTCACCCGCGCGATTCCGATCGGGGATCGTTCGTAGATCGCGCGGTGATCGGCTTCGCTATGGCGCAGGGCCTCGGCCGTCTCCGTGCGCTGGATGAACTGTCCGATCTCGACGCCGGCGGTCGACAGCAACATGACCAGGTCGTCATCTGAGTGCCGTGCATGGCGTCCGAGCAGCTCGATCACGCCCATCGTCGTGCCACCGCTGACGACAGGAAAAGCGACCGCGGAACGCAACCCGACATGGCGCTCGGCGCTCGCCTGCTCGTAGTCGTTGGTGGCCAGGTCGTCCAGCGACGCGGCCACGCCCGATTGCCACACGCGGCCGACAAGGCCGCCTCCGACCTCGATGGAAAGGTTCCTGGCCGGGTCGTTGAAATCCTCGAGATTCGAGCCGTCACTGAACCACGAGTTCCGCAGGCGGAGCGCATGTCGCTCGTCCGCGACTGACCAGTACTGCGCGAGATCCCAGTCCAGGTGGCTGCATAAACTTCCTAAGAGCGCCGGCGCCGCCTGCTCCCAGCTGTTCGCGGTGACGATCACGTGACGGACGGCTACCAACGCGTCTCGCATGCCGTCGAGGCGCTTGCGCGCCGAGATGTCCGTCTCCTGGACCAGCAGCAGCGGCTCGCCGGAGACGTGGTCACCGAGCGCGACGACCGCCAGCGCAACGGGGATCCACCTGCCGTCCGGTGCGGTCTCCGCGACCTCGCCTTCCCACCTCACGATCTCGCGGCGGCCGAGCTTGCCGAGCGCGTCCTCGACCACGCCACGATCGGCGTCGGATGTGACCTCGAGAAGTCCCATCTGCATGAGCTCTTCACGCCCGCGGCCGAGGATGGCGGCCAGCTTTTCGTTGACCTGCACCCAGCGGCCGCTGGCAGTCACCAACCCGAGCCCGATCATCGCGGCCTCGAGCGTCATGCGCAGGCGCTCGTCGATGGACTCCAGCTCGATCGCCTTCTGCTCTGCGGAGCCCTCGGCCAGCCTGGCGTGTTCCACCACCTCGTGCACCGCCGCGGCCACGATGCCCAGCACAGCCACCTCGAATACCGCTGTCGCCAGGTTGGAGGTCGGTCCGAGCTGTGTGATGCTGAGGATGAGAATCGCGAGCGCCGCCACGATCCCGATGCCGATCAGCTGCGCGCTGTTGTCGAAGAGCGCGACGGAGAGTACCGCAAGTAGGAATAGAGGAAACGCCAGCAGCGCCGGGGCACCGGTCGCGATCGCGACCGCGAAAACGGCGGCGATGCCGGCGAAGGGTGTGGCTCGACGGACCAGGCCCCGTGTCCGAAACGGCATGACCCCAAGCCGCGGACGATTTCCTGGCAACACCCCGATTGCCTCGCCCCCCCTGGCGGGATGGAAGGTGCGCAGGACGCAAAGTGTAAGGGCCGACCGGCCGGCCAGACCCCACTTAAGGATGCCGTTGAGCGACGAAATTCTGGTCTTTTTGTTAAGTGAAGCTCGCTTAGTCCTGCAAGCGGCGCAGAGCCAAAACGGTCACATCGTCTGCAAGCTCGCGACTGCGCGATCCCTGGGCCAGAACATCGACCAGCTCCTGCACGTTGGGGGCTAGGCGGGCTTCGTAAGGGAGGTGGACGTCTTTGGTCCCGAGGTCGGGTCGTAGGTCGATGAGCCCATCCGAGAAGACGACAAGCGTGTCACCCGGGTCGAGGTGCGCAGTGCCCACCGAGAACTTGCTGTCGGGAAAGATGCCGATCGGCGCACTGCGCTGCGACAACAAATCCTGACCGGTCGAGCCTCTGAGCAATCGCGCGTACCCGTGCCCGGCATCGATGTAATGAAGATCGCCTGTTTCGCTGTCGTAAACGCCGTGAAACAGCGTGACGTACGCATGATTGACCTCGAGGGCGGTGGCCATCACCTTGGCGGCGAGGTTCACGCCCTCCTCCATGTCCTCGAGGCGCGCCGACCCACGCAGGGCGGCGCGAACCGTCGCCATCATGATCGCCGCGGGCAGGCCCTTACCCATGACGTCGCCGAGAGTGAAGGCGATGAATCGTGGATCGGGCTGGTGCCAGTCGTAGAAATCGCCGCTGATCTCACGCGCGGGAGTGAAGTGGGCGGCGACCTCGAACCCGTGGCTCCTCAGCGGCGACGCCGGAAGCATGCCCGCTTGCAATGCCGCGGCTCGTGCCATCTGGTCGGAGCGCTCGGCCACCATCGACTCGAGCCGTTCGAGGTTGGCGTGGTACTCGAGCTCGAGACTTCGGCGCCGCAGCGCGTTCACGGCGGCCAGGTACATCTCGGTCGCTCCGACGGGCTTGACGAAGTAGCCATACGCACCGTGCTCGACGGCGGCCCGGCCGAGCTCAGGGTCGTCGACGCCGGAGATCATGACCACCGCAGGCGCTGGGCGTTTCTTGTACAGCTCGCTAAGCAGGCCGTAGCCCGACTCGTCCGGTAACCGGATGTCCATCAACACGAGCGGATAGTCGAAGGCGCCGAATCGCTGTCGCGCCTCCGCACCAGTAAGCGCGATGTCGGCTTCAAAACCACGGCTTCGCAGCGTACGTGCCATCGCCTTCGCCAGCGCCTCCTCATCCTCGACGATCAGAAGCCGTTGCCCGCGACCGCCAGCTTCAGAGGCCATTGCCGAGGAGTGTAAGGGGGGCGAATCGTGGGTCGGCCGATATAGGCTTTCAGACCATGGAGAGAAGGTCCAAATGACCCTCGACCTCGAAACCCGTCAAACGGACAAGGGCGTCACTGTGCTCGCCCCGTCCGGCCGCCTTGACGTCGCGGGAGCGCCCGCGCTGAAGGAGGCGGTGAGCGAGGCGATGAAGGGTGGTCAACTGCGGCTCATCATCGACATGGAAGGGGTGAGCTTCGTCGACAGCTCGGGCCTTGGCTCGGTGGTCGCTGCGCTCAAGCAGGTGCGAAGCTCAAAGGGCGATCTAAGACTGGCGGCGCCGAACCAACAGGTCCGGGTGGTATTGGAGTTGACCACCCTGGATCGAGTGTTCCCGTACTACGCCACAGTCGAGGAAGCCCTGACTGATTTCTGACCCTGTCGGGCGCAAACCGACTTTCGAGTTCCACGCCACCCTGACCCAGTTGGAGGCCGGCCTGGACACGCTGCACGGCTCGGTGCAGCTCCTTCGCGACCAAACGCGGCGGGATGCCTCCGACCTTCCCATCATGCAGTTCGAGCTCGCGCTCGCGGAGATCGGCGCCAACGTGCTCAGGTATGCCCACCCTCCCGGCTCGTCAGCACCCAGAGTCGAATTCGAGCTGAAGCTGGACTCAAAAACGGTAACCGCGTTGTTAACCGACTGGGGACCACCACTTCATAATCCACTCACCCGAGCGATGCCACCTCAAAGCAGCGAGGCCGGACGCGGCCTCGCATTGGCACGCAGGGTGCTCGATGAGCTGGGATACGAACGCGAAGGCGAGGTGAACACGTGGCGACTGGTGAAGCGGCTGTAGGTGGCGGGCCGGAGAAGCCCGACCCCGATCGCGTGCTGGTGCACGACTTCCGCAACCTGCTCGCGGTGATCGTCAACTACTGCGAGCTGATCGCGGCCGAAACCACTGATCCGGAGGCGATCAAGGCCGACGTCGCCGAGATCCGCATCGCGGCAGAGCGAGCGCTGGAGCTGACCGAAAAACTTCGCCACCGCCAGCCGCAAACGACGGATTCAGAGCCCGCGGCAGGTACGTCATGACCGCGGTCAGAAGGGCGGGAGCCGCCAAGGAGGCAATGCCGGCGGCGCCGCAGGCCGGCCGCGACCTCGTGCTCGTGGTCGACGATGACGAGCAGATGCTCAAGCTCGTCAAGCGCGTCCTGGAGCGCGCGGGTTTCGAATGCGTGGCGGTCGGCGACGGGCACGCGGCCCACGAAGCGGCTGTCGACTGGCGGCCGGACATCATCGTGCTCGACCTCATGCTCGGGGGGACGACGGGCGAGGAGATACTCACCGAGCTGCGTAAGGACTTCCGTACGCGGCTGATTCCGATCGTGTTCCTCACCGTGCGCAGCTCGCTGAAGGACAAGGTCGAGCACCTTCTGAACGGCGCCGACGACTACGTGACGAAGCCCTTCATCCCTGAAGAGCTTGTGGCTCGGCTGCGCGCCGTCATCACGCGAGCGACGACGACGCGCGAGCTCAATCCACTCACGGGGATGAGCGGAAACTCCGACATCCTGCGGGAGATCACCGACCGCCTGGGCGCCCAGGAACGCTTCGCGGTCCTCTACCCGGACATCGATTCGTTCAAGAGCTACAACGACCACTACGGCTTCGTGCGCGGAGACGACGTGATCAAGACGCTGTCCACGATCATCCTCGAGGTCCTCGAGGAGAATCCGTCACGGCGCCACTTCGCGGGCCACGTCGGCGGCGATGACTTCGTCGTCCTCACCGAGCCGCAGTTTGCCGAGCCCATCGCGGACGAGATCACCAAGCGCTTCGACGCCGCCGTCCCCGCCCTGTACGACCTGATCGACCGCGAGCGTGGTTGGATCGAGTACGAGGAGCGGAACGGCAACAAGATTCGCGCGGAATTCGTGTCAGTCTCGATCGGGGTGGTCATCGCGGAGCCGAACAGCTACGCCAGCGCCGCGGCATTGTCGGCTCGCGCCGCCGAGGTGAAGGGCGTGGCCAAGCGCATGCCAGGTTCGAAATGGGTGCTCGATCGGCGCCGGCCACCAGACAAGCACGGGCCCGCCCGATGAACCGCTTAAGTGGGTTGGATGGCGGCAGGCCGGAGCTATCATCGGCTGAGGTTATCGCTCCATGAGTGACGTGGAGACCACGCAGTCCGCCAACGGCGAGCCACTCCCCACCGGGGCACCTGCGCCTGCACCAACGGCTCCGCAGCGTCCCGAGGCGAAGCATGGAACGCGTGTGAAGGTGTCGGTGCACCGCCTCGACGGCGGCCTCGAAGATGGGGAGTCGGACGCGCGCATCCTCACCGCCGAAGGCTTTCCGATCTACACGCCTCCAGATTCGGATCGCGCGCGGTGGATCCCCGCGCGAGACATCAAGTACGTGGTGCTCGGTGCGGTCGAGGACCCCAACCTCGAAGCCGATCCCGGCGAAAAGAGCGCTCTCCGCAAGGCCATCCTGCGGTTCCGTGACGGCGAGTGGATCGCTGCTTACATGGACGCGGGGCAGGGCCCGGACGGCGCCGGCCTGGCGATCAAGATCCGCCTCACCGAGCGGCAGCGCGTCATCCCCGCCATCGCCGCCTCCGCGGCGCTGCTGGAGATGCAATTCGTGGACGCCTGGACCAGCCAGACCGACGTGGCGATGCCCCATCGACGCCGCTCGGACATCATGGAGGCGGCGGCGCGGCAGGGTCGCGACCTCAACAAGCTCGCCAACGATTTCCGCGACCGGCTGGCGCTGATACGCGACGTCGGCCTCACGACGGGCGACACGCTCGCGTTTTCGCGGGCGGTGCGCACGCACCTCGACCGGTTCCTGGCGGAGGACGGCATCGAGCTCAGCGCTCCCGAGAAGACAACTCTCGCCGACATCATCCTGCGGGCCGCGGTTGGCTATGGCCCGCTCGACGGGCTGCTTCATGACCGCTCGGTGAGCGAGATCATGGTCAACGGACCGGATCAGGTGTTCATCGAGCGCCGTGGCGTCCTCACCAAAGCCGAGGTTCGTTTCGAGGACGAAAACCAGCTGCTCGAGACGATCCGGCGCATGGTGGCCACCACTGGCAGGCACATCGACGGCCTCAACCCGATGGTGGACGCCCGCCTACCTGACGGCAGCCGCGTCAACGCGATCATCAGACCCGCGGCGATCCACGGCGCGGCGCTCACCATCCGCAAGTTCAAGGATGCAGTCCTGGGCATGGAGGACCTCACGCGCGAGGGCAGCCTCAGCCCGGCGATGGCGGAGTTCTTGAAAGCGGCCGTGCTGGGACGAATGAACGTCCTCGTCTCGGGCGGCACGGGTTCGGGAAAGACCACGAGCCTCAACGTCATCGCGCGGTTCATCCCGCACAACCAGCGCGTGATAACGATCGAAGACGCCGCCGAGCTCCAGATCGACCACCCGCACGTCATCGCCCTCGAGCACCGGCCGCCCAACGTCGAGGGCAAGGGCGAGCTGACGATCCGCCAGCTCCTGCGCAACAGCCTCCGCATGCGCCCCGACCGCATCCTGGTCGGTGAGGTCCGTGGCGCCGAGGCCCTCGACATGCTCCAGGCTATGAACACCGGCCACGACGGAAGCATGTCGACGATTCACTCCAACTCCGCGCGCGACGCACTGTCCCGCCTGGAGACGATGGTGATGATGGCCTCGATCGACATTCCGTTCGAAGCCGTGCGGGCCCAGATTGCATCAGCGGTGAACCTCATCGTTCACCAGGCGCGCATGCCGGACGGCAGGCGCAAGATCGCGCAGATCGCAGAGGTGGTCGGCTACGACCAGAACGGCGCGATCCTACGCGACATCTTCTTGCTCGGAATGGGCTCGGACCTGCGTCTCGAATACAACGCAACTGGATACGTCCCCACATCGCTGGACAAGGCCGCGTTCTATGGAGTTCAGGTCGACCAGGATCTTTTCGATCCTGTCAAGTCGCGATTCGTGCCGGCGGGATCGGACAGCATGATGCCTGTCGTCAAGGACCCGCTGATGGCGGGGGCACGCGGCGCCGGGGGCGAGAACGTGGTCCGCCAGGTGGTCGTGGTGCCTTTCAGCTCCGACCGGCCAGGCGACTCCAGGCAGTTGCAATCTCATTCGGTGCCGGCCTCCGACTCGGCGCCTGCGTCGACGATGGCCTCCACGCCCGAGATGCAGGAGGAGATGCGCAAGCTGATCGACGCCGCCCGATCCGCGGTGGCCGACCTGCAAGCTGTGGCTCCGCAGCAAGCGCCGGCGCCCGTCTACCAGCCACCGCACCCAGCCGAGTTCCCTCAGGGCCCTGCCGCGGCTCCGTTCGCGCTGCCGCCCGAATTGATCGCGGCCGCGCAGGCGTCGCTGGCGGCCGGCCAGCAGGCCGCCCCGGGACCGCAATTTGGGCCCAGCTCGGCCGAGCACGCGGCCGCCGCCTCGCAGGCGCTCCAGGCCGCAACCGCGATGGCCCGCGCTACCAGCGCCCTCGGCCAGATGGCCGCCGCGGCAACCAGCGGATTCGCCGGCATGCTCCCGATCAC
>MNES01000063.1:0-90407 GCA_001917815.1 Chloroflexi bacterium 13_1_40CM_65_17 | reverse complement strand
CAGGCGTTCGAGGGCGCCGAGCTGAAGGCCAGCGACTATGCCGCCCCGAACAAGCTCAGCAAAGAATCCGCCGGTCGCGAGCTGCGCCAGGCGGTCGAGGCCGGGCTGCTGCAGCTCGTGAAGTACCCGCAGGGCGAGGCCGGGTTCCGTGCCGACCCGGCCCTCCTCAAGTCGGTCGCCGAAGGTCTCGGCCAGCAGGTGAACCCCGCACAGGCGCTCACGCCCGAGACCATCATCAGCAGCCTGTCGGCCGGCCAGAGCGAGGGCACGGTGACGATCATGTTCACCGACGTCGAGGGCTCGACCCAGATGCTGTCGAGCCGTGGCTTCACGCTCTCGCACGAGATCATGAAGGCCTACGAATCGATCATGGAGGACAAGATCACCGAGCATGCGGGGCGCCGCATCAAGGGTCTCGGTGACGGAGTCATGGTCAGCTTCGGCTCGACCAGGCACGCGGTCGAATGCGCCATCGAGATCCAGCGCGCCATCGCGGAGTACAGCAAGGAGAATCCCGAGCGCAAGCTGAAGATTCGCATCGGGATCAACACCGGCGAGGTGGTCGAAGAGGCGGGCGACATCTTCGGTGCCGCTGTCAACGTCGCCGCGCGGGTCGCGGGCAAGGCCAAGGGCGGCCAGATCCTGGTCTCCGAGGTCGTGCGCGAGCTGGTGGGTCCGGTTTCCGAGATGAAGTTCGGCTATCGCGGCCGATACAAGTTGAAGGGTTTCCCTGACCGCTTCCGGCTTCACGATGTGACGCCCGGAGAGGCGCCTTCGCCGACCCCGGTCCTTCTTACCGGCGATGGTTTCGTGGGCCGCGAGCAAGAACGTCTGGATATCCGGATGGCGCTCGACCGCGCGGCCACCGGCTCGGGCGGCATGCTCTTCTTGACCGGTGCGCCAGGTGTCGGCGCTTCGCGCCTCGCTTCCGAGGTCGCCGCCGAGGCGGCGAGAAAGGGATGGTGGGTGCTGAGCGGGCGCTGCGCCGAGCTGGAGACCGCGCCGCTGGCGCCATTCCGTGATGTGCTCGCGGCGGCTGTGGCCAGCGCCGGCGTGAAGGCGCTGCAGGATGCAGTCGGCGACAACGGCCCGCTGATCGCACAACTGGTTCCGGGCCTCCGGCAAAAGGTGCGCGGGATGGGTGAGCAGGCCGAGGTGCCGGCCAACCAGTTGCGCGAAACGCTGTTCCGCGCGGTTTTCGAGTTTCTCTCGGGCAGCCAGGGCGCCAAGCCGCTCCTCATCGTGCTCGACGGTTTGCATTGGGCTGACGACGAGACGGTGTTGCTGCTGCGCGACATCGCCGAGCGCCTCGGCGGCAGCCGCATCGTCGTCCTCGGGACGTACTGGGATTCAGAGCTGGACTCATCACGTCCGTTCACGAGCGCCGCTTCGCGGCTCATTCGAAGGCGCCGCGCGCAGCGCATCGCGCTCGGCAGGCTCACCGACCGCGACGTCGAGAAGATGGTCGCCGCCATGGGCGAAACGCCACTCACGCCAGTGCAGCTGGTTGGCATCCAGGCGGCGACCGAAGGCAACCCGCTGTTCGTCGAGCACTCCTATCTATACATGGCCGAGTCGGAGACCATGCTCGGCGGCAGCTCGCGCAGCCAGGCGAGCTTCACCGAGGAAGACCTCGAGCTGGCGCAGAGCGTGCGAGGGCTGATCGGCCGCCGGCTCGAGCGCTTGACCGAGCCGGCACAGAGAATGCTGGTCGCGGCGGCCGTGATCGGGCGCGACTTCGATGTCGCCCTGCTGGAGGCGTTCGGCGAGCTCTCAGGCCATGAGCTGCGCGACGCTGTCGACGAGGCGAGGCGCGGACACTTCCTGGTGTCTGCCGGAAACGACCGTTATCGATTCGGCCATGACCTCGTGCGCCAGCGGGTGCTCGCCGGCCTGGAGCTGCCCCGCCTGCAGGCGTATCACCTCGCGGTGGCCGACACCCTCGAGCGCGTGTACGGCAAGAGCGTCACCGAGAAGGCGGCGGAAATTGCCTATCACCTCTACCAGGCGGGATCGGCCGCCGACCCGGTGAGGACCTCGAGCCACCTAGCGCAGGCGGCCAGGAATGCGATCGCGGTTGGCGCTTTCGAGGAGGTCCTGCGCCTGGTCGAACGCAACCTGCAGCTACTCCCGGCCGACAGGATCCGCGAGCGCGCGGAGGCTCTGGCCTTACGAGGGCAGGCTTACTTTGGCCTCGCCCGCAACAACGACGCGAAAGCGGCGTGGAGCGGAGCCCTCGGCCGGTACGAGGAGCTAGGCGACTCGAACGCCGCTGCCGGCATCAATGCCCAGTTGAACGAGATCGGAGCTAACGGCGAGGTCGCCTCCACGAGGCCGGCTCGAGCGCACGAGGGCCGGGAAGAAGAAGCTCCAGCCTAATCGATGATTTTTGCTGCCGGCGGCACGGGCCCATATTCATCGGTGTCGCCGATGATGGTAGGAAGCTGGCCGCTGAAGGTGAGCGTGCTCGCAATCACGCCTCCCGACTCGTCAGTCCTGAACGCCGAGGCCTTCTGGACGCTGATCGAAGCGGATGGGGCGTAAACAAGGCCGATGAATGCTGAATCGCTCGCCGCGCCCATCACGTTGGAACACGTGTTGGCAGGCGGGTTGGCCGCTCCGGGTTCGTATAAAACCATCCAGTTGTACTGGTAGCCACTGAAGAAGTAGTTGTCGCCGCCGCTCAATGCGTTGAGGCAGCCTCCGCTCGGAATGTAGAAGGCCACCGCACCGGGAGTGATCGGACCCGGGCACGTGGCAAGAGCGCCGGCCACGGTGTCACATTGGTTCTCGTTGGCCCTGTCGCCCGCAGGCGGGGCCGCGCGCTCCGCGTTCTCGTTGGGTAGGTTGTTCTTGAGGGGAGACGTTTGTCCGGCGGGGGGATAAGACCCGTTTACGCCAGGAGGCGCGGCACCGTTGGGCGCGAATGGAGGTCCGAGATTGCCGCTGTCGAGGGTGATCGATTCATGGCCGAGACTGCACGAAGAGCCCGTAAACGCGGGGCAGGAGCCTGTGTTGTTGTTCTGGGGGGTTCCACTGACCGCAAGGGTGGCAGCCAGGCCAAAGGGTCCGTTGCAGGAGCCGCTGGGCCCGGCGTAGATGTTGTAAGCCGTAGCACCGGGAACGTTGCTGACTACGATCTGAATGTTCCGGTTGCTGCCCTGGGCGTTAGCGGTGTAACACACCGATGGAGCGCTCTCGCGGGTGTAGCTCAAGCCGTTATAGGTTGCGGTCCTCGTCGACGTCAGCACGAAGGACCATTGGCCGTTGGGGACGGGGTTTGGTCCTCCCATGCTGGTCACCTGCGCAGAGCCAGAGCAGCTCGCGCCGTCGACGTTCCAGAGTTGGTGGCTGGCCAATTTGGTGTTGTCGCCAACCCTGGGCTCATCAGGCGGCCTGAGCTCGTTGGAAACGAAGGCGTTGTTGTTCGTGTAGCCGCCCATCCACTTGTAGACGCCGCCGGCGAGGAAATAGCACGTGCCCGCGTTGAATGCCGGATCCACCGCATAAGTGCCCGCCGATAGGATCACGTTGTTCCCTGGTTTGGGCTGGGCGCTGCCGACCACCGCCGGCGGTGGATAGTTGGGGTCGACGAAGTTATATCCACTCTTGGTGAGGCCCGCCACATCAGGAAACGTGCAGGGGGTGTTGTTGCCGCTCGGGTAGCACATGCTCGAGACGCCGGGAACAACCGGCTGGCAGCGTGCGTACACGTCTCCCGCGACGTTAGCCGAGCCTGCGATTGAGATCGCCCCACTCGACACCATGTCACCAACGACAGTCAGCGTGCCCCCGCTGGTAACCGAGATCGCGGTTCCGGGTACGCCGCCGCACCCAGCCCGGCTCAGGGCTGCAAGAGTCGGCTGATACAGAAGGTTGTTTACGCTGCCGGCGGCATAAGCGGACAGCCGAGGAGTGGTGCCGTTGGTGAGGATTCGAGCGAACTGGAGCACAAGCGACCTGGACCCGGTGATGGTGAATAGGCTGCCCGCCGGACCCAGAGCTCTCACCACCTGCTGGACCACGGTGCCGTCGGAGTACGTGCACGTGATGGTCAGCGGCGGGGCGCCGGGCGCTGCGTGGTCGCCGCCTGCTCGGCTGACGTATAGCTCCCGGTCTGCTGAAAATTGTCTCCCGCCGCAAGCGCGGCGGCGTCCACAGCCGCCTGCAGGTCCCGGCGCAGTGCATAGGCACGTGACCCGTCAATGGCAAGAGCACCCATGCCCACCACGACCGCCAGCATGATGGCTATCAGGACGATCGCCTGGCCGCGCTGATATCGCCGTCCGCGTGTCATCAATACTCAGTCCGGAAGATTGCCGAAGCCGTGATCAAGATGCGATTTGCGGTGGCCTGCGCTATCACCGGAGTGATGAGGATCAGGTTGAGGCGGATGGTCACCTGCAGAGGGGCGTTTCCTGAAGCGGGGTTGACGGCGCTGCAGCCCCCGGCAGCGGAAGCGGAATACTCGCCTCCGGGTGCGTTCATCGGTGGATTGGCCTCGACCGATGCCGGCGGATTGGGCTCGGTCACATAGAGCCAGGCCGCATTGTTGGGCGGAGTCGCGCTCGTGATCGGACCCTGCGGACACGGCTCTGTAACTGGGACGCCGGCCATCTGCGAACTGACGGAGGTCAGTACATCTGCGTTGCTCGGCAATTGGATCGAGGCCTGCACCGCGGCGCGCGCACCTTCGCGCGCGGCGTGACCAAGCGTGTCGTAATAGAAGACGGCTCGGCCGATGTCGATGATTCCGAAGAGCAGTAGCAAGAGCACAGGCGAGATCAGCGCGAACTCGATCAGCGCCTGCGATGTCTGGCCCGCGAGTCTCGGCTTGTGCGATCTCATGGGCCCTGAACGGTGATGTGCTCGTTGGCGGCGACGCGAAAGTTGCCGAACTGCCCGGATATCAGCGGAGTCAGCGGCCCATATGAGTAAAGGATGATCACGTTGACGTCCTGCTGGCTCTGGCCGCCGGGTGGGGCCGTGAAATCGACCCCCGGAGTGTTGTCGTAGCAGATGTAGAGCCAGGGCTGGTTTGCGGTCGCTGGATACGCTGAGCTGGCGTACGGCGGGTTGTGATACGCATTTCCGTCCGTCGGGTTCGGGCAGGTCGTCCCCGGGTTCTTGAGGATCGAGGCCGGCAGCGAGATCGTCGCCAGCTCGATGTCGACCTCGGCCTTGATCTGGGCGTCATAGAGATACGGGTGCGTCAAGTTGGGCGCGTCGAACCAGGCTCCATGGCGGGCCCCCTCCCGTGCGGCGCTGGAGAGCACCTCGGAGATATACACGGACCGACCGATGTCGATCAGCCCTCCAACGATCAAGAGCAGGACCACGGACGACAGGGCGAACTCGACCATCGACTGCCCGTGTTGGCGGTTCTGGGAGGAACGATCAGTAGGCCTTAAGAGCGACGGCACCGCGGATATCTTGCCTATGATGGGTCGGCCTTGAGCATTTTTAGGGGCCTTACCTCCAGGCGCCCGTTCACCCTGCTGGGCATCGTTCTCGCCCTGGTCGTGATCGGGGCCTTCGTGCTTGTGGCACTCAACGCAAGTACGGGAAGCAGCGTCCCGATGCAGTCAGTAGTCGTCGCGACCCAGGACCTCCAGCCCCGCCTCCCGATCGCCGCCGATGCCCTCGAAATCAAAAGGGTGCCCGTGCTGGCCAATTACCCGCCCGTCTTCTTCGACAGGGTCTCCAATGTCCAGGGCATGGTCCCATTGGTAACGATCCTCTCGGGCCAGGCGATCACTTCGAACGAGGTGGTCAAGCCGAGCCAAGCGCTGGGGTCACAATCGGAGTACCTGCCGATCCCGTCCGGCTACGTCGCTCTGACCATCCCCACGAGCGAGCAGCAAGGGGTCGCGGACTACATCCAGCCAGGCGATTACATCTCCGTGATCGCTACCGTGTCGACGAATGCCAAGGTCGCATCCAAGACGATCTTCACCAACCTGCACGTGATCAAGGTCGGCACGAGCTCGGCAAGCACCAACTCTGCCGCCACCAGCCTGACGGTGGTCGTGACCCAATGCCAGGCCGAGATCATCACCTGGTTCTTGACGTACGCCGCTCTGAAGTATTCGCTCGAGTCTTTCCACGACTACTTGCAATCCACCAACCAGTCCAAGGACCCCGCCTGTCCCAGCGTCGATGCGGCCCAGGGGGTCACCCTGCAAGCCGTGCAGAAGGCGTACCCCACGCTGTTCTAGAGATTCGATGGACCTCATCACCCTCCTCGCTGTCGCGCTGCCCATGGCGGCCGCGATCGCCGTGTTCTTCTGGAGCCTCGACCGGATCCGCAAGGAGCGCACCAGCGCGACGGACACCGCGCGACCACCTCGGGCGACCCCGCGCGAGCTGGTGGAAAGACTGTTGCGCCCGGCCGCCGACAACCTGAGCCTCAGGCGCACCGTGCGCGGCCGTCCCACTCTTAGCGAGGATCTCGCCCGCGCCGGCCTTAACATCACGCCCGCTGAATACCTGCTGATCCGGATGGGAGCGGTGGCGCTGGGCGCCTTGATCGGACTGTTCCGCTTCGGCTTCTCGATCGGTCCGATCGTCATCGCAGCCGTGGGCTTCGTGATCCCACCGCTGGTCGTCAGCTACCTCCAGCGGCGGCGCCAGAACATGTTCAACGAGCAGCTGGGCGGGATGCTCCAGCTGCTGTCGAACTCGCTCAAGACGGGCTACGCCATCGACCGCGCCATCGAGACGGTGGCCACCAAGTCCCAGCCGCCGGTTTCCACCGAGTTCGAGCGCGTGGCGACCGAGATCACGCTGGGCACGTCGGTCGAGGACGCTCTGAGCGCGCTTCTTCTCCGCATCAACAGCCCGGACCTCGAGTTCATCGTCACGGCGATCCTTCTGCACACGCGCGTCGGCGGCAACCTGGCCGAGGTCCTCGACAACATCTCCGACACGCTTCGAGACCGCGTGCAGACCAAGCGCGATATGAGCGTGCTGACTGCCCAATCGAGGGCGTCCGCAAGCATCATCACCGGCCTGCCGATCCTGCTCGCGCTCGGCCTGTACGTGTTCGTGCCCGGCTATTTCGCCCCCATGACCAGCACTTTCGTCGGCTATGTCCTGCTCGGGGTGGCGGGCTTTTTGATCCTCGTGGGCAACCTTCTCATCCGGCGCATGACCGCGCTGCAGTCGTAAGCGGGTCATGTCTACCACTTTCATGATTGCGATCACCGCAGGAGTCATCTGCGGGATCGTGGTCGCTGCCTACTTCATTGCCATCGACCAGACCAAACCGGTCACCGCCACCAACGGGGCATGGGCCGCACCGCCGGTGCGCACGACCTGGCTCAAGCAGCTCGAGGTTCTGGCCCGGCCGCTGGCTTCACGCATGCCCGCACACGCGACCGGACCTCTGCGTCAAAAGTTGAGCCGCGCGGGTGACCCAGGCAACCTGACCCCAGCCGGGTTTCAGGCCGTGCGCTACAGTGTCGCGGCCCTCTTCGCCGTCGCCGGGCTCACCATCGGCCTCCTTCTTCGACTATCCATACCGCCGCTGCTGCTGGCGCCCGCCGGTGGAGCCGTCGCGGCTTTCGTCGGCTACCTGGCGCCCAGCCTGTGGCTGAACCAACGAATCTCGCAGCGGCGCCGCCAGATCGAGCGGTCGCTGGCCGAGGCGACCGACCTCCTGACGCTCGTGGTGGAGTCCGGCATGAGTCTCGACGAAGGTCTGCTGAGCATCACCGAGCGGTTCCACAACGCGCTTGGCGACGAGATCGGCAAGGTCCTGCGCGAGATCAGGCTTGGCCGGCCCCGCATGACCGCGCTAGAGCACATGGCGGAGACGACTGGGGTGGCAGACCTGCATCATCTGGTCGAATCGATCGTGCAATCAGACCAGATGGGCGTACCCATCGCGCGACTGTTGCGGGTCCAGGCGACCGAGATGCGCCGGCGACAGCGCCAGACCGCCCAGGAGCGCGCGGCTCAGGCCTCGTCCAGGATGGTCTTCCCGATGGTCGGCTGCATCTTCCCGGTGCTCTGGATCGTGCTGCTCGGACCCGCCATCATCCAGATCGTCAAGAGTCTGCATTAGGAAGCACGGGGGAGGCAGGCCTCCCCCGTGGAACCCCCTCCGTGTCATGGCGTGTCGGAGGCGTTTGGAAGGTGGCGCGCCAGGAGACGGCCGGAATAAATCCGGCCTAAAACTCCACTTGGCTCTGTTTAGATGATTTGGGAGTACCGGTCGAAGACTTCCCTGAGGTCCGCAGGCGGTTCGACCCGATGACGTTTCATGGTTTCGAACAGGCTGAGGATGTGCCTGACACCCGCCAGCGTGACGCCCTTTTCGCGCGTCAGGTGCTGAATGACCTGGACCTTGCTGATGTCGCGCTGCGAGTACCGCCGCCGGTTGGTCGAGGTGCGAAATGGCTCAATGAGACCCGCGTCCTCGTAGAGCATGAGCGTCCGGGGATGGGTCTCCAGGATCTCGGCCGCCACGCTGATCGTGTACAGCGGCTTGTCGAGGTCGCCGAACGAGGGTTGCGGCCCATGGGAGCTCCCTCGATTGCTTGCGGGATGCGCCATGGCCCACCAATCCTAGGCCGCTATAGAGCTTTTATGTCCCCACGAAAACTACGATTTCGCGGGGGCCCCTGATCTTCGGCGCCTCTTATCCGCGCGGCCCCAAAGGCTCTCTAGGTCGTAGTAGGAACGCTCACCCGGCAGGAAAACGTGGGCCAGCACGGAGTCGAAGTCGAGCAGGATCCAGGTTGCATCGTCGTAACCGTCCACGGCCAGCGGCCTGAGCTGCCGGTCCTTGGCTGCATCGACCATCGCGTCAGCGATGGCCCGCACCTGGCGATCGGTCTCCCCCTCGCAGACGACGAAGTAATCGGCGACCGAGGTCTTGTCACGGACGTCCATGACCACAGCGTCCCAGGCTTTCTTGTCGACGGCGGCTCCGCGCAGCAGTCGCGCCAGCTGTAAGGGGGTCGGCCGCCCGGCGCGCGCGGGCGTGACCTTACTCAACGTACAGATCATGGGCCGCGATGTACTGCTCGACGGCCGGTGGAACCTTGCCCGTGATGGGTCGTCCGTGCTTGATGTCCTGGCGGATCGCGCTCGCCGAGATGTCGGGCGTGTGCTCGAGACACACGATCACGCCATCGCCTTCGAGGCCCGAAGCCTCGAGGTCTGCGGGCTGCGGCGACCCGCTGCCAGGCCGCGCAACGAGCACGATGGTCGCCAGCGCGCGCACCTTGTCAGGCTCATGCCATGTCGTGAACAGTTTTGCTGCGTCCCAGCCGAGGATCAGGAAAAGCTCATCACTCGGATAGAGCTCGCGCAGCTCACGCAGCGTGTCGGACGTGAACGACGCGCCGGGGCGCCGCAGCTCGACATCGGACACGTCGAAACGTCGGTCGCCGGCGATCGCGAGCCTGGTCATCTCGAGCCGGTGCTCAGGACCGGTGGCTGCCGGAGGTCGATGAGGCGGCTGCCCGGTGGGCACGAAAATGACCCGATCGAGCCGCGCGCATTCGACGGCGGCTTTTGCAGCCGCAATGTGACCCTCGTGAATGGGATCGAACGTGCCACCCAGCACACCGACGCGTTTGGCGTTGGAGCTCATGGCCGGTACTCGAACTCCACGCCGCCGATGCGGACGGTGTCGCCGTCCTCCACTCCGGCCGCCTCCAGTGCCGTATTGACCCCCAGGCGGTCGAGCTGGGCCTGGAAACGATCCAGGGAACCGGCGGATTCGAGATTGGTGTGGGAGACGAGGTGCTCGACCCGACTGCCGGTCACCTCAAATCCCCAGTCCCTGCGTTCGACGGCCAGATCTGAGGCGGCTGGGGTCAGCTTTATCGTTGCGGGCCGAGCCGGCGCCATCGGCTCCGGAGCGCTCGCCAGCGCGGTGACCATCGCGTCGAGCAGCTGCGGCAAGCCTTCACCTGTCGTCGCGGAGATGAAGTGCACGCCTTTGCGACGAGAACGTTTGCGCAGCCGCTGGGTCTCCTCGAGGTCGAGCTTGTTGACCGCGACGAGATACGGGCGCCTGGCGAGCTCTGGAGAAAAACGTGCGACCTCCCCGATCACATTCTCGAGACCCTGCCACGGATCGGGAGTCGACCCATCCACCACATAAACGAGAACGCGTGTCCGCTCGGCATGTCGCAGGAAGCGGTGTCCCAGGCCCGCGCCACGCGATGCACCCTCCACCAGCCCCGGAATTTCTGCGATCACGAAGCGTCCTGCCCTTGATTCGGCCACCCCGAGGGCAGGGTCGAGGGTGGTGAACGCGTAGTTCCCGACATCCGGGCGCGCGGCTGTGAGCGATGCGAGCAGCGATGACTTGCCCACGTTTGGTGGCCCGACCAGGCCGACGTCGGCGATCAGCTTGAGGTCGAAGGTCACAGTGAGCTCGTCGCCCTTGAGCCCCGGTTCGGCGTAATCGGGAGCGTGCTGTCGCGAGCTCTTGAAGTGGACGTTGCCGCGGCCGCCGGCGCCCCCGCGGGCGACCACTGTGCGGGCGCCCGGAAGCGCAAGGTCGGCGATCAGGCCCCCCTCCTCGTCGAGGACCAGCGTCCCCACCGGTACCTCGAGCACGAGGTCTGCGCCGTTTCGGCCGGTCTTGCGCCCGCCGGCGCCGTTGGCGCCGGCCTCGGCTTCCCAGCGTGCCTGACGCTTGTACGCGGACAGGTCCGTCAGTTGGGTCGTCGCCTTCACGTGGATCGCACCGCCCTGGCCACCGTCGCCGCCGTCAGGACCGCCGTGGGGGATGAAAGGCTCGCGGCGAAAGGAGGCCGAACCGCGCCCGCCATGCCCGGCGCGCAGGACTACTCGCGCCGAATCGACGAACTCCCTGCGCCGGCTGGTGCCGTGGCTACTGCGCGACGACGCTGACGCGCCGGCCGTCCTTGCCCACCCGCTCGTATCGCACCTCGCCCGGCACGAGGGCGAAAAGCGTGTGGTCGCGGCCGAGGCCGACCCCTGTGCCCGGGTTGATCCTGGTCCCACGCTGCCGAACCAAGATTGCGCCCGCGTCAACGGTCTGGCCGGCGTAGATCTTCACGCCCAGCATCTTCGGCTGGGAGTCGCGACCGTTGCGGGACGAGCCGCCGCCCTTCTTATGTGCCATTTATTCGGTGTCCTTCTTCGATTTGCGTGCGGCGCGCTTGGGCTTCTCTTCGGCAGCCTTCGCCTCCGTTTCGACCTTGGCGTTGATGGCCGCCTTCGCGGTGGGCTTCGCGGTCTTTGCCTTGCGCCCCGACGCTGCCTTGGCTTTCGCAGGCTCGATTTCGCTTTCCGTGCCTGTGGCCACCTTGAGCCCGCCCACGGCGAGGATCTCCAGGGCCGTATAGTCCGCGCGGCCGCCCCGGTGCACGCGCACGCGCTTCTTGGATTTGTAGCGCAGGGTCTCGATCCGCGGGCCGCGGCTGTGCGCGAGCACCTTCGCATCGACGGCGATTCCGTCGATCGCGGGCGCTCCGACCTTGATGTCGGAACCGTCGCGCACGAGCAGGACGCGATCCAGCTTTACCGACGAGCCGGGCTCGGCGGCGAGGCGGTCGACCAGGATTTTGTCTCCCGGTGCTACGCGGTACTGCTTTCCGCCGCTGACGACGACAGCCGACAGCGATCCCTCAGGCTTGGGCACGAACGGTGATATTACCGGACCAGCCGGCCTGCGGTCGGAGCAGCAGGGGCCGGCGCAGCGTCACCGACTGGACCAATCCCAGTGCCGCGAGCGTGGTCACCGTTGCCGATCCCCCGTACGAGATCAGTGGCAGGGGAATGCCGGCGATCGGGAGCAGACCGATGTTCATGCCCACGTTCTCGACCACCTGCGCGAAGATCATCACGAACACGCCGGCCGCCACCAGCGCGCCGAACCGGTCCGGAGCTGCCGCCGCCGAGCGCAGCAGCCGGATCAAAAGAGTGCCGAAGATCGCCAGCAGGAGCAGCGATCCAAGGAGCCCGAACTGCTCGGCGAAGACGGCGAAAACGAAGTCGGTGGCGCGCTCGGGAACGAAGCCCAGCGCCCCCTGCAGGCCGTGGAGCCACCCCTGCCCGAACAGGCCGCCGGCGCCGACCGCGATGCGAGCTTGAAGGAGGTTGTACCCCGCCCCCAGCGGGTCGGAGTTTGGATTCAGGAAAATCTCGAGACGCCGCCGCTGGTAGCCGTGCAGAAGGTGCGGCAGCAGGGGAATCACCACGACCGCGCACGCGGCGACCGAACCGAGCTGGACGACTCGCGCGCCGCCGAGGAACAGCATCCCCATGGCGACGGCGACGACCACGATGGTCGTGCCGAGGTCGGGCTGGAGGAGGATGAGCGCCGCGACCGGGGCCACGAGGCCGATAGCCGCGATGAACGCGCGCCACGAAATCCTATCCAGCCGGCTGAGGTATGCGGCCAGGACCAGCACCAGCATGAGCTTGGACAGCTCAGAAGGCTGGAGGGGAAAGCCGCCGACGGACAGCCATCGCTGCGCACCCAGCGTGGTCCGTCCGAGCAGGCGAACGGAGATGAGCATGGCCAGCATCGCCAGGTAGAGCCAGGGCGCGAGCGCGCGCAATCGCCGGTAATCGAACGCGGTCGCGGCGGCGTACGCCGCGGCGCCCAGAATCACCCAGACGAGCTGCCGCATCCAGTCGGCGCGGGCGCTGTACACCGTCATCAAGCCCAGCGCCACGAGCATCCCGGCCAGCAGCGGCTGCAGATGGTCGAGCCGGTTCCACACGGCCGCTCTCATGCCAGAGCTTTGGGGGTGGCTGTGTGAATCGCGGCCCGACTGCCATTGAAGAATTTCATGATCTGGACTCCGATCGGCGCCGCCTCGACCTCCGACAGCTCGCCGCGCTCGACGAAGACCGACAACGCCACGTCGGGCTGTGAGTAAGGGGCGAAGAACACGAACCACGCATGAGTCGGGAGGTCGAGCCCGCTTCCGCCCCACTGCGCGGTGCCGGTCTTGCCGCCGCCGTCTGCAGGCACGCCCGCGGAGCGGAACCAGTAATTCATGTTGTACGGGCGGTTGATCTCCTGGCGCATACCCTCGCGCACGGCTTCCAGGTTGGCCGGCGAGGCGGGAACGCTGTCGACCACTTGCCTTTGGTGGGTGGAGATCACCTCACCGCCTGCGTCGCGCACCTGATAGACGAGCGTCGGCTGGAGAACCTGGCCGCCATTGGCAAGCGCGGCGGCATACACGGCCTGGTTGAGCGGCGTCGTGAGCAGGGCCGACTGGCCGATACCGAATGTGATCGTGTCGCCCAACGTCCAGCGACAGGAGTCCGAGTTGAGGTCAGGGGCGTCGCATTGCAGCTGCTTCCAGATTCGATCCGGCACGAGTCCCGGCTGCACACCCGGCATCTCGATGGCTTTCGCCTGCCCGAATCCAAAGGCCCGCGCGTACCGCGCAAGCGTCACGTCACCGACCATGGCCGCGACCTGATAGAAGAAGGTGTCGCACGACACCGCAAGTGCCTTGGCGACATTCATGTAGCCGAGGTTGTAGCTCGCCCAGTTGTGATAGACCCAGCCGCCGTATGACAGATAGCTCGGGCAGCCGAGCAATGTCTGCGCGGTGATCTTGCCTTCCTGGAGGCCGGCCGTCGCCGTCACCATCTTGAAAGTCGATCCGGGCGCGTATTGGCCCGCGATCGCGCGGTTGAGCAGGGGCCGGTCCGGGTCTGTGACCAGGCGGTTGTAGGCCGCGTGTGAGATCCCGTGCGTGAAGAGGTTGGTGTCATAACCAGGCAGGCTGACCAGCGAGAGCACCTCGCCCGACTGCGGATCGATGACGACCGACGCGCCCGCGGTTTTGTGATCGCGCTGCAGGCCGGCCGCGAGCGCCTGCGCTGTTGCGCTCTGCAGCGACGCATCGATGGTCAGGTACACCGCGTGCCCGGCCACCGGCGGCTGCATCGCGATGGTCTTGACGATCTGCCCCCGCGCGTCGACCTCGACATCGGCCCACCCGTTGGTGCCACGAAGAATCGATTCCAGGCCGGCCTCCACACCGACCTTGCCGACGACCTCATCGGGCTGGTAGCCGCGCGGCCTGAGCCGCTTCAGGTCTTCGTCGTCGAGCGGGCCCACATATCCGACGACGTGCCCGAACGTCATGGGATCCGCATACGTGCGCACCGCATGATGAGCAAGCGACACGCCTGCGAGAGCCGGCAAGCGTTCGTTGAAGGCAAGGACCTGCGCGTCGGTGAGGTCCGGGCCCACGCGGGCGGGGGTGAACGGGTCGGCGACTCCGAGCACCGCGTGCAGCCCGTCTTCGGGCTGGCCCGTGAGCGCTGCGATTGCGGCGAGCTCTGCGGCGCGTCCTCGAGCGTCCGCGGGCAGATCAGCGGGCACGATCTCGAGATTCCAGACCGGCGTGTTCTGCACCAGGGGCACAGCGTGCCGGTCGTAGATGATCCCGCGGTCGGCTTCGAGGACGACGCGATGGACCGTGTTGGCCCGGGCAAGCCCAGCGAGCGTTGCCGAGTCGTAGACCTGCAGCTGCGCGAGCTTCAGCGAAAGGACTCCGACGAGGAGCACCACTAGCACGGCCGCGGCCACCATCCTCACCGACCATCGCGGCCGAGGCGCAGCGCCGCCAAGCTCGATCAACCGGCCTGGGTCGATCAAGTGGCCGACGGCTCCCAGCGAAGACCGACGGTCACGCGCCGCAACGCGAGCAGCGCGAGCGGCATCACTGCTGCGTTGTAAACGGACGCCGCAATCACCAGCTGCAGCGCGGTCCGAAAAGCAGGAATGGGTAGGCCCAGGACAGTGTCAGCGCCGATCAGCACGAGCGAATACAGCACGGTGCCGGCCGCGGCAGCGCCGGCGGGGTGCAATGGGCTCTCTCGGTCGAGGTTGCGGGCCCAGAAGCCGGTCACGTAGGCGCTCACGAGGAGGGCCAGCGCGTGCGGGCCCAGCGGACCCGGGGCGTTGAGGTCGAGCAGGAGACCCCCGACGCACGCCCAGAGCAGCCCGGCGCGCACGCCTTGAGACCACGTAAACCCGATGATTGCGATGAGAACCACGTTCGGAAACGCCCCCGCGACCTCGAGCCGCGAGGCCCACGTGACCTGGACCAGCGCCGCCGCCAGCAAGAAGAGCAGGCCGGCCACTGCCTTCATGCAGGCGTGAAATCCATGACCACGATGACGAGGCTCATGGCCGCGGGATCGTTGACCCAATCGACGAGGGCCGTATCGACGGTAGCGGCATCGCTGTGTATGACGCTGGTGACATCGCCGACCACCAGACCACGGGGATAACCGCCGCCGATGCCGCTGGTGATTGCCCACTCGCCCTTGGACGCGGTTGCACCAAGGCGGTGCTCGAGCTGCAGCTGTAGCGCCGCCGGGCCGCCGATGATCGTCCCCTGCAGCCCGGATCCAGACAGGTAGACATTGGCGCGGCTCTGCGGGTCGGCGAGCGTCTGCACAATGGCGCCGTGAGGTCCCGTCTCGCGCACGCGCCCGACCAGGCCCGCCCCGCTGACGACGATCATTCCAGCGCGCACTCCATCATTCGTTCCGCGGTCGATCTGGAGCGTGCGGCTGAACGCGTCGGGGCCGCGACCGACGACCTCGGCGACCGCGGTTTTATGACCGAATGCGCGCTGGAAGTCCAGCGCCTGCCGCAGCTCCTTGTTGTCGAGCGCGGCCGCATTCAGCTCGGCTACCTGGCGCTTGAGGTCCTGGTTCTCAGCATTCAAGCGCCGGCTTTGCGCACGCAGGCTTGCGATGTCGCCGAAGATCGCTGTTGCGTGCTCGACCGCGGAGGCGACCGACATCATCTGAGCCTCCAATGGCGCCAGAGCGCTTTTCGCGGAGCCGCGGACACCCTCCGCCCATGACTGCTGAGACAGCACCGCGAGGGCAAGCATCGCCGCGGCGAGCGCCAGGAATCGACCCGTCGACCGCGGCCGGGCCCTCCCATACATCGGCCTAGGAACGAAGTGCTCGCGCGCGCCGCGTGCGCAGGAGCACCCGGTTCAGCGTGTCGATCTCGTCGAGGACGATTCCGGTGCCGCGGACCACGCAGGTCAGCGGGTCCTCGGCAACGCGGACCGGCATCAGGGTTTCGTGCGCGAGGAGCTGGTCCAGGCCGGCGAGCAACGCACCTCCGCCGCAGGCAACCATGCCGCGCTCGATGATGTCCTCGACCAGCTCTGCGGGGGTCGTGTCGAGCGTCGAGCGGACGGCGCGCACGATGTCGATGAGCACACCGCTCAACGCCTCGCGTACGTGGGCGGTGGTCATCTCCACGGTCTTCGGCAGGCCGGTGATGAGGTCGCGACCGCGAACGAGGAACGATCGCTCGTCGGCCATCGGAAAAGCGGAGCCCATGGCGATCTTGATGTCTTCGGCGGTGCGCTCGCCGATCAGCAGGCCCATGTTGCGGCGCACGTATTGGACGATCGCCTCGTCCATCTCGTCGCCGCCCACCCGCGCCGAGGTCGCCGCCACGATTCCGCCTAGCGAGATGACCGCAACCTCGGTGGTGCCGCCACCGATGTCGACGACCATCGACCCGGCGGCGGACTGGATCGGGAGCCCGGAGCCGATTGCAGCCGCCATCGGCTCCTCGATCAGATGCGCTTCGCGCGCCCCCGCCATCGTTGCCGCGTCGGTGACGGCGCGTTTTTCGACCTCGGTGACTCCGGATGGAATCCCGATCACGATTCGAGGGTGGCTGATGTGCCACGCGCGGTTGTGTGCCCGCGCGATGAAGTGCCTGATCATCTGCTCGGTGTGCTCGAAGTCCGCGATCACACCGTCGCGGAGGGGGCGCATCGCAACGATGTCCGCCGGCGTCCGCCCGAGCATTCGGCGCGCCTCGGTGCCGACGCTGAGGACCTGGCCGGTGAGCGTGCTCACCGCCACCACCGAAGGCTCGTTGACGACGATGCCCCGTCCGCGGACATGCACCAGGGTGTTGGCGGTCCCGAGGTCGATGCCGATGTCGGCCGACCAGATCCCCAACACAGAGGTCAGCAAGCTCATGGCTGTAGCAGGAACGCATGCAAGAGGTTAGCCAAAGCGCGGGACGCCCCGGATCATACACCCCGTAGGGGTGCTTTCTACAGCTTTACACCATACCTAGTGTGTTAGTACCCCTGATCAGCGAAGAAGCAGTGAAGTCCCTACCACCAGCACCAGAACCAGGCCCGCGAAGGGCGCGATGCCCTTTCGATAGATTCCGCGCGCAGGCTCCGCGCCCCGCCGTCTCATGAGCACACCCAAGACCACGCAGATCGCGGCGACGAGCACGCTCAGGCCGATGAATCGCGCGATGCCGAGCAATTCGTCCGGCGACGGCGGAAAGTAGAGCGTCGCGAACAGGCCGCAGTATGGCCACCACGAGAGCACACGCAGCGCGTCGAGCCGCCGAGTGGCTCGCCTCTCACCCGGCACCGGCACCGGCCACAGCTTGAGCAGCGCCGGAAGGCACAACAGATAAAGGATTCCGCTCGCGACCTTGAGTGGAAGCAGCGATGGAACCAACACCCCCCCCAGCACTTGCGGGCGCAGGCTCTGCGGTTCGACCGCCGGACCCAGGACCGCCACGAACCAGCAGCACTGGATCAACAGGAGCAGGCCTGGTTCGCCGAAAAGCTCGGCGCCAATCGCGAGCTCTGCCCAGACGATGATTCCAAGCGAGATCGCGGCGACGATCAGGTTGCGCTCCTCCGATGGCACCGGGTTGAACGGAGCGGCGAGCTGGACGCAAGCGAGCATCGAAGCTATGGCTGCCGTGGTCAGCACGGCCGACGGGCGATGCCATGGAAATTCCGGCAGCACCCAGCGCCGCTCCGTGACGCGCACCCATACGCTTTCGGCCGCGCTGCCGAACAGAGCGATCGTGACAAGGCCGGGATACAGCAGCAGCGCCACCGAATGCGTCGCGAGCTGGATGAGGATCCTGCTCATAGTCCGGCCAAAGAAAGAATTGGCTGCGGATACAGTCCGATCGCGACACTGAGCGCGAGGGCGATGCCGGCGCCCACCGCCTGCCGGCCACGCGGCAGGCCAAGGCTGCGTCCCAGCCGGAGCGACGGCGGCAGCCACATGAGGAGGCCGATAGCGATCACCAGCGCCAGTGGCCAATAGAGCTGGGTGGCACCGCGGAGCAGCAGCACACGAGCGGCGAATCCCGCAAACGGAGCCGAACCCGCCAGCATCGCCGCGGCCAGGAGGTTGATGGGTTTTTCGGTCTGAACCCTGTCGCGCAGCGGCTGGCGCGACCAGAGGTATAGCGGCAGACGGCTCAGCAGGATGGTGTAGAGCACCAGCAATGCCGCCGACTGGCCGTCGGCGACCAGCACGCCGAAGGCGCACAGCACGAGACCCCAATCCGCCATGAACGAGTAGTGCCAGGCAGATGTGCCTTTTTCCGTGAGCCAGGAGGCAAGGCCGCCCCAAAGGATGTTCAGCAGTCCGAGCCCGATCAGCATCGCCTGGAAGGCGGCAGCGGCGGTTGGGATTAGCTCACGCGCTCGCGTTATCACCGCGATGGCAAGTACCGGTCCGAGAAAGGCCATCCAAACGATTGGCGAGGCGGCTGTCACCTCGTCGGGGTCGAACTCGTGGATGTACGGCAGAACGCCCAGGGCCGCGGCCAGTCCGGCGACGAGACCTACCGCCGCGAAGGCCGCGAGGATCGGTGGGCCTTCCAGACGCGCGAATACGAGTGCAAGGCCGAGCAGCGCGACCGCCAGGGCCGGCGCCCGAAGTCGGGCCGCCAGCGAGCGACGCCCGGCGAGCGCCGAATGCAGCAGGGCGATCGCCAGCGTGAGAAGGATGACCAGGTCGAGGCTTGGCGCAGCCGCGATGGCCGCCATGGCGGCGATCCCGGCCACGCCCCACATCAACAGGGTGGCGCGCTCTGCTTTGGGTGGAGGGAAGACGACGATGAGCGCAAGCGATCCGGCGGCGGCAAGCAGAGCTGCTCGACTGATCGCCGAGATATACAGGGTCACCTCGGGTAGGGCGAAGGCGAGCTCAGGCTCCACGGGACTCCGCGACCGGGAGCAACGAGACGCCGGCGGCGATCACGCCCGCGACCAGGTATGGGACCAAACCCGGCACGCTGCGTCCTAGGGCAGATGCTCCGGCCAGTGCGATGGCGAGGCCGGCGGAGGCGGTGAGGACCTGCACCGCTTTCTGGGCCTGCAGCAGCCGCGCCGCCAGCAAGCTCAGCACTGTCACGGATGCAAACTTCAGGGGGGCGCCGGCGCCGGTGGTGACCGAAGCCGCCACCCAAAGCGACAGGATGCCGCCGACCACGGCCAGGATCAGCCGCGCCGTTGAGCCTGGTGGCATCAAGCCCCACTCCTGCCGGCCCGTGCGCAGCAGCTGGATCGCGCAGACGGCGACGCCCACGAGCAGGGCCGCGCCCCCGAACCAATCTCCCGCCAACCAGGCCAAAACGGTGAATCCAGCGCCGACCAGTGCGATCCCGACGGCCAGGCCTCGCCGTCCGTCCGCCAGGACGATGATCGCCGCGCCGGCCCAGGCGGCAAAGCCCGCGGCGCCGGTCACGAGCGGTCGGTCGCAGGCATCCGCAAGTTGATCAGCGGGTGACCGCGAACGCCAGGGCGACGAGCGCCGCCAGCCACAGCAGCGGCCCACCTCTGGTGGCCGCGGCCTCGAGCGCCCGCAGGTCGACGAGGAATCGGTACTGGTCGGGGACGGTAAAGCTGCGTACCTGATCCCGCAGGCGACCGAGCTGTTGTGCCGCCGGTAACGCAAACAGCGCGGGACGCGGCTGCGCGCGCACCGGCGCCGGCCCGGCGGCCATGTAGACCACGAGCGCCAGCACAAGGACGGGGGCGAGCAGGGTCAAGGCAGGCAGCACGGTCGAGACTGTCACGACCGATGTCAAGCCCCCGATCGGCACCCCTGCGGAGGCGGGCATCACCTCGCCCTGGACAGGAAGCGCAAGGGTAGTGAGGACGACACCGAGCGCGGGACCGGCAAGAACGGTGGCGGCCGCCAGCCCCATGGCGGCTGCGGGTTTGGTCTCGCTTGCCGGGTGGCCTCGGCCGGCGGGCAGACCGATGGCCCGCGCCGCCGCGATGATCGAAACCATCCACGTCGCCGCCCCCGCGATGCCGATGATTCCGAGCAGATTGCCGGCCTCAAAGGTCGCCTCCAGGTCGAGCACTCGGACGCCGAAGGCGAGGGCCGGCGGTAAGCCCGCGGCCGCCGTGATAGCCACCAGCGACGCGGCACCGGCGCGATCGGGCAGGAGGGGAAGGCATGCGGCCACAACCGCGGCGACGGCCAGCGTCGCCAGACCGGCGGCCAGGCCGAGCGGGGTGCCGAGAGCGATCCCCATAAGCGCAAAGCCGCCCAGGCCGGGAATGACCTCGCCGAGATACTCGCGGCGGGTGGCTGCGGCCTGAGCGCGAGCGGCGGCTCCGAACGCGACCGCCACCCCAATCGCAGCGAGGATCGCGTTCAGCGAGAAGTGGGGATAGCGGCCGTCGCCGATTTCGTACGCGCGCACCAGGAGGTAGAAGCCCAGCGGGTACAGGGTCGCGACGGTCATCCCGGCCGCACGCAGGGCGGGCCGGCCCCACAGCTGGGAAGCCCATCCCCGCCACGGGAACAGCCCCGAGGCGATCAGCGCCGACGCTGCCATCAGGACAAAAACGGGCACGGTCAGAGCCGAGACCGGCACAGCCGCGTACACGGCGGTCCCGCTGCGCACCTGGAGGAGCGCTCCGACCCAGCTCAAAGCCAGCCACGCGGCGAGAAGCACGCCCCATGCCGGTCTAGGCGCTCGGGGGTCTTCGACGTCGAGCTGCACGACGGCAAGCGTGGCGGCGGCACCGCCCGCCAGCGCCGTCAGCAGGACTCCGCCCGACTCCACCGCCAGCACCGATGCGGCCACGCCGAGTACCGCAACCGTGGTCTCCTGCCACGGGCGTGGCTGCAGAGCTAGCAGGATCGAGGCGGGAACGAGGACCATGAGCGAGAAGACGAAGCTCACGGCGTCGAGCCGCAGGTCGAACGACGCGCCGAAGCCGAGCTGGCCGAGGTTCAGCTCCTGCGAGGATCGGACCGGCGCCCACAGGCCGACGATCACGAGGATCGCGCCGAGCGATCCTACCCCGAGCACGATCCGGTCGACTTTCCAACCGGCGGATCCGCAAATCGCGACCGCACCCGCGGTCGCAAGCAGGAGGGCGACGGGCGCAAGTAGGGCGATCGCGGGCATGCGCCCGCTAGCGTAAAGGCTCTATTCGAGGCGGTCGATTGCGGCTCTCAGCTCGTCGGCCCTCGATTGCTGTTCGGCGATCACCGACTCCGGGGCTTTCGCTCGGAATTCAGGATTGTCCAGCTTGGCTTGCACGCGATCCAGCTCCTTCTGCAGTTCGGCCTTTTTCTTCGCGGCGATCATGGGATCCGCTGCCGCGATTGCCGGGAACACTATGCTGCCCGCGCTGAGACCGAATGATTTTCCCGGCGGCAGCTCATCGACCGCCGCAACGCTGCCCAGCAGCGTGAGCGCTCGAACCCAGTCAGGTGGCGCGGGCTCGAACAGCTTCACCGCTCCTCCCTTGGCCGGTGCGCCCGCAATCGTCTTGCGATATGAGCGAATTTCGTTGACGGTGTCCATCAATCGCTCGAATTCGACCTCGGCCTGGCCGTCGACGTAACGGTGTAGGTCCTCAGGCCACTGCGCGCGCATGATGAAGTCGCGCTCGCCCGGCAATCGGGACCAGAGGTCCTCTGTGACGAATGGCATGAATGGGTGCAGTAGCCGGAGCAGGTTGTCCAGGCAGAAGATGGCGACCGCCTGCGCCGTCTTATCGCCATCTTTCAGCCGGTCCTTCGCCGCCTCGAGCCACCAATCGCACAACTCGTTCCATGTACAGCCATAAGCGGCGTTGATCGAATCCTGAAATTCGAAACCCTCGATGCCGTCTGTGACCTCGCGCTGCGCTGAGGCAAGCCGAGACAGGATCCAGCGGTCCTCGATGAGCTCCAGCTCATCGGCTTCGGGAATTGCCGGGACCGCGCCGTCGCCGATGTTCCCCAACACCAACCGTTCCGCGTTCCACAGCTTGTTGCAGAAACGGCGATAACCCTCGACCCGGCTCTCGTCGAAGCGGACATCTTGGCTCGACATCGCAACCGATGCCGCCCACGCGCGAACTGCGTCTGCCCCGTACTTGGTGATCAGGCGGCGCGGATCGAGTCCGGTCCCTAGCGATTTCGACATCCGCCGCCCGTCTGCCGCCTGGACCTGGCAATGGATTGCCACATCCGAGAACGGCACCTCGCCCATGAACTCGAGGCCGGTCATGATCATCCGGCTCACCCAGAGATTGATGATCTCCCGTGCCGTGCTGTTCATGTCATTCGGATAGAAGGCGCGAAGGTCCTCGGTCTCGTCGGGCCAACCGAGTGTTGCGAACGGCCAGAGCGCAGACGAGAACCACGTGTCAAGCACGTCCGGGTCCTGCGTGAGCTGACGGCTCCCGCATTCCGTGCATTCAGCGGGACGCTCGACCGCCACGGTCCGATGCCCGTTCTCACAGTTGTAGACGGGCACCCGGTGGCCCAGCCAGAGCTGGCGGCCGATGTTCCAATCGCGTAGGCCGTGCAGCCAATCGAGGTAAGTCCGCTCGTAGCGCTCCGGATGCCATCGCACCTTGCCCTCGGCCGAGGCGCCGAGCGCCTTGTCGCGCATCTTGTCCATCCGCAGCCACCACTGCTCGCTGATCAGGGGCTCGATGATCGCGTCGCAGCGGTCGCAGTGGCCGACCTCGTGTGTGTACGGCTCTTCCTTGACCACGTATCCCTGCGACTTGAGGTCGCGAACGACGAGCTGTCGCGCCTCGAGCGCGGGCAGACCGTCGTACGGCAGCCCGGGCACGTTCATCCGCCCGTCGGGATGCATGCCGTTGACGATCTCGAGGTGATGCCGCTGCCCGATTTCGTAGTCCATCTGGTCATGACCGGGCGTGACCTTGAGCGCTCCGGTGCCGAAGTCCTTCTCGACAGCCTCATCGGCGACGATCGGCAGCTTTCTTCCGACCAGCGGAAGGATCGCGGTCTTGCCGACAATCGATCGGTAGCGCGGATCCGTCGGGTTCACCGCGACCGCGGTATCGGCGAGCATCGTCTCGGGGCGCACCGTCGCGATCACCACCTCACCGCCGCCTTCTATCGGGTAGCGGATGTAGTAAAGCGTGTCGTGATGCTCTTCCCACTTCACCTCGAGGTCGGAGATGGCGGATTGGTCGTGTGGGCACCAGTTGACGATGCGCGGCGCACGGTAGATCCATCCGCGCTCGTAGAAAGCGACGAATGCGGTCATCACCGATCGCACGTAACGCTCGTCCATCGTGAATCGAAGCCGGGTCCAATCCAGCGAAGCGCCCAGGATCCGGTCCTGCCTCACGATGGTGTCCCCGACCTCCACATACCACTCGTTGACGCGAGACTCGAACGCCTCGCGGCCGAGCTGCTCCTTCGTCATTCCTTCTGCGGCGAGCTGCTTCTCGATCACGTTCTGAGTGGCGATGGCGGCGTGGTCCATGCCCGGCAGAAAGAGCACCTCGTACCCGGACATCCGTCTGTATCTCGAGCAGAAGTCCTGAAGCGAGTGGTTGAGCGCATGGCCCATGTGAAGCTCGCCGGTGATGTTCGGAGGAGGCAGGCAGATTGTGTATTTGGGTTTTGGGCTCCTCGCGTTGGCCGTGAAGAGTCCGGCCTCATCCCAGCGCGCGTACCATCCGGCCTCGGTGGCCTTGTGGTCGTAGGACTTCGGCATCTCGGTCATGGTTCTGCTCATGGGCGTGTTTGGTCTAGGGGTCGGGGGTGGAGGACGCCGGCTGACGGTCGCTTAGCGCGACAGTGCCGGCGAGGCTACAGATACAGGCACCACGAACTCGGCGGCTTCGCCGAGAGTTCGCGGGGACCCCTGGACGCTCTCGTCGCGGCACATGATGCTCAAATCTTAAGCTGATTCGCCGACCAGTCGGGCCGGCCCGTCGCCCTCTTCGCTGAACTCGAACTCGGGTTCCAGGGCTTCGCGGATCGAACGCTCCGAGATCAAGCAGCGCTTGATCTCAGGACGTGAGGGGATCTCGAACATCGAGTTGAGCAGCGCCTCCTCGATGATCGATTTCAGAGCGCGTGCGCCGGTGCCGCGCAGGAGTGCGAGCTCCGCGATCGCATCGAGGCTCCCTTTCTGGAACACAAGCTCGACGTTGTCGAGCGAGAAGAACTTCTGGTACTGCTTCACGAGCGCGTTCTTCGGCTCGGTGAGGATGCGCACGATGTCCTGCTGGTCGAGGTGGTGCAGGGTCACGATGATTGGAAGGCGCCCGATGAACTCGGGGATGAACCCGTACTTAAGCAGGTCCTGAGGCTGCATGTGCTTGAGCGTTTCAGAAACCGCCTTGCGCTCGATCTTGGTGTGGGGCGCTCCAAAGCCGATGGCACGCCGGCCAATGCGCTGCTCGACAACCTTCTCCAGCCCGTCGAACGCACCACCGCAGACGAAGAGGATGTTGGTGGTGTTGATCTGAATGAAATCCTGGTGCGGGTGCTTGCGGCCGCCCTGTGGCGGAACGTTGGCGACCGTTCCCTCGAGGATCTTCAGCAGCGCCTGCTGAACGCCTTCGCCGCTGACGTCGCGTGTGATCGACGGGTTGTCGGACTTGCGCGCGATCTTATCGATCTCGTCGATGTAGATGATCCCGCGCTCGGCCCGGCTGATGTCGAAGTCGGCGGCCTGGATCAGACGCAGCAGGATGTTCTCCACGTCCTCGCCTACGTAACCAGCCTCGGTGAGGCTGGTCGCGTCAGCGATCGCGAACGGGACGTCGAGAATCTTCGCCAGCGTCTGCGCGAGGTAGGTCTTGCCGCAGCCGGTGGGCCCGACGAGCAGAACGTTCGACTTCGTCAGCTCCACATCGCCGACCGACTTCGATGCTGAGATGCGCTTGTAGTGGTTGTAGACCTGAACCGAGAGCACTTTCTTCGCTCGGTCCTGCCCGATCACGTACTGGTCGAGCGCGGCGCAGATCGTCTTCGGGTTGGGGATGAAGCCGGTCTTCTGCTTCTTCGTGCCGGCCGACCGGTTATCGTCCTCGAGGACCTCCTGGCAAAGGTCGATGCATTGGTCGCAGATGAACACTCCGGGACCGGCGACCAGCTTGCGAACCTGGTCCTGCCCCTTGCCGCAGAACGAGCAGCGCGTGTAGCGGCGTCGGTCCTCTCTTTCGTTCATTGGTCCTCAGCTGTATCCATTACGAGGATGCAGGCGCCGGGGGATTATGGCCCCACAGGATCTCGTTGGCAAGGCTGATGCACTCGCTGCAGATGAACACGCCAGGGCCTGCCACGAGCCGGACGCCGCTCTGACCCTGCAACTTACCGCAGAAGGAGCACGTCGGCTTGTGCCTCTTGACCTCGCCGCTCTTGCCCTTCCTGCGAAAGATCATGGGGTCGCGGCCACCTTCTCCTTCTCCCTTTCTTTTTCCTTCTCTTTGTCGGCGGGCTTGGTCGGCGTCAGGATGATGTCGTCTATCAAGCCGTACTCCTTCGCCGCCTCTGAGGTCAGGAAGTAGTCGCGCTCGGTGTCCTGCGTGACCTTCTCGATCTTCTGGCCGGTGTGGCGCGCGAGGATCTGGTTCAACTGCTCGCGGGTGCGCAGAATTTCCTTGGCGTGGATCTGGATGTCGGTGGCCTGGCCCTGCATGCCGCCCCACGGCTGGTGGATGAGGATGTTGGCATGCGGGAGGGCGTAGCGGTGACCGTGAGCACCGCCGGCCAGCAGCACCGCGGCCATCGAGTAAGCCATGCCGATGCAGATGGTCGAGACCGGCGGCCGGATGTACTGCATGGTGTCGTAGATCGCCAGGCCTGCAGTGACCTGACCGCCGGGACTGTTGATGTACAGGGCGATCTCTTTCTCGGGATCCTCGGACTGCAGGAACAGGAGCTGCGCCACCACCAGGTTTGCAACCTGGTCGTCGATTGGCGTTCCGATGAAGACGATGCGGTCCTTGAGCAGACGCGAGTAGATGTCGAAGGCACGTTCGCCGCGCCCTGTGTTCTCGACCACCATCGGGACCAGGTAGCCGGCCGGGCGCTGTATTCGGTTCATGTCAGGCACCACCCCATTCTAGACATCGACTCCGGGGATTCCGTCAAGTCTGCGCGCCTACATCGTGGCCCGCGACCTCGGAAAGCCGCTCCAGGACTCGCAGACGGCGCAGCCGAGAGACAAAGAAGCGGCGCGAGTTCGGCCCCCGCTTCAACTCGTCCAGGCGGCCCTTGAGCTCCTCGTCCTTGGCGGCCTGTTCGTCTATGAAGCGGTCGATCTCTTCCTCGGTGGGCTCGATGTGCTCGCGCTTCGCGAACTCGTCGAGAACGAGGTCGACCTTGAGGCGCGCCTCCGCCTCGGGCCTCTCGTCCGCAATCCATTGGTCGGGGGTTTTGCCCAGGTACTCGAGATAACGATCGAGGCGAAGGCCTTGGCGGTGCAGGCTCCGGTCGAGCGAGTCGAGGTGACTGGCAAGCTCCCGCTCCACCAGCGCATCGGGGATATCAACCTCAGATGCATCGACCAGCGCCTTGACAGCCGCCTGCTCGCGAGCCAGCTGCGCCAGCTCCTTGGCGGACTCTTCGAGCTGTTCGCGCGTGGCGCCTCGATACGCCTCGACCGTCTCATGCTTGCCGTCGCTGAGCTGCTTGGCGAGCGCATCATCGAGGTCGGGCAGGACCTTTTCCTTGACCCCCTGCACTGTGATCTTGATGGTGCCGTCCTTGCCGGCAAGCCTTGGCTCGCCGTAGTCATCGGGAAACTTCACAGTGACGGAGCGCGTCTCGCCCACCTTGGCGCCGGGAATCGTTTCGAGCAGCTCGGGCAGCAGGACACCTTCTTTCAGCTCGGCCTCCATCGCCTGTCGCGACTCAGAGGGCACGACCTGACCATCAGCCTCGACTTCGACATCGATCACCGCGACGTCGCCCGAGCGCGCCTCACGGTCGACGGGCGTGATCTCCGCCATCGGCTCGCGCACGGCCTGAAGCCGCCGCTCGAGCATTTCGTCGGTGACCTCGACCGAGGGTGTGGCCACTTTCAGTGACGCCGCCTCCCCGAGTGTGACCTCCGGCATCACGCTGACCGTGGCCTTGAGCCGCGCCGGCCGCCCGCGCTCGAGCTCGACCACCTCCACGTCGGGGTTGTCGATGGGGTTGATGGATTTCTCCTCCAGCGCCTGGCGGAGCACCTCGGGGACCATCGTCTCGACCACCTCTTCGCGAAGGACGGCGGGGCCGAGCCGGGCCTCGACCAGCGCGCGCGGCGCGCGGCCTGGCCTGAATCCCTCCAGCTTGGAGCGTGACGCCAACCTGTTCAGCACCCGCTCGTACGTCGCGTCGACGGTCTCGGCGGGCACATCGATGGTCATGCCCACCTGGCTCTTGGGCAGCTGCTCGGTGGTCACCGAGAGAGATGGAGGCATCGCGGTCCGATTCTACGGACCGTAGTTCGGGCTAGGGATGAGGCGAGGGCGTCGGGACGGGGCTCGCCAGAACCGGACCGGTTCCCGGGTCGGGCGGCACATTGATGTTGATGGGCGTCGGGGTCGGGCTCGGCGGGTTGTCGCCGGGGAGCCGCGGGATGTTCTTTGTGTCGCTCAGGTACCAGCTGTTGTTGGGGCCGGCCACCACGTTTGCGGGCGGCGAGTACCAGCGGTTACCGGGAGCTTTGATGTAACCGAGTGCGTTGGACATGAAGGTGTGCCAGCCGGGCGTGGCGACGAACACTCCGTCGGAGCCCCTGACCATCGTATGGGTGATGTCAAGGATGTCGCCGATCCAGAGCACGGCCGCCAGATCCGGCGTGAAGCCGACGGTGGCGGCGTCCTTGAAGTCGTCGGAGGTGCCCGTCTTCGCGGCCACGATACGGTCCGGAAAGTGGAGTGGGCTGTTGTAGCCGAAGATCTTGGCGCGGTTGTTGTCGTCGGCCATGACTGTCGCGATGATGAACGCCACCCCTGGATCGATAGCCTGGCGAGCCCGCTGGTCCGCGTGCGTCCGGTAGAGGACCTGGCTGTGGGAATCCGTCACCTGCAGGATCGCTTCCGGCGTGTGATAGACGCCCTGGTTTGCGATCGTCGCCATGCCACCGACATGCTCCAGCAGGGTGATCGGGTAGCCGCCCAGGGTCACGCTGGGGCCGTACTCGTCGGCCGGCGCCCGCGTGTCGTAGCTGCCGTCTGCATTGATGTAGCGGGGCTGGACGCCGATGTTGCGATAGAAGGAAAGCACTGCCGGCACGCCGATCGACAGCTCGACCTTGACGGCACAGATGTTGAGCGAGTTGCCCAGCGCCTCCTTAAGAGGCAGGACGCCGTGGGACCTGCTGTCGTAGTTGTAGAACTTCGTCGTGCTGTACGCGTCCTTGTAGATGAGGGGGCTCGGCCCGTCATATACCGGCGTGTCGACTGTGGCCGCGCGCGCGTTGATCACGGCGGCGTAGGTGTAAGGCTTCACCGACGAGCCAACGTTGCGTGGCGTCGTCGTCCAGTTGAACTGCCCTCCCGGGGCGTTGTAGTCAGGCGAACCGACCATCACGTAGATCTCGCCGTTCGTCGGACTCTCGGCGATCAGACCAGAGGACAGGCGCCCTTTCGGATCGCACGATGGAGGCGCAAGACAGTGGGCAAGGTTGGCCTGCACCACTCCCTCGCCCATTTGCTGCAGGGGGTAGTCGAGCGTTGTCTTGACGTTCAGCTGCTGAACACCAGGCTTGAATCCGAGCTGCCTCAGCTCTTCAAGCACGAAGTCGACGAAGTGCGGAGCCAAGAAGGTGTTGATCGGCGCCTGATATGTGAGCTTTTCGGCGAGCGCCGTGTCCATTTGGTCCTGTGTGATGAAGTTCAAGCGGAGCATGGCCTGTAGGACCTCGGTCTGCCGGAGCTTGGCAGCTTCCGGGTGCAGCACCGGGTTCCACTCGGTGGGCGCCTGTGGCAGTCCGGCGAGCACCGCCGACTGCGCGAGGTCGAGCTTGGATGCTGATATGTGGAAGTAGCTTTGGGCAGCGGCCTCGATGCCGTATGACTGCGAGCCGTAGAAGCTCTTGTTGAGGTAGAGCTCCATGATCTGGTCCTTGGAGTAGGCCTGGCTCAGCTCAAGTGCCAGCGCGACCTCTTTGACCTTTCGAGAGATCGTCTGGTCCGGAGTCAGGAACTGCTGCTTGGCGAGCTGTTGGGTGATCGTGCTTCCGCCGGCGACGATGTGGCCCGCGCGGATGTCGTCGAGGACGGCGCGGATGATGCCCTGGATGTCGAAACCGGGGTTGGTATAGAAACCCTTGTCTTCGATCGCGACGGTGGCCTGGATCATCACGGGCGAAACGTTCTTGAGCCGCACGGCCAGGCGGTGGTCGCCGTGGTTGCCAACGTCCCCGAGGAGCACGCCGTTGCGGTCCGTGACCAGCGTGTCGCCGGCAAACGACGAACTGTCGAGGCCCTGGATCGAGGGCAGGCTGTCGAAGAACGACTGCGCGTATGCGTCGACCGCGAATCCAACGACCAGGACCACGGCGACGAAGACCCCGAGGCCTCGCAGGAGGGCGGTTCGGCGCAGCCGCTGCCCGATCGGCGACCAGCCTGCGTGGACCCGCGCCCGAGGGCGATGGCCCCCCTTGGTTTTGATCTTCTCAGGAACGTTTCGAGCCATGGAGGGGGAGCGCGTAGATTCTACGGTTTCCCGCACGACCCAACGCGTGGAGGCGGGCGGGGGTTACGGAGCGCCTGCGTCCTTCGGCCGGGCGAATACCTCGTCCACGGGGACCAGACGCTCCTGGCGCGTCCCCGGGAAATGGACCCTGACACCAGGGCGCCCGGGGCTGCCCAGGTCCCAGCCCGCCGAATACAGCCGTGCTGCAGCGGCCAGGTCGGCGGCCTGGGCGACCTGGACGCCGTCGGTGAAGGTGAGGCTCTGCATACGGGCACCCGGGTAGCCCAGCCGCACCTCACCGCCAGTCTTGAGGTTGAACGCGTAGGCGTCCAGCGCCCCTGCCTGGCTGCCCGCGACCAGCTCGGCGATGGTCGGAAACTTTCCCTCGCGCATTGCTGCCTTCAAGTCCGCTCGCGACTCACGGTGCGCATTGCGCTCGCGGCGCCGCCGCTCGGTCAGGAGCAGGTCGCGCTCCCCGCGCAGCGACGCCAGCTGTTCCTCGACCGGCCGCATGCGATCTCGCACCGCGGCCACGCGGCGCTCGAGATCCGCATCGTCGAGGGCGGTGAGATCCTCGTTCACAGCATCAGCGGCGACGCCGGCGAAGGAAGAACCGTATGGCAGAAACAACGACGCCGGCTGCGATGGCCAACGCCAGAATGCCGACGTTTGGACTCGAGCTCGCCGGCTGCGCGACCGGCTTCGGGCTCGCCTTGGCGCTCGGCGTGGGGCTGGGTGCGATCTTGTTGATCGTAAACACGATGTGACCCTCGCCGTGCGCGGTCGTCGGCGCGCTGACCACAGGAATCTCGCGGCACGAATCCGCACAATGCACCGCGATCAGCGCGGCGCCACCCTCTGTGGCGACGAGCAGGTCGCCTTCCTGCACGCCTGCGGCAACGAGGTCCGAGGACGGCAGGCGCAGCACGCTGTCCGTTCCGGGATGCGGATTTCCTTGCGTCTTGCGATCGGCGTAATAAACCATGCCACCTCTCAACAAACCGGTCGGCACGAACCCGAGACTCTCGACTCCGATGTCGCCACCGGTCGGCAGCGAGGGCTTCAAAATCGTGGCGAGCTTTCCGTCTGGAGCGATCGCGTAGATGCTTCCGCCCACTTCGTCGGGCGCGATCAGGTCGCCTCCGAAAACGCCGAACCCTAGCGGTGCAACCGCCAGCCCGCCCTCGAGTGCGGGCGCTGAGCTCGTGATCGGCTGAACGGTCCCGCGACAGTCGACGGCCGCGATGACGGTCTTGCCACCAGACCCTCCGCTTGCGAGCAGACGGTGGTCGAATGCGCCGGTGCTGTCGAAGGCGATCCCGTTGAGCGAGGTGACCCCGCTGACGGTGGCGAAGCTGCCCGCATTCTCGCCCGTGGCGGCGAGCCGATCGATACCGAATGGCGGCTGCAGGCGGAGCACAAAGGTCTCGTCTTGAATGAAATCGCACCCGGCCGCTCCTACATGCAGGCCGGGCGAAACGGCCACATATGCCTCAGCCCCTGGCGCCGGGTGGTAGCCGCCCGGCCCGCTTGCAAACGGGGCGAGGTTACCCGCGGGGTCGGCCAGATACAGGTTGGGCGACCCGGCGACCAGCAGGGATCCATCGCTTCGTGGTCCACCGAAGTCGAAGACGCCGGCCACCGTCTGCCACTGCTCCCAGCTTGGGTCGGCGGCAGCGCTCGCCGTTAGGGGGGCCAGGGCCATGTCAGCGGCGACGATCCCGACCAGCACCGTGCGCATGGGCCCGAGAGTAAGCGCTCGCCACGACGTATTTCAACGTCCATGTTGAAAAACTCATACAATCAACTCGTGGATTCCAGGCGTGAGACCATCCTCGCCTTCCTCAAGACTCGGGGGCACGCCTCGCTGGGCGAGGTTGCCGCCCACCTGGAGATCTCCAAGCAAGGCGCCCTGCGCCACATGGAGGCCCTCGAGACAGACGGCCTGGCCTCGGTCGCGCCGGCCGAGGAGCACCGGCGTGGGCGGCCCGAGAACGTCTACAAGCTCGCCCCGGCCGCTTACGAGCACTTCCCGCACGCCCACCGCGAGCTGGCGACGGACCTGGTGGAGTTCCTGTCCGACGAGCAGCTGAAGCGCTTCTTCGAGCGCCGCGCCGCCCGCCTCGAGGCCGAGTACGCCCCCAGGCTGGCCGGGCTAGACTTTGAAGGAAGAGTCCGCGAGCTGGCGAAGCTCGCCACCGAGCACGGCCACATGGCCGAGGTGGTCGAAGCGCCGGGGGGCGGGCTTGCCATCCGCCACTGCAACTGCCCCATCCAGGACGTCGCCGCCCGCACCGGCCTGCCCTGCCTGAACGAGCAGCAGATGTACGAACGGCTGCTTGGGGCCCCCGTTATCCGATCCACGTGGATGCGCGAGGCGGCGAGCGACTGCACCTATGAAGTCAAGGAGAGCCAGAAGAGAGTTGGCTGATTTCGAGATTCGCAACCTGCGGGCCAGCGTCGAGGGCAAAGAGATCCTCAAGGGCGTCACGCTCGGCATCAACAAGGGCGAGGTGCACGCTGTCATGGGTCCGAACGGCTCGGGCAAATCGACGCTATCGCACACCCTGATGGGGCACCCGGGCTACACCGTCGACGGCGGCACGGTGCTCTTCAAGGGCCAGAACGTGCTCGAGCTGGAAACCGACGAGCGGGCTCGACTCGGAATGTTCCTCGCGCTGCAGTACCCGGTGGTCGTGCCCGGGATCTCGATGACCAACTTCCTGCGCACCGCACTCAACGCAAAGCGCGGGTATGACGGCAAGGACAAGTCGAAGCAGGTCACCCCGAAGGAGTTCCGCTCGCTGCTGAAGGGCGAGCTCGAGGTGCTGCACATGGACGACTCTTTCCTGCCGCGCTACATCAACGACGGTTTCTCAGGCGGCGAGAAAAAGCGTGCCGAGATCCTGCAGATGGCGATCCTGAAGCCGGAGATCGCGATTCTCGACGAGACCGACTCGGGCCTCGACATCGACTCGATCAAGTTCGTCGCAGACGCGGTGAACCGCATGCGCGGGCCGGACCTCGGCGTGCTGATCATCACGCACTACACGCGCATCCTCGAGTTCATCAAGCCCGACTTCGTCCACGTGCTGGTGGACGGGCGTTTTGTGCTGTCGGGGGGACCCGAGGTCGCAGACAGGCTGGAGAAGACAGGTTATTCGGAATGGGCCGAGGCTGACGAACCCGCGGTGCTGAAGCCCGAGGAGGTTGCCTGATGGCGACGGTACCCAAAGTCGATGTCGGCACCGATTACAAGGAGAAGTACGGCTTCTTCGTCCCCGAGGACTACGTGTTCAAGGCCAAGCGCGGCCTGAACCCCGAGATCGTCAAGGAGATCTCGTGGATGAAGAAAGAGCCGGAGTGGATGACGAAGATGCGGCTCCGCTCGCTGGAGATCTTCCGCAAGAAGCCGATGCCGAAGTGGGGCGCCGACCTTTCGGTGATCGACTTCGAGAACATCTTCTATTACCTCAAGGCCTCGGACAAGCAGTCGACGTCGTGGGAGGACCTGCCGCCCGACATCAAGAAGACCTACGACCGCCTGGGCGTGCCCGAGGCCGAGCGGAAGTTCCTCGCCGGCGTCTCGGCTCAATACGAGTCGGAGGTCGTCTACCACTCGCTGCAGAAGGAGCTCACCGCGAAGGGCGTGATCTTCACCGACACCGACTCAGCCCTCCGCGATCACCCGGAGCTCTTCAAGGAATATTTCGGCACCGTCATCCCGCCGGCGGACAACAAGTTCTCCGCCCTCAACACCGCGGTGTGGTCGGGAGGCTCGTTCATCTACGTGCCGAAGGGCGTACGCGTCGACGTCCCCCTGCAGGCCTACTTCCGCATCAACGCGGAGAACATGGGCCAGTTCGAGCGGACGCTGATCATCTGCGACGAGGGTTCATTCGTGCACTACATCGAGGGCTGCACGGCGCCCATCTACTCCACTGACTCGCTGCACTCCGCGGTAGTCGAGATCATCGTCAAGAAGAACGCGCGCTGCCGCTATACGACGATCCAGAACTGGTCGACCAACGTCTTCAACCTGGTCACCAAGCGAGCGATGGCATACGCCGACGCGACGATGGAATGGGTCGACGGCAACCTGGGCTCGCAAATCACGATGAAATACCCCTCCGTCTATCTGATGGAGCCCGGCGCAAAGGGCGACGTGTTGTCGGTCGCGTTCGCCGGCAAGGGCCAGCACCAGGACGCCGGCGGCAAGATGATCCACGTGGCGCCGAACACGACGTCGACCATCACTTCGAAGTCAATCTCCAAGGCCGGTGGGCGCACTTCGTACCGAGGCCACATCAAGATCTATCCGGGCGCGACCAACTCCAAGTCGTTCGTCAAGTGCGACGCGCTGTTGCTGGACGATGAATCGCGGTCCGACACCTACCCTTACAACGACGTCGACGCGGAGAACGTGACCCTGGGGCACGAGGCGACGGTGAGCAAGGTGTCCGACGAGCAGCTCTTCTACCTGATGAGCCGCGGGATCACGCGCAGCGAGGCCGAGACGATGATCGTCAACGGCTTCATCGAGCCGTTCACCAAGGAGCTCCCGCTCGAGTACGCGGTGGAGCTGAACCGCCTCATCCAGCTCGAGATGGAGGGCTCGGTAGGTTAGGCATGCCGTTCACTCTCGAAACCATGGAGGAGATCGCCTCACTCCATGGCGAACCCGCCTGGCTTCGCAAGCGCCGCCGATCGTCATTCGACGCCTTTGAGCGCCTGCCCGCGCCGAGCCGCATCGACGAGGAGTGGCGCAGGACCGATGTCAGCGGCTTTGACCCGGGGCAGTACTCAAAGCTGGAGCACCTGGACGGACAGAAGCTGGTGCTTCCGTCCACCCTGCCGCCAGGGGTGATCCTCAAGCCGCTCCGCCAGGCGGCCCAGGACCACCCGGACCTGGTCGAGCCGCGCCTGTTCTCCCTTGTGCACGCCGACCGGGACCGGTTCACCGCCCTCCACGCGGCCTTCTTCACGGGCGGCACTTTCCTCTACGTCCCCGATGGGGTGGTGATCGAACAGCCGGTGATCGGCCAGCATTTCTCGCACGAGGGCGGCACGAGCGTGCTGCCTCACACGCTGATCGTTGCGGGCAAGGGCGCCCGCTTCAACTACCTCGACGAATACATCGCCGAAGACGGCAATGAGATCGGGTACCGAAGCGGCTCCACCGAAATCTTTGCCGGCGAAGGTTCGCAAGTGGGCTACGTCGCGGTCCAGAAGTGGGGTCGCAACGCGTGGCACTTCGCGGACCAGCGCGCGGAGCTACAGAAGGACGCGTCGCTGCGACTCTTCAACGTGACCTTGGGCGCCCGTTTCTCGAAGACGCGCGTCGAGGCGACGCTTCAGGGCCAGGGCGCGGACGCGGAGCTGAAAGCGATCTACTTCGCCTCGGGTGAGCAGTTCTTCGACTTCCACACGCTGCAGGACCACCAGGTCGGCAACACGCGATCCGACCTGCTGTTCAAGGGCGCGCTGCAGGATGTCGCGCGCACCGTCTACGCGGGCCTGATCCGAATCGAGAAGGGCGCCGCGCGATCCGACGCGTATCAGGCGAACCGCAACCTGGTGCTTTCCGATCACGCGAAGGCGACCTCGATCCCGATGCTCGAGATCGACAACAACGATGTGCGCTGTACCCACGGCGCGACCGTGGGGCCAGTGGACCCTCTGTCCATGTTTTATCTGCGCTCGCGTGGAATCCCCGAGGCCACGGCCAAGCGGATGATCGTCCAGGGCTTCTTCGGCGACGTCCTCGACCGCATCCCCTTCGAGCACGCACGGGCGCTGGTCGAGGCCGAGCTCGAGGCGCGGCTTGGCTAGGTTTCGGGTGGCGTCGGTCGCAGACGTGCCGGTCGAGTCACTGAAGAGGGTTGAGGTGGGGGCCACGCCGGTGTGCCTCGCGCATGCCGAGGACGGAAACTTCTACGCCCTGAACGACATCTGCACCCACGAGGAGTTCTCGCTGTGCGAGGGGGAGCTCTGGGGCATGGACGTCGAGTGCCCGCAGCACGGCTCGCGTTTCAACCTGGTGACGGGCAAGGTGACCGGCCTCCCCGCCGTCATCCCGGCAACGACCTATCCCGTGACGGTGGAAGGCCAGGACGTCTTCGTCGAGGTGCCGGAATGAGCACTAACGGCGCCCGCCGGCTGGACGTCGCCGCAATTCGCAACGACTTCCCCATTTTCGAGACCGGCATCGTCTACCTCGACTCGGCCAACACCTCGCAGCGGCCGCGCCAGGTTACGGGTGCGATGCTGGACTACTTCGAGCATTTCAACTCCAACATCCACCGCGCCGCTTACCACATCGCTGAGGTGGCGACCGAGCGCTACGAAGGCACGCGCGAAAAGGTGCGCGCCTTCATCAATGCCGCGTCGACCAAAGAGGTGATATACACGCGCGGCACGACGGAGGCGATCAACCTCGTCGCCTACGCGTGGGGCCGCAAGAACGTGCGTGCCGGGGAACTGATCGTGCTCACGATCCTCGACCATCATTCCAACATCGTGCCGTGGCAGATCCTCGCCGCCGCCAACGGCGCCCGGATCGAGTACGTGGACATCGACGAGAAAGGTGAGCTGAGGCAGGACCAGTTTCACGAGCTCCTGAAGCGATCACCGAGACTCGTTGCTTTCAGCCAGGTGTCGAACGCGCTGGGCACCATCAACCCGGCGCGGGAGATGGTCGCCGCGGCGAAGGCGGCCGGAGCGACCGTGCTCGTGGACGGTGCGCAGGGCGCCCCGCACCAGGGCGTCGACGTGCGGGCGCTCGGCTGTGACTTCTACGCCTTCAGCGGCCACAAGATGCTCGGCCCGACGGGCGCCGGCGTCCTTTACGGCCGCCGCGAGCTGCTCGAGGCGATGGACCCGTTCCAGTCGGGCGGCGACATGATCAAAACCGTCCGCATCGAGGGCACGACCTATCACGACCTGCCGTGGAAGTTCGAGGCCGGAACCCAGGCGATCGGCGAGGTGATCGGCCTGGGCGCCGCCGTCGACTATCTATCCGGGCTGGGCATGGAGGCGGTTCGGGCGCACGAGCGAGAGATCACCGAGTACGCGTATGAGGCCTTGAGCGACATCGAAGGGCTGACGCTCTATGGGCCGCCGCCGTCCCGGCGCGCCGGCGTCATCTCGTTCTCGCTGGAAGGCATCCACCCCCATGACCTGGCGACCATCGCCGATCGCGACCAGGTGTGCCTGCGGGCCGGCCACCATTGCGCGATGCCGCTGATGACGCGGCTCGGCGTGGCCGCCACCGCTCGCGCTTCCTTTTATGTCTACACCCAGAAGGATGAAGTCGACCGGCTGGTGGGTTCCATCAAAGAGGCCCAGAGGATCTTCAAGTGAGCAGCGGAACCGCAGCCGACGACCAGTTTTATCGCGAGTACATCCTCGACCACTACAAGAACCCGCGTAATTACGGGCGCCTTGAGCACCCCGACATTTCGCACGAAGAGGACAACCCTCTGTGCGGCGACGTGGTCGGAATGGACTTCCGCGTCAACGATGGAGTGATCGAGGACGTTCGCTTCCATGGCCGCGGCTGCGCGATCTCCCAGGCGTCGGCTTCGCTGTTGACCGAGCGTCTCAAGGGCCTCGCGCTCGACGAGGCGAAGAAGATCGACAAGAACGACGTGCTCGGCGAGCTGGGGATCCAGATCTCGCCAGCGCGCATCAAGTGCGCCCTGCTGTCGTTGAAGGTGCTGAAGGTCGGCGCGTACGGTTTGGCCGATGATGAGGATGAGGAGTAACCGATGAGCAACCAGGTGACGCCGTTCCGCGACCTGAAGCTGGATGAGATTCGAAAGCTGATCGATGAGGGCTATGAGGTGGTGGACGTGCGCGAGGACTGGGAGTGGAACAAGGGCCACCTTCCGGGGGCGCGGCACGTCGTGTTGAACACGATCCTCTCCAATCCGACCGCCCAGAAGTTCCGCGACCGAACGATCTTTGTATGCGCGGTGGGCGAGCGGTCGGCAGTGGCGGCCGAGATGGCCGTGGCCCTCGGGGTCAATGATGTCGTCAGCTTCCGCGGCGGGACCAAGGCATGGAAAGAGGCAGGACTGCCTCTGGAGACACCATGAGCGACAACGCTCCGACCACGCAGGTGGCGCCTGACGCCACCGTCAAGCCCGAGGACGTGATCGAGGTGCTGCGGCAGTGTTACGACCCCGAGATCCCGGTCAACATCGTCGACCTGGGCCTGATCTACGACATAGCGATCAAGCCCGAGCGAGTCGACATCAAAATGACCCTCACCGCCCTTGGCTGTCCGATGGCGGCAGACGTTATGGCTGACGTGCGCGACCACCTGCTGACGCTGCCAGGCGTCACGGACGCCGGTGTGGATATCGTCTACGAGCCGGTCTGGACCCCAGAGCGCATGTCCGAGGAAGCGCGCTGGGAACTGGGGATGGTGTAGGTATGAGAGGGAACCTGCCGGTTCCCTCTCATCGCGCGGCGCGAAGGCGCCGCGCTGCTCTCTTTCCCACTGTTTGGGTTTATTGAATGCTTGCTCCTCGCCACGTTTGGCAGACGAGGTAAACAAAGTCGCGGCCGGGTTAAACCCGGCCGCCCTGGCAACGTAACGGATATGGGCAGCTAGCCCAGCCCCCTCCGGCGCAGGCCCGCACTCACCCTGGCTCGAGCTGGGACCCGACTCGGGGCCTGGTTCCGGTTCCAGGCTTGCTCGCACTTCTCGCACGAGCAGCCTGGGCCTTCCGGTTCCACCGGCGACCTTTTGGACCCGCCGATGAGCTGGTACAGCGTTGCTATGAGCGTTGCAGGACGTAGAGATGACATGGTTGCCTCCGAGTTAGTTCACCAAGCCTAACGTGCGTAAAGGGCATTTCCTGCTAACGCCTACCATTTGTTGCCTGGCGCCTTAGTGGCAGATCGTGGTCACGTTCCAGTTCGAATCGACCGTGCCGCTGCCGGAATTGCAGAAGCCAGAGTGCATGTACAGCTGGCCGTCGACGCATTCCCAGTGGTACCCGCCCAATACGAAACCAGGCCCGCCGCCGCCCGACGAGCCGGTTGGGGGACACACGATCAGGCGCTCGGTAACCTCGAAACCGGAGACGAGAAACACAAGCACCAACACAGCCGCGATAACCTCGGACATCACCGCTGTCCGGCGCCGGCCGGTCAATGACCTCACCGCCGCTCCTGTCGCCAGAGCTCCCGCGACCATGAGCGGGAGTCCGATCGAAAACAGCGCCAGCACGCCGATGACCAGCAGTCCCCCAGCGGCGCCGGCCCGAAGGGCTGGACGCAAACGAACGATTGTTGCGGAATTGAGAAGCGATAGGCCGAGCATCCCCGCCATCAGCACGAGAAATGCGGCGACGAATGGCACCGTGAATGCGTCCGGTGGATATGGCTGCTGCGCCCCAATCAGCAACAGGTACGCGATGTCGATGCCCAGGACGATTGCAAACGCGATCCACACCATCACGCGCAACGCCCGAGCTTCGCGGCCGGCGTTCCCTAACGCCATTGGTCGCACTCTACGGCTCCGTACACTTAAGCTTCGTGCCTGAGTTCAGCCCCGGGCTGGAGGGGGTCGTCGCGGCCGAGACCGCCGTCAGCGAGGTTGACGGCGCCAACGGCAGGCTGATCTATCGCGGCGGTTACCTCATCGAGGATCTCGCCCCGGTCGCGAATTTCGAGGAGACCGCATACCTCCTTTGGAATGGACAGCTTCCCAACAAAATCGCCCTGGAAACGCTGCGCCGCCAGATGACGATTGCTCGACGGCTGAGTGACAGCGCGCGAGGCGCTATGTCAGCGCTGGATGCTCAGACCGATGCAATGGACACTCTGCGGACCACCATCTCCGCCCAGGGCGCGACCAAGACCCTGACGACGCCGTCGCTCGAAGAGGCCATCGCGCTCACCGCTGTCGTACCGACCATCGTCGCAGCAGCGCACCGACGAGCGAAAGGCATCGAAGTGATCGCTGCGCGCGAAGACCTCGGCCATGCAGCCAACCTCCTATGGATGCTGGAAGGCAAAGAACCTTCCGCTGAGCGCGTGCACTGGCTCGACACGTACCTCGTGCTGCTCGCCGATCACGGCTTGAACGCGTCTACGTTCACGGCGCGTGTCATCGCGTCCACAGGGAGCGACCTCACCTCGTGCGTGGTCGGTGCCATCGGTGCGCTGAAGGGGCCGGCGCACGGCGGGGCCATGTACGCAGCGCGCACGATGCTGGACAAGATCGGGCACGTCGACAACGTCGAGCCCTGGATGCAGAAGGCCCATGAAGAGCATCGGCGCTTCGCGGGTTTCGGCCATCGCGTATACCGGACCTATGACCCGCGCGCCAAGATCCTGCGGGAGCTCGCCCAGACCGCGGCTCCGGACCTGTACCGGCTGGCAGCTCGCACCGAGGAAGTCGCATTGAAGATCCTTCACGAGGCGCACCCGGAGCGCCCGAACGCGACCAACGTTGACTTCTGGGCCTCCGTCGTGCTGACGGGCGTGGCCATCCCGAAGGAGCTGTTCACCTGCGTCTTCGCGACCTCGCGCGTCGCCGGCTGGACAGCGCACGTGCTCGAGTCGCTGGCCGACCTCCGCATCATCAGACCCGCATCCTTGTGGAAGGGGCCGCAACCGGGCATCAAGCCTCTCCCTCTGGCCGACCGATGACCGGCGAATTCGTTCCCGGGCTCGAAGGCATCGTCGCGGCACGGACCGAGATCTCGCTTGTGGACGGCGCCAATGGGCGCCTCGTCTATCGCGGCTATGTGATCGCCGACCTGGCCGAGGACATGTCCTTCGAAGAGGTGGCGCACCTCTTGTGGTACGGCCGCCTGCCGACCCGGGCAGAGCTCGACGCGCTCACGCTGGAGCTCGCGGGCTCACGATTGCTAACGCGGGCCGCAGCCGCGACGCTGAACGCCCTGCCAACCGACGCCGATCCAATGGACGTGCTGCGAAGCGTGGTGTCGGTCCAGGGCCTGGAGCACAGGCTCGAGAAGCCGACGATCCCGCTTGCGATTCACGCGACGGCGTCGTTCCCGACCATCCTCGCGGCGTATCACCGCCGCCGCCAAGGCCTCGAGCCGGTCAAGTCGCGTGCGGACCTCGCGCACGCCGCGAACTACCTCTACATGCTGAACGGCAAGGAAGCGCCGCTTGAGCTCGTGCGGGCGCTCAACACCTACCTGGTGCTGCTGGCAGATCACGGCATGAACGCATCAACCTTCACCGCCCGGGTCATCGCTTCGACGGATTCCGATGTGGCTTCGTGCCTCGTCGGCGCGATAGGTGCGCTCAAGGGACCTGCCCACGGAGGCGCGCCCTCGCAGGTCATGGACCAGCTCGAGCAGATCGGCACCCCGGAAAACGCAGAGCAGTGGATGCGTGAGGCCCGCAGGCGAAAGGTGAGATTCATGGGCTTTGGGCATCGCATCTACCGCACTTACGACCCGCGGGCGAGGATTCTCAAAGCGATGTGCGAGCGGCTCAATCCAACTTTCTATGCGCTCGCGTCGAAGGTCGAGGAGACGGCGCTCGCGATCCTTCATGAGGAGCACCCGGAGCGGCCGCAGGCTACCAACGTCGAGTTCTATTCAGCCGGGGTGCTGCAGGCGATCGGACTGCCGAAAGAGTTCTTTCCACCGACGTTCGCGGTTTCGCGCGTCGTCGGCTGGACCGCGCACGTGCTCGAGCAGGTAGCGAACAACCGCCTCATCCGCCCGCAGTCAGAGTACATCGGACCCGAGCCGCGAAAACCGGTGCCGCTCGCCGAGCGGATCTAGAAACATCTTCGGGCGGATCGACGGCAGGGTCCTCCGCAACCTCGGCATCGCGGCCCTTGCGTGGTTCCTGTTCATCGCCGCAGGCCTCACCGCGTGGAGAGCTTTCATGCCGATCTGGGCGGACCCACTCGACAACGACCTGACCCTGGTTTACATCGGAGCCCGCATCGGCCTGGAGCACGGATGGAGCCACATCTACGCGTTGAGCCTTCAGCACCAGCTCTTCTCCCAGATGCGTCCCGGGGTTCCGTTCGGAGACGGCGAACGCTTTCTATCCCCGCCGCCGGCGGCATGGCTCGCGCTTCCCCTGACGGCAGTGGGCCCGCAGGCCGGATTCTTCGTCTGGCTGGCGGTATCGGTGGCCGCGCTGGTTGCCGCCTGGTGGCTCGCGGCGCCTGGCGCGGGATTGGTACGCATCGCATGGCTGCTGGGGGCCATGGCGTGGTACCCGGTGCAGTACAGCCTGAGCCTCGGCCAGCCGGTGACGCTGGTGCTGCTCGCTGTCGTGGCGTGCTGGCGACTCGCCGAGTCCGGCAGGCCATACCTGGCGGGAGCCGTCCTCGGACTGTCAGTCCTCAAGCCACAGCTTACGATCGCGGTGCCGCTTGTCCTTATCGTTGCCGGGCATTGGCGCATCGCGGCGGGCTGGGCGGTCACGATCGCCGTACTGGGGATCGTGTCGCTGCTGATGGTCGGCACCCAGGGCGTGAGCGACTACCGCAGCCTGCTCACCGAGGCCCAGGGCGTGGTCAACAACCGGTACTTCACATGGGCGTTCATCGTCGGCCCCGGAGCCCCGAGCTACGTCCTGGAGGTGATAGTCATCGCAGTGGGCGGTGCCGCGGCTTACGCCAACCGCAGGGCCGGTATGGCCCGCCTCATTGTTTTGGGCCTGCTCACCTCGATGCTCTCCGCTACGTATTGGCATCTACAGGATTTCGCGATCCTGGTTGGAGCGGCCTGGCTGTTCATTCACGATGAGCCGGCGCAGTGGCAGCGAGCGTGGCTCATCGCAGTGGCGCTGACCGCGGAGCTTGCGTGGCCGTGGGGACCGCTGCCGGTCCTGATCGCTGTGGCTGTATGGTTCGCGCTGCTCGCAATCCCACGCAGCTCGGCCCGCCACGCGCAGCCGGCTGCATTGTGAAGGCAGCAGAAGTACGCATTCCCCGTGCACGGCTGTGGGTCGCAGCCGCGACCGTGATCGTGGGCGCGGCCATCCTCTGGCTGTCGCGTGGGTTCAATTTCTACTTCGACGAATGGGCGTTCATACTCCCGTCCGATTCGAGCTGGACCTACTACCTCCAGCCGCACAACGAGCACCCAACAATGCTGCCGCGGCTCATCTACGCCGCGCTGCTCAACACCATCGGGATGCGCAGCTACCTCCCGTACATGACAGTCCTTCTTCTCCTGCACGCCGCGAGCGTCGTGCTGCTGTTCGAGGTGGTGCGCCGCCGCGCCGGAGACCTGGTCGCGATCGGAGCCTCATTCCTTCTACTTGGGCTGGGTGCCGGCTGGGAGAACCTGCTGTGGGCGTTTCAGATCGCGTTCGTCGGCTCAGTCGCGTGCGGTCTGGGCGCGCTACTTTTCATCGAGACGGGGAGCGATCGCATGTGGCTTGCGATGATCCTCCTCTTCGGGTCGCTGATGTTCTCCGGGATCGGACTCTTCTTCCTCGTCGCCGCCGCGATACGGCTCGCGCTCACGCCGGCGAGGCGAATGGAGCTGGTGTGGCTCGCCCCTGTTGCGCTCGCGCTCGGCGCCTGGTACCTCGCCTACGGCCACGCCGGTGCACCCCCGAAACCGGTTTCACTCGCGGCCAATCTCGAGGTGCTGCCGCTCTATGTTTTGTGGGGCCTTGGCGCCAGCGTCGCCGGGCTCATCGGTGAGGGTGGCCTGTTCGGCCCTGCGGTCCTGCTCCTCGCCCTGGCCACTATCGGCTTCACGTGGCTCCGCCGCAGGCCGGACCCGTTCGCCATCGGCATCGCGGCCGCCATGATCGCGTTCTATGTGGTGCTCGGCCTCAACCGGGCGCAGATCGGTTTCGAGCAGTCGGGCGCGGGGCGGTACGTCTATGAGGGTGCGGTGTTCTGGCTGTTGCTGCTCGCCGATGCGGCCCGCGACCTTCCCTGGCGCGGCACATGGCGCCCCGCGCTGATCGCCTGCCTGTTCCTCGCCTGCTTCAGCAGCAGCGCGCTGCTCTATACGTGGGCGGCGGCCAAGACCGAACAGATGCACCGCGAGGCTGCCGACCTGCAGGCCTTGGCAGTGGAGCGCGCGGATCCTTGCCTCGATCCGACGGCAAGCGTCGATCCCCTCGTCATGCCCCTGGTGACCAGCCCGCCCGCCTACTACCACGCTGTGGATCGATACGGCGACCCCGTTGCCGGCATGCCGGCGATTCGAGACGCCGAATTCGAACGTGCAGGCGAGAACCTCGTCAAACCCGGTTGCGTACGACCGCCGGAGTCGCTTTGAGCGGCGACTTCTACACTTAAATCAATGGCTGCAAGCGACTTCGATGTTGTGATCCTCGGCGGCGGCATGGGCGGCTATCCGGCCGCGATCCGAGCCTCCCAGCTGGGCCTGAAGGTCGCCCTGGTGGAGTCCGACAAGCTCGGCGGCACGTGCCTTCATATTGGCTGCATCCCGACCAAGGCCCTGCTCGAATCGTCGGAGCTGTACCACCGGGTGTCAGCCCGGGGCGCTGAGTTCGGCGTCAATGCCGACAAGGTGGTCTACGACTACCCGCGCATCGCCACACGGCGTGACGCGGTGGTGAACCAGCTGTACAAGGGCGTCCAGTTCCTCATGAAGAAGAACAAGATCGAGGTCGTCGCGGGAGCCGGCAAGCTGCGCGACCGCAACACAATCGATGTCGGCGCCACACAGGTGAAAGCCCCGCACGTCATCGTCGCGACCGGCTCCGTCGTGAAGGCACTGCCGGGAATCGAATTCGACGGCGAGTACATCATCTCGTCGGACCACGCCACACTGGCCACGAAGGTGCCGGAGTCGATCTGCATCATCGGCGCCGGCGCGGTCGGGGTCGAGTTCGCGACCCTGTACAACCAGCTGGGCGTCAAGGTCACACTGCTCGAGGCGCTCGATCGCCTGGTCCCGCTCGAGGACGAAGAGATCTCGAAAGAGATGCTCAACGCATTCAAGAAAGCCGGCATCGAATGTCGGGTCGGCGTGCGCGTGAAGGGCGCGAAGAAGGCGCGCGACGGCGTGAGCGTGGACACAGAGCAGGGGGAGGTGTGGGCGCGCCAGCTGCTGGTCGCCGTGGGACGAGCGCCGCGCTCCAAGGACATCGGGCTCGAGCAGGTCGGCGTCGAGACGCATCCCAACGGCTTCATCAAGGTGGACGAGTGGATGCGCACGTCGGCGGAATCGATCCACGCGATCGGCGACGTGGTCGGAGGCTACCTCCTCGCCCACGCGGCGTCACATGAAGGCATAACCGCTGCGGAGGACATTGCCGGCCAGCAGCTGGCGCCTATGGATCAGGACCTCGTCACCCGCTGCACCTACTCTCATCCCCAGATCGCATCGGTCGGATTGACGGAGCAGCAGGCACGCGCCAAGGGCCACGAGGTGAAGGTGGGCAAATTTCCGTTCACCGCACTCGGGCGCGCGATCATCCATGGCGAAACAGGCGGCTTCGTGAAAATGGTTGCGGACGCCAAGACCGGCCGGCTGCTCGGCGCCCATGTGGTCGGACCGAGCGCCACGGAGCTGATCGCCGAGCCTGCGCTGACGCAGCTGTTCCAGGGCGATGCATGGGAGCTCGGCCGCAACATCCATCCGCACCCAACGCTCAGCGAGGCGGTGATGGAGGCGGCGATGGCTGTGGACGGTCACGCCATCCATATCTAATGGCGACAACCAAACCGCGAGAGCAGTCGGCGAAAGAGGAAGAGCCGGAATTCAAGCCCGGGTGGCACTTCCAGAAGCCAATCGCTTGGCGCGACACCGACCTCGACGAGAAGACCCTGACGGAGTGGTTCTACTACATCCTGCTCGGAAGGCAGATCGACTACCGATTTCAGGTCCTCAACCGGCAGGGCCGGGCTCCGTTCATCATCTCCTGCGCCGGCCACGAGGCGGCACAGATCGGCGTGAGCTGGCCGCTGAAACCGAAGTACGACTGGGTGTCGCCCTACTACCGCGACGTCGTGCTCTGCATGCGGATGGGCGTGACCCCGCTCGACCTCATGCTGGCCGTGCTCGCCAAGCCGGCTGACCCGGCGTCGGGCGGAAAGCAGACTCCCGGCCACTTCTCGGACACGCGGCTGAACATCATCTCCGGCGGCTCACCCGTGGCAACCCAGATGGTGCACGGCGCCGGGGTCGCGTACGCGCTGAAGATGAACGGCACGGACAAGGTCGTCATGACCAATTACGGCGAGGGCGCCGGGTCAGAGGGCGACACCCACGAGGCGTTCAACTTCGCCGCCATCTACAAGCTGCCGGAGATCTTCGTCTGCGAGAACAACGGCTTCGCGATCTCGACGCCATTCAACAAGGAGTACGCGATCGAGCGCGCCGCCCAGCGCGCGGCGGGCTATGGATTCCCGGGCGTGACGGTCGACGGCCGCGACCCGGTCACCTGCTACTTCGTGGCGAAGGAGGCGGTCGCGCGCGCACGCGCGGGCCAGGGGCCGACGCTCATCGAGTGCCTCGTCGACCGGCTGGGCGCCCACTCGTCGGAGGACGACCAGCGGCGCTATCGCACCCAGGAGGAGATCGATCAGCTGGCGAAGAACGACGGCCTCGAGCAGTTCAAGAAGCGCCTGCTCGATGAGGGCGTGCTCACCGCCAAGGACGTCGAGGCCTTCGAAGAGCGGGTTCGGAACGAGGTCACGGAGGCGACGCGCCAGGGCATGGAGTCGCCGGACGCTCCCGCTGAGAATGCGCTCACGAACGTCTACGGCCTCGACGTGCCTAATGCGATCGACCCGCCCGCCGGCGTTGAGACCGAAGAGATGAACATGGTCGCGGCGCTGCGCTCGTGCCTCACCGAGGAGATGGAGCGCGACGAGCGTGTGATGGTCATGGGCGAGGACGTCGGCCAGAAGGGTGGCGTGTTCCTGGTCACCGACGGATTGCGCAAACGATTCGGCGAGGAGCGCGTCATCGATACGCCCCTGGCCGAGTCGTCGATCGCAGGCGTCGCGCTTGGTCTCGCGCTCGCCGGCAAGCGGCCCGTTGCGGAGATCCAGTTCACGGATTTCGCCCACATGGCCTTCAACCAGATCACCAACGAGATGGCGAAGTTTCGCTATCGCAGCGACGGCGATTGGTCGGTACCGGCGGTCATACGCGCACCGATGGGGGGCCACGCGCACGGAGCGCTCTATCACTCGCAGTCGATCGAGGCGCGCTTCGCTACTCCCGGTCTGAAGATAGTCATCCCGTCGACCCCTTATGAGGCGAAGGGCCTCCTGCTGGCTGCGATCCGTGACCCGGATCCGGTGCTCTTCTTCGAGCACAAGCGGCTCTACCGGATGTTCAAAGAGCCGGTACCGAAGGGCGAGTACTTGATTCCACTGCAGGTGGCGCGCACGGTCCGCGAGGGCACCGACATCTCGGTGTTCTGCTATGGGCTCATGGTCCACTACGCCCTGGAGGCGGCCAAGGCCCTCGAGACCGAGGGCGTGAGCGTGGAGATCGTCGACCTGCGCACCGTTTATCCGCTGGACAGGGAGGCGATCATCGGCTCCGCTCGCAAGACCGGCAAGAGCCTGGTCCTCTACGAGGACAACTTCAGCGTCTCGGTTGGATCCGAGGTGGCGGCGCTTATCGCTGACGAAGCGTGGCGCTGGTTGGACGCGCCGGTGAAGCGCCTCGGCGGTCTCGACGTGCCGGCGATGCCTTACGCGCCCGCGATGGAGGAGGCCTTCATGCCCAACCCCGAGAAGATCGCCGCGGCGCTCCGCGAGCTCGCAGCCTACTGATGGCGAAGACGACGCGCGTGGTCATGCCACAGCTCGGCGAGTCTGTCCACGAGGGGACCATCTCCCGCTGGCTGGTGAAGCCCGGGGACAAGGTGGTGGAGTTCGAGCCGCTGCTCGAGGTCGACACCGACAAGGTGAGCGCGGAAGTGCCGTCGCCGGTCAGCGGCGTCCTGCGCGAGATCCTGGCCAAGGAGGGCCAGACGGTACAGGCGGGGGCGGAGATCGCGGTGGTCGAGGTCGGCGCCGACGGCGAGGTTGCCGGCAAGCAGCCGGCGGAGGCGCCCGAGGTCCCCTCTCCCCCTCGGGGAGAAACGTCTGGGGCCCCCGCGCCGAAGGCGCGGGAGGGGGCTGAGCCGGCAAAACCGCCCGCGCCGGCACCAGTCGTCGAGAGCGGCGAGCACCGCTACTCGCCAGCGGTCCAGATGCAGGCCTCCGAGCTGGGCGTCGACCTCTCGAAAGTGCAAGGCACCGGCATCGGCGGACGCGTCACCAAGAAGGACGTGGAGCAGTTCGCGGCCGCGGCCAAAGCTTCTCCCACACCGGCCGCACAGCAGCCAACGGCCGCCCCCGCGCCGGCCGAAGGCGACCAGGTCGTTCAGCTCACGCGCGTCCGGCGGCTGATCGCCGAGAACATGGTCCGCTCGAAGACGACCATCCCCCATGCGTGGCAGACGCAGGAAGCCGACATGTCGGGCGTGGTCGCGAACCGCAACGCCAACAAGGCCGCCTTTCAGAAGCAGGAGGGTTTCTCGCTCACCTACCTGCCGTACGTGATGGCCGCCACGCTCTCCGCGTTGCGCGAGCATCCGGAGGTCAACTCGACCTTCAACGAGACCGAGCTGATCATCCATCGCGACATCAATCTGGGGATCTCGGTGGGCCTCGAGGACACCCTGGTGGTGCCCGTGATCCGGCGCGCGGACGGGCTCTCGATCGCGGGCCTCGCTCGCGCGGTCAATGATGTCGCCAGCCGCGCCCGCACCAAGCAGCTGAAGGCAGACGACCTGAGCGGTGGGACGTTCACCGTCAACAACTCTGGGACGTTCGGCACGCTGTTCAGCTACTCGGTCATCAATCCCGGCCAGGCCGGCATCCTGACTATGGAGGCGATCGTCGAACGGCCGGTGGCCGTGAGCGGATTGATCGGGATCAAGCCAATGATGTACCTCTGCTTCTCCTTCGACCATCGCGTGCTGGATGGCCTGAAGGCGGCGCGGTTCCTCACTTCGTGCCGCAAATGGCTGGAGGCCGTTACCCCGGAGACGCCCATCTACTAGCGCCGCGGCCTGAGAAACCAAATTGGTTGTCTACGACCATCCTGTCGCGGTGAATCGTTGGATGATTACCCCGCTACAGCCGCTCGCGGAACAGGAAGGAGTAGGTCATGGCTCGAAAGCGAGTCCTCTCGGCGATGTCGGCAGCGATCGCCTTCCTCCCGATTGTGCTGTCTCCGGCACCAGTCCTCGCCGGCCCAGAGAGCCTTCTCCTTCCTGTCGGCCACGCAAAAGTCGAGGTCTTGCACACAACTGCGGCCTCCAAGCATGGCCACGAGGTTTCCATGCCGAGCCGCCCTGCCGACCCGGACGGCCTCAAGGCAGCCAAGGCGCGAGCCGAATCGGGCGCAAGCCGCGAGGTCAAAGCGAACTCGCTCAAGGCAGAAGCTGTGGTCGCCGCCGGCGCTCCCTGCTCGTCGGTGACCCAAACGGTAAGCCCGGCGTCCCCCCAGCCGCCGGGGACGACTGTGACGTTCACGGCCACCGCGACGGGCTGCCCGAATCCGACATACCAGTTCTGGCTGCTGCCGCCGGGCGGGTCATGGACGGTAGTCCAGGCCTACAGCTCCGGCAACGCCTGGAGCTGGAACACGAGCGGGATCGCGATGGGCACATATACAGAGGACGTCTACGCCCGAGACGCCACCTCGACCGCCGGCTACGACACGTACCTGTCGCCAGCCCCGACCTATACCGTGGAGGCCCCCGTCTGCACGTCCGTGAGCGAGAGTGCTACACCGGCCTCGCCGCAGTCGCCCGGGCCGACAGTCGCGTTCACCGCCAGCGCGACGGGCTGCCCCAATCCGACCTACCAGTTCTGGCTCCTACCCCCAGGCGGCGGCTGGTCGGTGACCCAGGCCTACAGCTCGAGCAATACCTGGAACTGGAGCACGAGCGGGGTCGCGACCGGTACCTACACCCTCGATGTGTATGCGCGCGATGCCAGCTCGACGGCCGCCTACGACGCGCACATCTCGCCGAATCCGACCTACGTTCTGAACGGCGCCGCGGCGCCGACATGCACGTCGGTTACCGAATCGGCCAACCCGGTCTCGCCGCAGGCGGCTGGGGCGACAGTAAAGTTCACCGCCACCGCGACCGGCTGCCCCAATCCGCTCTACCAGTTCTGGCTCCAGGCACCGGGCGGCGGCTGGTCGGTCGCCCAGGCCTACAGCTCCAACAACATCTGGAACTGGAGCACGAGCGGCCTGGGCGCCGGCACCTATGCGTTTGACGTCTACGCTCGCGACGCGAGCTCCACGGCCGCCTTCGACGCACACATCTCACCCAATCCGACCTATGTGTTGACCGCCTCATCGACGACATGCGCGACAGTGACCGAAACGGCGACTCCTGCCTCCCCCCAATCAGCGGGGACGGCAGTCAAGTTCGCCGCCGGCGCGACCGGCTGCCCAAACCCGACCTATCAGTTCTGGCTCCAGGCGCCGGGCGGTGGCTGGTCGGTGGCCCAGGCGTACAGCGCGAGCAACACGTGGAACTGGAGCACCAGCGGTCTAGGCGCCGGCACCTACACCCTCGACGTCTACGCGCGCGACGCCACCTCGACGGCTGCGTATGACGCCCACCTCTCCCCCAATCCGACCTATGTGTTGAACGCCGCATCGACGACATGCACATCAGTGACCGAAGCGGCGACTCCCGCCTCGCCGCAATCGCCCGGAGCGACGGTTAAGTTCACCGCCAGCGCGACCGGCTGCCCCAACCCGACCTTCCAGTTCTGGCTCCAGGCGCCGGGCGGCGGCTGGTCGGTGGCCCAGGCCTACAGTTCGAACAACATCTGGAGCTGGAGCACGAGCGGCCTCGCGACCGGCACCTACACCATCGACGTCTATGCTCGCGATGTCAGCTCGACGGCCACTTTCGACGCTCATATCTCACCCAATCCCACCTACGAGTTGAGCGCGGGGCCGGCGTGCGCTTCGGTCACCGAAACCGCGATTCCGGCGTCTCCGCAGTCGCCCGGAACGACGGTGAAGTTCACCGCCACCGCGACCGGCTGCCCCAACCCGACGTACCAGTTCTGGTTTCAGGCGCCGGGCGGCGGCTGGTCGGTGGTCCAGGCCTACAGCTCCAACAACACCTGGACCTGGAGCACGACCGGCCTGGCCGGCGGGACGTACCTATTCGACGTCTACGCCAGGCAAAACGGCTCCACAGCGTCGTACGAGGCGCATATTTCGCCCAACCCGAGTTACAGGCTCGCACCTGGCTGGCACGCCACCGACGCGCCGGGCATCTCAGCCGTGGACGAAGGCTTCTGCTGTGTGCCACCGGACACCACTGGGGCGATCGGCCCATCGAACTACGTTGAGATCATCAACACGACAGTCGCCGTCTACGACCGCAGCCTGAACCTGGTCGGCAGCTTGGACCTGGCTTCGTTCTCAGGCGCCGGCACGCTGAACGTCAGCGACCCCAACATCCAGTGGGACCCCCGCTCGGGGCGCTGGATTTACAGCCTGATCTCATTCACCAGCAACTTCAGCAGCTCGTACGTGCTGTTCGGATGGTCGAAGACGGCTGATCCGACAAACCTGACCAGCGGCTGGTGCCAGTTCGGGATTGGGAGCGGATCGATGCTGCCGGATTATCCGAAGCTCGGCCACGACGACAACTTCATCGTCATCGGCGCCAATGTTTACGACATGAGCAAGTCGACGCAGCCGTTCGTCACGGCCCAGATCTACGCGATGTCCAAGCCGGCTGCCGGTTCCACGAGCTGCACGGCCCCGACCGCCCACATGTTCGCCGACTCGAATCATCTGCTCAAGAACTCTGACGGGAGCTTGGCGTTCACTCCTGTTCCCACCAACACCGTGGACGCTTCGCAGAATGGCTTTATCGTCGCCGCCCACACCCCCACTCTCGCGCCGAACGGGCCGCAAGCAAAGATCATGACCTGGCACCTCGTGCGCCAGGGATCGGGCACGCCGGCGCTTTCAGCGGATGGCGATCTAACCGTCGGAACGTTCGATGTGCCCGCCGGAGTGCCGCAGCCGGGCGGCGCGTCACTCATCGACAGCCTCGACGGGCGCCTGACACAAGCCGTTGCTCACGCCGATCCCTCAGCGGGCGGCGCCGAGGCCGTCTGGACTCAGCACACCATCAATGGCCCGGGCGGCCGCTCGGTCCTCCGCTGGTATGAGCTGTTGCCCGCCACCCACGCAGTACGGCAGCAAGGCCAGGTGACGAATGCAACCGACTTCGTATTCAACGGCGCCATCTCTCCGTCCATCGCCGGGAACGACGCGGTGGTGTTCTATAACCGGGGCGGATCTTCGCAGCCGCCGGTAATCGCCGGCCAGGGTCACAGCGCCGCTGCCGCGCTCGGCACGCTGGACAGCGGAGAGACCGTGCTCGCCACCAGCACCGCCTCGGACACCGACTTAAGCTGCGCTGCACCCTATGGTCCACCCTGCCGTTGGGGCGATTACGCGGGCGCCTCGCCTGATCCCATGAACAGCGGCGTGGTGTGGGGAACCGGCGAGTGGTCCGGTCCAAGCACCTTCGGCTTCCCTGGCTGGGGAACCCAGAACTTCGCGCTGGCGACGTGATCCTGATTCAGCGGTTGGGGGAGGTTCGGGCTATAGCCTGACGGCCGTGATCAAGCAGGCGCCATGTTTGGGGGCGGCTCGTACCGCGCCGCCATTTAAGCCCGCACCAAGGACGGCCGCGAGCGGTCCGGCAAGTCGGGTGGGCAGGCGTCGACCACTCTTGCGCATGCCCAACCTGCGCTGAATCTCGATCGGCTGGCGGCGACGGCCCGCGAGTCCGTACAGGACCCCGGCGGTGAGGCGAGAGATCGATTCCCAGCGCCGCGCCTCCGCTGCATCGAGGTAGGCGGTGGCGTCAGACAAGCGCATGTCGTGGCGGGCCAATGCCGGCTCCCATTCGGCTGGCCCCCAGTACCGGCGGTGGGCGAGGCGCTCGTCCAGGTGGCGCAAGTATTCCTCGCGTGACGCCCCAGGCATCAACGGCCCTCGCAGGCAAGCATGGAAGCCCGGTCCCGGCACGTTGAATATGAATTTCCCACCACGTCGGACCAAACGCGCGACCTCGGCAAGCACGGGGTCGACGTCCGGGATATGCTCCAGCACCGAGTTGGACAGCGCCCAGTCGAAACTGGCATCGGTCTCGGGCACTTTGTCGCCGCCCGCGACGTGGACGCCGGCATAGATGCCCAGCGCCCGCGCCTGTTCGACTTCAGCAGGATCCGGGTCGACGCCGACGAGCTCGCGCCCTCCAACCTCTTGCAAGACGATCCGGGTGAGCAGCCCGTCGCCACATCCGAGGTCGAGGCCTCGGCCATCGGGCAGGCCGTGCGCAACCAGCTCATCCACCTCGATCGCGCGCCACAGCGCCGTGGCCGGCTGGAACGGGTACTCGTGAAGAAAACGAATGAGCAGCTTCCGGTTCAGGTGGGCACCTCGGCCAGCGCGCTCAACACATCACCACGACGCGGCCAGTTGAGCCGATACACCTCATACAGAACCCGTGCGACGATGCGGCTCAACGGTCCTGTGGCGCCCGCCGGCGGGCCGCCAGGCAACAGCTCGATCAACGTGCGGTACACGGGTGAGTAGAAAGGAAATCCCCACCCGCGCACGTCGACCACGCGCAGTCCGGCCACTTCGAGCTTTCGCGTCAGCTCGACCGCCGAGTAGTTGCGGACGTGGCCTGTCAGCAACTCCGAGGCTCGCATGCGCCCGGCAAGAGTGGAGATGAACACGTATTTCTTCGCCATCGCCGCCATATTCCTGAGCGCCGCCATGTCGTCGACGATGTGTTCGACCACCTGGATGGACATCACGAGGTCGAACCGCTCGGGCAAGGCCTGCTCCTGGACGTTGAGAACCGACAGCATTCTTGCGCCCGGAACGCGCTCACGAGCCAGCTCGATCCCCTCGGGTGAGATATCGACTCCCGAAAGGTCATAGCGTCCCAAAGTCGCCAGCGCGGCAAGGTTCTCGCCCGAGCCGCAACCGACGTCCAGCACGCTCTTGACGTCTAGCGCGCCCACGCGCCGGACGATGTCCTCGCGAATGTGGCGGTGGACAGGTCCAAGCCGTTGCATATCTCCCCAGTAGCCCCGCCACAACACGTCGTATGAAGGCTGCACGCTGTCCTACTGGTTGCTCCCCTGGTCTGCGACGATGCGCGCAGGGTGAGTTGCATCGTGGTCATCGACAGCACGCCGGAGCGCGTCCAGCGTCTCACTGGCACATCGCTCCCATGAGTACGCAAGAGAGTCCTTCCACGCCGCCGACGCCAGCGAGCGGCGCAGCTCAGGAGCTTCGATCAAACGCCTCAAGGCATCGGCCAAGAGGTCGACGCGCCCTGCACGAAATACAAGGCCGTTCTCTCCATCGCGGATGAGATCGTAGTTGCCAGCCACGTCGCTCACGATGAGGCAGACGCCCGTGGCCATCGCCTCGAGAAGACTGAGCGGCATACCTTCGCTGAACGAAGGTCGCACGATTAGATCAGCATGCCGCATCTCGGCGGCGACGTCTGGGACGTGACCGCGGAAGGTCACAAGTTTTTCGAGCTTCAGCTCCCTGGTCCTCCGTTCGAGTCGTTGGCGCAGCGGGCCAGAGCTCAGAAGCTCGGCCCTGAAGTCGATCCCCTGGTCGCGAAGCAGCGCCAGCGCCTCCACGAAGACCTGCGGGCCTTTGTTGGGCATATGCCGGCCCACGAACATCAGGAGCGGTGGACGTGGAAGGCGCTCGGCGCTCTCTTGTCGGGCGTGGAAACGTTCGTGATCGACTCCGTTGGGAACATCGTCGATCAGATCAGGCTCGATACCCAGGCCCTCGAGGTGTTCACGGACAGACCGGCTGATCGCGATGAAGCGCGTGCAGCGACGGAGGACGTAGCGTCCCAGCGACGCCTCGTAGGCTCTGGTGAGTGCACGGGTCGGCTGCTGGAGGGCATCGAGCTTGCCCACATGGCTGGTGAGGACCATCGGCCTTCGGCGGTCGCGATTGGCCAACGCCGCAGCCAGTGTTGACTGGAAATGAAGCCCGTTGGCGTGTAGCACGTGCGGCTGAAATTCTTCGATGACGTGCGGAACAGATCGAAAGAGCCGCGGCGCCAAGCCGACCTGTGCGCCGACGACCCGCGACAGGTCCCAGATTCGCACCGCGTGAACTTGCATACCCTCAACCGCGCCGAAGGAACTCCACCCTCGCTCGATTGCAGTGACGACGAGCACCCGCACATTGCGCGCGGCGAGCCGCCGGTAAACCTCCCACACCACGTGTTCGACGCCTCCCGACGATTGCGGCGAGAAGTGGTCGGTGAACACAGCTACCCGGAAGGATTCGTCCGCCGCGGTCGGATTCAAATTCGAACCCCCGCCGCGAGCGACTCCCTGACCAGGTCGCCGATGCCATCCTCGAACGAGACGCGGGCACGCCAACCCAGCAGATCCGCGGCCCGCCGTGGGTCGCTCAGCAACCGCGGGCGGTCGACAGGTCGAAGCCGCGACACGTCGGTCGCGATTTCCAGCTTACGTCCCATGGAATGGGCGATCGTATCGACGACATCCAATCCACTCACCGCTCTCCCGCTGCCCACGTTGACGCAGACGATGCCATCACCTTGTGACGGCGTGGCCAGGGCGACCAGCGCGTTCGCGACGTCACCTACATGGACATAGTCGCGCTGAGTGCTCAGATTTCCAGTCTGGATGACGCCGCCGGCCAGCGCCTGGTCGACAAGCGAAGGAATGAGGTGGGGGTTGGTTTCTCCAGGTCCATAGACGTTGAACAGACGCGCCACTCTGACGCGGAGACCGTTTCTTCTGGCATAGAGCTCGGCGAGCTGTTCGAGCCAGAGTTTGCTCAGGCCGTAGATGTCGATTGGTCGCAATAGGTCGTCTTCCCTGTGCGCGGCCTCTGCCGGCGCGTAGACCGCGGCCGTAGAGGCAACTACGCAGGTTGGAGGCGCTTCCACCCTGGTGCATGCCTCGAGCACGGAAGCTCCGCCGGCCGTGTTCACAGACACGCATCCGGCGGGGTCCTCGTCACAAGCGGGTATGTAATGGATCGCGGCCAGGTGGAACAGAGTGCTGGGCCGCTCGCGCTCCAACACGGACTGAACAAAGCTGCGGTCTCTCACGTCTCCCGGTACCAACTCCGCGCCGGGCGGCAACACCGGCGCCTCTCGACTCGCGCGAAGGGAGAGGTTGTCGAGGACCACCACTCGGTGCCCGAGTGTCGCGAGCTGGCCGACAAGGGCTCGGCCGATGAAGCCTGCCCCGCCCGTGACGATGTCGGTCGATTCACTCATCGCACGACGCCCGCCAGGGGGATTTCCAGATCGATGTCCCCAACAGTCCGATAGCCATCTGCCGTCACATCGGGAAAACGTACGTGAAGCGATTCATTTGCAGCGAGGCCGGCCGGATCGATCGGGATGAAAAGCCAACCGGTCACGGTCTGACCGGCATCGATGTCGCCCGGTAGGTGGGTCGACCTCAGGTAGTCGCCGTTGGCGAAGACGTCGCCACGGAAGACGATCGGGGGTACGGTCCACTCGGCTTCCTCGGGTCCTGAGTTGCTCACAGTCACCTCGAGCCACGTGGCTCTTGCGCCTGCGTCAAAGGCAACTTTATCGACTCGGATCGACATTCCTTGCATCGTGCCGGAGGCGCCCACGCTGACGATCCTCGCGTCGGAAGCCGGCGCTCCGGACCCGCGTTCTGGCGGGGCAGGCAAGCCGGCAGCACCCCCAGCCAGGATGATGACCGCCAGCGCCGCGTACGCGGCGGCCGCTGAGCGCCGCGCGACGGCATTCGCCAAGACAGCACACATTCCGATCGCGCATGTAGTGGCCAGCGCCGGCAGAGCCGGATAGACGTACCGCCCCGGGCCCACGAACTCGTAGGACGCAGTCACCGGCAGCAGCAGCGAGACGGCGACCATGCCGAGCACGGCGAGAGTTGCTGCCACGACCGGACCGCGGGCGGCCGATAGCGCGGGGGTCCTCAGCAGCTTGAGGACTCCTACCGGAGCCATGAGGGCGATCAGCCCGCCAAGGACGGCCAATGGCGCCGCGAGCGGTAGGGCTCCCCACGGTTCCCCGGTCCAGTAGGTCAGCACGAAAACGGCCAGGTCGAGCGCAACGAAAGACGCGGTCAGGGGCCCAGGCAGCGCGTCCGACACCCGGGCGGCGAGTGCGCCGGGGGTCAGCGCACCGTAATTCTGGACATTCACCAGGAACCACGGCGCCAGGCAGGCGACCGCGATTACACCCGTCAGCAGAACCTTGGCGAGCTTGCCGCTCCACGCGGTGCCCGCAATCGGCCAGAGGGCTGAAAGCGCCATCGCGGGGAACAGCCCAGCCAGCGTGATCTTGACCATCATTCCCGCGCCAAGAGCGAGGCCCCCTATCGCGGCCCGCCGCCACGTCCATTCGTCTCGAGACCACCGCACCGCCAGGAGCACCAGAATCCCTCCCGCGGCGGCCGCAAGGGCATCGTTGCTGATCCGTGTTCCATTCAGGTCGAGGCCTGGCAGCAGGATGGCTAGGATCGCCCCCAACACCGCTACCTCAGGTCGTGTCGGAATGAGAATCCGCGCCACCGCCACCACCATCGGCGCCAGGGTCGCGACGATGAGCGCGTTGATGATGCGAAGGGCATAGATCGCAGCGAAAGGTCCGCCCAACCGATCGGCAGCCCACCAGACCGGCACCATCGCCACGTAGTAGATCGGCGTTTGCACCGATTCGTGCGAAAGCTGCCACATGTGCCTCCTCATCCAGGCGGCATTGGCGCGGACACTCATCCCGGGAGGTGGCAGGCCGACGTCGGAGAGATCGGGTGTTGGATAAGAGCCCGCTGGATAGAAGGCACGGAACACGCCGGTCGACTCGGTTACGTGCAGCGTCTCAGCACTGATGAGAGTTCTGTCAGCCGCCGGGTAGACGCCGTGACTCAACTGGATTATGAAATCGGCGTGCTGCGCTTCGTCCACGAGGGACCACAAAGGCTGCGTGACAGCCATCGCAAGCGCGGGTATGAGCGCGGCGACATACGCGAGGATCAGTGGGTGCCGCCGCACGACGTTCAGCGCGTCAGGACGGATCAGTTTCGCTATCGATGCCGAGGATGCTGAGGAAGAAGCTCGCGAAAATCGTCTGCACGCCAAGGGTCAGCAGCACCGCGGCGGGGATGATCTCACGCATCGTGAGTCGGGGATCGAGGGCGCCGAACCCGACCGCCCCCCAGCTGAGCACCGCAAGGACCGTGCCGGCCACCCCGAGCACGAACATCAGCGCCCCTAGTGCGAGCCCGGTTTCCAGCTTCACGTAACGGAACATCTCGGAATAGGCTCGGTTTGGGGGATGGAAGCCCTCGCGCATCGCGAACACCTTCGTGAAGACCGCGAACACGATCAGCTGGTAACCGATCAGGCAGCAGAAGCCCGCGAGCAGCAGCGTATGGATGTCAAAGCCGAAAGGGCCGATCGCTTTGGGTCCGGTCTCGAGCGCTGCCCCCACCACCAGGCCCAAGCCGAAAAGCGCAATCCCCGGATACAGGAACAGCCATCGCGGGCTGAACAGAAGCATGAAACGTAAGTGGCGCCAGCCATCTCGCCATGTGCGCAGGTGTGGCGGCCTCGAACGCCCATCGGGATGAAGTGTCACGGGCACCTCGGTAATTCGCATTTCCTTCAACGACGCTTTGATAACCATCTCGCTGGCAAACTCCATGCCGCTGGAGCGCAGCCGCATCCGTTTGTAGGCGTCCCTTGTGAACGCCCGCAGCCCGCAGTGGGTGTCGCCGACAGGGGCGTGAAAGAAGATGCGGCTGATGCGCGTGAGGCCTGGGTTGCCGACCCATCGGTGCGACCACGGCATGGCGCCGGGCTCTATACCCCCCATGAATCGATTACCCACCACGAGGTCGTAGCCCTCGCGCAGCTTGGCGATGAAGGGGTCGATGGCGGCGAAGTCATAGCTCGCATCGGCGTCGCCCATCACCACGTACTTGCCTTGCGCCGAGTCGATGCCCCCGATGAGGGCGCTCCCATACCCCTTTCTCGAGACGTCGACAACCCTGACGCCGAGCTTCCGTGCCACGAGCTGGGAGCCGTCGCTGCTTCCGTTGTCGGCGACGATGATCTCAGCGGAATAGCCGCCCTTCTCGATGGCCTGGCGAGCCTTGGCGATGCACACGGCGAGCGTCTCGATCTCGTTGAGGCAGGGCATCACGATCGAGACCTCGACCGCCGCCGGCGCCTGGTGCGCCGTGGCCGAAGGACGGCGCGCGACTTTCATTGCGCTAGAGGGTAACGGCGGTGCCGGCAGCCGGCTTGCAGTTAGCCGGAAAAAGAAATGACCCCGACGGATCGCCTCTCGAGGGCCGGTACCTGCCTTGCGGCCTGTTCCTGCCCTTTCGAACGTTTCCCTCGGGGCCGTTGCAAACAGTAGATGCGGTCCGAGTTGAGCGCAAGCCCGAAAGTCAGTTCGCCGCCAGGCCACCATAGGTAGCCTTCGGCGCGGGGCTGTGGACTAGACGTATTCCACCATCCGACCGCCGTCGACGACCAGATCCTGGCCGGTGACGAGGTCGTTTTCGACGAATGCCATCACCGCTTGCGCGACATGGTCAGGCGTCGGAATCGCTCGCAGCGGCGTGTTTTCGGCAGTCGAGGATTCGAGCGCGCTCGCGGCTTCGTCGCCGAACCGCTTGCTGAACCAGCGGCTGGACACCAGTCCCGGCGAGACAGAGTTGACGCGAACGTCCGGAGCAAGCGCAAGCGCGAGCGCCCGGGTCAGCTGCAGCACGCCCGCCTTCGAGACGGCGTATACGATCGACGATCCGGCCGCCCGGTGTCCGGCGACGGACGCGACGTTGACGATCGCTCCCTTCACCTTGCGCAGCTCGGGCGCCGCCGCGCGGCAGCAGAAGAAGGTGCCCTTGAGATTGACGCTGAGGATCTCGTTCCAGACCTCATCGGTCAGCGCTTCGAGGTTGGAATGCGGGATGAACTGCGTCGTGCCGGCATTGTTGATCAGGACGTCGAGGCGTCCGAACCGCTTCACCGCCTCGCCGATCATCGCCACGACCTGAGATTCGTCCGAGACATCGGCCCGGTGCGCGGTGGCAGTGGCGCCCAGCGACTCGAGCTCGCGCGCGGTCGTAGTCGCGTCGTCTTCGGAGCGCGAGTAGTTAACCACCACGCCCGCGGCGCCGGCCTTCGCGAGCCGAACGCAGACCGCGCGGCCGATGCCGGTGCCCCCGCCGGTGACGATCGCGACTCTACCGTCGAGCTCCATGCGAGACTAGTTTCGCCGATATGCCGATCAGCCTCGACGACGCCAACAAGTTGGTCGCCAACGCTCACGCCAGAGCCTCGGAGATCGGCGTGAACGTCAGCGCGGCGATAGTTGACGAAGGCGGCCACTTGATCGCCTTGGGCCGCATGGACGGCGCGCCGCCACTGTCGCCGCAGATCGCCGAAGCCAAGGCAGTCGGCGCCGCGATGCTCCTGCGAGACGGGGGGTCGCTGCTGGAGATGTCGCAGGACCGGCCGGGATTCTTCAGCGCGGTAGACCGGCTGGTTCGCATGCCGTTGATTCCGGGTCCGGGTTCGCTGCCGATAATCCGGGACGGCATGACCATCGGCGCCATTGGCGTCAGCGGCGCTCGTCCGGAGCAGGATCTGGCGTGCGCGGTTGCGGGCCTGGCCTCACTCGAGCTGCATGACTCGTAGCGGCTCGTAGACCGAACCAGTCCGACCTAACCGACTCGAGTAAAGGACTAGTTCGGACGCGCGCCATGGCCACAATTGGGGCGGTTCGGGCAGCGCAGGGAGCACGGCGCCATCGCGTGAGCGTGCCCGGGCCAGGGTCAGATGAGCTCGAAAACGGCGCTTCTCGGCTTCTAGTCCGGCTTTGACGCACTCGGCCTCGATCTCGGAGGCCAATGTTTTGGCTGCCTCGCCTCCAGACCGAAGTCCCAGCCAGACCACGCGCACCAGGCGCCCACGCTTGAACGTCCCGAGCTCGCCCAGCTCGAGATCGAACGCCGGATGCGACGTCGCGGCCAGCCGATCCGCGACCTCCTCCACCACCGAGCGCTCGACCTGGCCGACGAACCGGAGGGTCAGGTGGAGATTCGCAGCCGGCGTCCAGCGGAATTCCGGAGCCCGTTCGGCAGAGGCTGCGACGAACTGACCCAGTGACATGCGCTCCGAGTCGGGCAGGGGAAGCGCGAAGAAAGCGCGGACGCTCGTCGCGGGGCCTATTTGTGGGCTGGAGCCTTCTGCCAGTGGCTCGTCGCCCATGAGCTCGGCGCGGTGGGCCGCCAGCCGAAGCGCGCGCTCACCGAATCGATGCCCTCGGCAACGTTCGGAAGCTGGATCATGTTGACCTCGTCAGGCGTGATCGGCGGTTTGACCATCAGGGTCTCCATCACCGTCGCCACAGGGACGAGGAGCGCGGCCGGAAGCTTCAGCTTTCGCTTCTTGATCCCCCGGGCCTGGAGGAACCAGTCGAAGATGGCCTCGTACGTGACGACCTCGGGGCCGCCCAGCTCGACTATCTTGCCGAGCAGCTCGGGTTTGTCGATGGTCTCGATCACGCAGCGCGCGGCGTCCTCACGAAGAATTGGCTGCATCTGGGCCAGGCCGGTGCCCGGGATGACCGCGAAGGGCCCCACGATCGCCCGTTCGAAGTCGTCGAGCATACCGCCATCCTCCGCAAGCACAAACGAGAAGCGAAGGATCGTGCCCGCTACGCCGCTCTTGGCCAGCTCCTGCTCTCCCATCCAGCGCGACGTGAAGTACTTGAAGTGGGGATCGGGCCGGGCGCCGATGGCGCTGATTAATACAACTGACTTCACGCCGGCGGCCTTGGCCGCCTGACCGAGGATGCGAGGCCCATCGACATTGACCGCCAGGTAAGACTGGGGCCGGTTCCGGCGCACGGCGACCAGGCTGATGATGTGGTCGACGCCCTGGGCGGCCTGCGTCACCGCTGCCGGGTTCAGAGCGTCGCCGACGACGACCTGTGCGCCCCGGATCTTGAACGCGGCCGCCTTCATGGGGTCGCGCACGAGCACCCGGAGCTGGTGGCCGCCATCGATCAGCTTGTGAGCGACGCCACGGCCGAAAAAACCGGTCGATCCCAACAGGAGAATCCTCGCCACGGGTGCCAATCGTAACGGAGCACATACTGGAAGCCGGTGAGCGGACAGGAGGCCGGCGGCATCGGTTTGGGGCTGTTCGCGGTGCTCATCGGCGCCGGTGGGATCGTGGCCGCAATTCGAACCCGGAGGCGCCGGGCGGAGATCGCGGCCACCTATGGCGCGACCGGCGGGATCGTCTACACCGTGGTACAGGCGGGCTGCTCAGGCCTGCTTCTGGTCGGCGGCCTGGGCCTGATCGTGCTAGCACTCGTTCTTAAGCGATAGCTCGAGCCTCCCCAACCCGGGTACTAGGTCAGATCACGTTGCGTTCTTTGACAAGCGCTCCGCGCGCGAAGCGTTCGAACGCAAAAGATGAGATGTCGATCTCGGACGTGTGATCTAGAAGCTGCTGGGTGAGAAGCAGGGCCGCCGCCGGCGCTTGCATGAACCCATGGCCGCTGAAGCCCGCCGCGCACCAGAACCCTTCCAGCTCCGGCATCGGCCCCAGGATCGCCTGATGGTCAGGCGTCACTTCGTATAGACCGGCCCACGCCGTCTTCACCCCGGCCGCGGACAGCGCGGGGGCCCGCCGCGCCGCCTGCGCGAACATCTTCTCGAGGAACTCCCAATTCACGTCAGTCGCAAAACCGGGCGGCTCCTCGCGGTCGCTCATGCCGATCAGCACGCCGTCGCCCTCCGGATGAAAGTAGAGCGAGGTCTGGAAATCGACGGTCATCGGATTGGTACGCGGCATGGCCGGGAAGGTGCCGGTGACGGCGATGTGACGGCGATAGGGCAGGATGGGTATCTCGAGGCCCGCCATTCGCCCGATCGACGGCGCCCACGCGCCCGCACAGTTGAAGACGAGCCGGGTCGCGATGTCGCCGGCACTGGTCCGCACCCCCTGCACCTTGCCTGAGGCGATGTCGATGCCGGTGACCGCCACACCTTCTTTCAAACGCGCGCCGAGGCGCCGGGCGGCGGCCGCGTAGCCTGACGTCACGTCGGCAGGGCTGGCAATCCCGTCGCTTGGACAGAACGTGCAGCCGAGAACGTCCTCGACGTTGAGGATCGGCACCATCCGCGAGGCCTCTGTGGCGTCAACCCAGCGGGCGTCGTTCAGACCGACGCGCTGCCACATCTCCATGTTGTGGCGGAAGTCCTCCACCTGCTGTGGCTGCGTAAGGACGAACAGGTAACCGATCTGGCGGAAGTCCGCCGGATGTCCGATCTCATCCTGGAATCGTTCGAGCATGCCCACCGACATCCGCTGGAGGCGGACGTTGCCCTCGCTCGAGAACTGCTGACGGACTCCACCTGCGCACTTGCCGGTCGACTGTGAGCCCAGGGTCTCACGCTCGAGAAGGAGGACATCCACGTTTCGCTTGCTCAGCTGGTAGGCAAGGGCGCAGCCAATGATCCCGCCGCCGGCGATGACTACGTCAGCGCTTTCCATGCCAGAACATGCCCCAGAACTCAAAGATCAGCTTCAGAGCGGCGAGCGTGGTGATGTCCCCGTTGTCGAACGGCGGTGACACCTCGACTAGATCCAGTCCGACCAGCTTCGATCCCGCTGTAGCGATGCGCAGGAAGTCGAGCGCCTGCCGGCTCGACAGGCCGCCGGCGGACGGGATTTCGGTCCCCGGAGCAAAGGCGGGGTCCAGGGCGTCGATGTCGAACGACACGTGGAGACTCTTGCCGTCAAGCGCATCCGCAACCATGCGCGCCGAGCCGCTTTCGCCGGCCAGCTCCGAGGCCGACACCAACAGCATGCCGCGGGCACGGATGAACTCGAGCTCCTCGGGGTCATAGTCGCGTCCGCCGGCGATCACCACCCGCGCCGGGCCGATGCTGGAGACCTCCAGGGCGCGGCGCATCGCGCAGCCGCATGTCCAGCGGCCGCCGCGCGAGAAGTCGCATAGGTCCGGATGAGCGTCAATCCACAGCACAGCCAGGTCCGGGTGCCGCCGCGCCTGGGCGGCAAGCGTCGCGATGGCGGTGCAGTGATCGCCGCCAAGGACTGTCAACAGCGCGGTGGGCGGGACGCCCGCCAGCTGGTCGGCGACCTTCGACCAGCCGGACTCGATTTCCGCGCCCACGTCCAGGTCGCCCAGGTCGTGCACCTTGATGCCGCCCAAGGGGCGGCCGTCTTCGGTGACGGGCGGCATGATCGGAGACAGATCGCGGATGCGCATCGGGGCGAGGGCGGCGCCTTTGCGATAGACGGCAGAGCCGTCGTAAGGGATCCCGGCCAAAACGACGTCGGCCGTTTCGAGTGGAGCTCCAGCGAGGCCCGCCCACGGCATCAATCCCGCTAGGTTGATTTTGCTCACTTCTTTTTCATCTCCGGCACTTTCAGGATGAGTAGGCCGCCCAGCAGCAGCCAGATGAAGAACACAGTGAATATGACGGGGTACCCGCCGGGCAGGCCCAGCAGCTTGGGTCCGGCGTTGAACGGATCGAGCAGGAAGCCCCCGACGAATCGGGCGATGATGCCGGCGCCAGCCGTGGCGATGTTGGTGAAGCCCATGAAAAGCCCGGCTTCACCGGCCGGGATGACATCCTGGATGAAGGCCCAGTCGACCGAGAAGAAGAGGCCATAACCGATCCCGATCAGGATCCCGACCACAGTTGCCTGCGCCGCCAGGATCGGCACGTTGAGCGCGCTCGCGACCGGCTGAAGCAGCGCCGATGGCAATAGCTCGTAGTGGCTGAAGACGAGCACCAGCATGCCCGCGGCACCGAGAAGCCCCCCGGCCACGATGAGCGGCCGCCGGCCGATCCGGTCCGAGAGGCGTGCTGCCGGGAGCGAGACCAGCAGCGCCGTGATGATCACAATCCCCAGCAGCGTGTAGGTGGCTGTTGTCGTCGCCTTGGCATCGTGGTTGAAGAACGCATCGCTGAAGTAGAAGTAAACGAAGCTCTGGATCCCGCCCAGCCCCATGAGGATGAGGAGCCGCGACCCGACCAGCCACAGGAAGCTCGTGTGGCGCAACGGGCGGGTGAAGGTCGTCCTGATCGCCTGCCATGCGTTGGTGAACTGAGTCTGGCTGGACTGCACCCGGTCTGGGACCAGCAGCACGGTCGGCAGCATCGTGGCGAGTAGAACCACGCAGATGCTCAGGATCGCCGCGGCGCGACCCGCGTGCGCGAGTATGAACCCGGCTCCAACCGTCCCCAGCAAGAGGCCCAGCACGTTGGACACGCCGTAATAGCCGGACGCGTTTCCGCGCTGGTCCACCGGCACGACGTCTGGCAGCAGGCCCTGATACGGCCCCTGCGCGGTGTTGGAGGCCGTCTGCAGAAGGAAGTAGAAGACGACCACGAGCCAGTACGAGCCGGACAGCGCGATCCCGATCAGGAATATGACGTCCCCAAGCGTGCCGATCACGATGAAGGGGTGCCGGCGTCCGAAACGGGTGCGGGTGCGATCCGAATAGGCGCCGACGAGGGGCTGCCACACCACCGCCATCAACGATCCGATCCCCTCCAGCACTCCTAGGGCGACGCCCTTATGCGCGTGGCCTACCAGCTGCTCGATGAGGTTGGGCAGGATCAGGCCGCCGAGGCTGTTCCACAGATAGCCGATGGCGACCCAGTAGATCGAAAGAACGATGAAGTCGAGCTGGGTCAGGCGGGATTCCCGCCGCGAGACGGCGACCGCCATCAATCTGGTTCGTAGGGAGGTAGTGACTTCTTGACTGGGCGGTCCTCTCGATAGCCGAGCGCGTACTCGCCCTGCAAGACGGTGTGGATCTCGCGAGTGCCCTCATAGATGATCGGCGCCCGCGCGTTGCGCAGGAAGCGCTCGACCGGGTACTCGGCCGAGTATCCGTACGCCCCATGCACCTCGATCGCGTCGTGGGCGGCATTGAACGCGGCGTCGGTCGCGTACTGCTTGGCCACCGACACGTCGCGCGTGTGCCGCAGGCCCTTGTTCTTCATCCACGCCACCTTGAAATAGAGGAGGCGGCAGATCTCGTAATCGCGCGACATGCGGGCGATCATCTGCTGCACGAGCTGGTAGCGGCCGATCTCCTGACCGAAGGTCTTCCGCTCGCGAGCGTATTTCACGGACGCGTCGAGGCAGGCGCGGATGGTGCCGGTGGCGCCGGCGGCGACCGTGTAGCGGCCGTTGTCGAGGCAGCTCATCGCGATCTTGAAACCGTCACCCTCGTCGCCGATCCGGTCGGCCTCGGACACCTCGACATCCGTCATGAAAATCGACCCGACGTCGCCCGCCCGGATGCCGAGGCGATCCTTGATCGGCTCGGTCCTCAGGCTTTTGCCGCACGCCGTGCGATCGAGCATGAAGGCGGAAACGCCGCGGTGCCCGGCCTTCGGATCCGTTTTCGCGAACACCAGCAGGAAATCGGCGGTGTCGGCGTCGGAGACCCACACTTTCTGCCCGTTGAGGACGTATCTGTCGCCGGTGCGGCGTGCGGTCGACTGCATCGACGCGACATCCGAGCCCGCGTTCGGCTCGGTGAGCCCATAACAGGCGAGCTTCCGGCCGGAGGCCATGGGCACTAGCCAACGCTGCTTCTGCTCTTCGTCGGCCCACGTGTAAAGCCCCATGCCAACCAGGCCCACGTGCACCGACAGCACGGTGCGATACGTGGTATCGACATATTCGAGCTCTTCGCACGCGAGGCCGAGGGCCAGGTAGTCGAGGCCATGGCCACCGTAGCGCTCCGGGAAGCACACGCCCGGCAGTCCGATCGAGGCGAGCTTGTCGAAGATCTTGGGATCGTGCTTGGCTTCCCGGTCGTTTGCCGCGATGGTGGGCGCGAACTCCTTGGCGCAGAATTCTCGGACCGTCGCNACCAGCTGCTCCTGGTCAGGTGTCAGCGCCAGGTCGAGCATCGCGCGGACTAAGACGGTTTGGGGCTGGCCGTGGGGCTCACCTTCGGCGTCGGCGACGGGGTCACCTTGGGGAGCGGTTTCAGGTCGGTGGGCCCGACGTGACCGATGACCGGGATATGAGAGCCGATGGCGAGGACGACCGGAACCGCCTTGGAGCTGTGCAGCTGAGGCTGCAGGAAGTCGACGAAGATCTGCTGCAGCTGGTGGATCCCGGCGACTGAATCGACGCTCGCGCCGGCCGGTTTGGCCGCGGCCTTTTTGAGCGCGTCGAGATCCTGCTTGGAAACCATCGCGGACGTGATCGGGTTGGACAGGATCCAGTTCTCAAGCTGGTTGACCTGCGTCAAGGTCAGGCTCGCGCTCTTCAGTGTCGGCTCGAAAGCGTTGTCCAGCGTTACGAGCGCCGACACGGCGAGGTAGACGACGACCAACGTGACGACAACATGTACGAAGACGCCGAGCAGGCCATCGATCCCTCGCAGCGCCTCCAACCTGTGGAACGCACCTCCGATCGACCCACCGACAGCGCCCACGATCACCGCCAGGATCAGCGCCACGAACACGCTGAGCACCGGTGAGATGTGAAGCAGCTTCGACATCTCGTTCGTGTATTGGTCGTGGAATCGAAATATCACCAGCAGCGTGCCGAAGAAGAAGATCTCGGCCATCAGGGGTTGAATCACTCCGCGCTGGTAGCCGAGGAGCAGGGCTATGAGCAGAACCAGGACGATGACTATGTCGATGATCACGCGGTCCTCGGTTTCGAGGACACTAGCTCGCGGCGAGCCTCGATGACGAGGAAGCCGGCGAACATCGCGACGATTCCGAGCGCCTCGCTCACGGGTTGGGCGATGTAGACGCCCTTCGATTGCGCGTAGCTGTGTCCTCCGGCGACGATGAAGGCGCCGGCGGCGAGGATCGCCAGCCCGAGCACCCGGTTTCGCGGTGCGCCCGCTCGCGCGGATCTCCACGCCGAGTACGCCGCGCCGCCGACCAGCAGCAAGGACCCGCCGAGGTTGGTGAGCAGCGGCAGGGCGCCAGGAACGTCGATCGCTCCGCGACCGGGGACCTGCGCTTTCAAGAGGGTCGGGTTGGTGTGCGCTGCAAGGACGGCCACAACAGATACCAACGAGATCAGGACCATGACGATTACGGCCACGCGGCCCACTCGCATCGGGACGAGCAGCAGCAGCGAACCGATCCCGAGCCAGCCGACGTTCAAAAGCCCCCCGAACAAGTAGTAGCCCTTGTAGGTCGCATCCGACCAGCCCGCGAGCTGCCCCACGGTTTCGAATGCGGCGGCCACCCCGAACATGGCGAGAGCCAGCGCCCAGATCGCCTGGTAGGGCTTGCGGCGCCTCATGTATTGCCTGCCAACCACCACCGCGAACGTTGCGCCCACAGCCGCTGCGATCAGGGGGATCACGAACACCGCGGCCAATCATAGAGGCCGGGCTGGAAGCCTCGGCCCGAAGATCCGTCGAGGATTTCCGGGCCGGCCTCTCAACGCCGGTCCCGCGCGGGCGATCTCGCCCAGCTTCGGTTAGACTCGGAGCACTCTTGGCCCGAACGATCGCCGTCGCCATGCAGAAGGGTGGTGTAGGCAAGACCACCACCGCCGTCAACCTTGGCGCTGCTCTGGCGGAGATTGGCCAGCGGGTTCTTCTCATCGACCTCGACGCACAGGGTCATTTGACCCTCTACATGAAGCCGTCGGGCGAGCTCGAGAAGACCGTCTACCACCTCCTGGTCGACCCCGACACCACCGTCACCGACGTTGTGCAGGAAGCAGCGCAGATGGGAGTCCACTACATTCCCGCTGACGTTGAGCTTGCCGGCGCAGAGAACCAACTGATCAACGAGATCGGGCGCGAGAGCATCCTGCGCGACAAGCTCGAGGCGGCGCAGAAGCGCTACGACTTCATCATCATCGACTGCCCACCTTCTCTAGATCTGATCGTCATCAATGCATTGGTGGCGGCGGACGAGGTGCTGGTGCCGCTTCAGGCGGAGTTTCTCGCACTCAAAGGCATGCAGGAGCTGTTGATCACGATGGAGCGCGTGAAGCGCAGGCTCAACCCTCGCCTCGAGCTGATCGGCATCCTGCCCACGCTGTACAAATCGCGCGCGCTCCACTCTCAGGAGGTGCTCGCCGCCGTCAAGGAGAAGTACGGCGACAAGGTTTACGACTTCGGAGTCACCGATTCGATTCGCTTCGCCGAGACTCCGCTGGCCGGGATGTCGATCCTTCAATACGCGAAGGAGTCGGATGGAGCGAAGGCGTATCGTGCATTGGCAGCTCGGGTAATGGAGAATCACAGGATCTAAATGCCAACTTTCAAACGCGTTTCACTCGCAGGATCAGAGGAACTTTTCCGGCCGACGCGACCGCAGGTCGTCACCGACACCGATGACGTGATACGCGAGACGGTCGACCGTCACGAGAAGGTGAAGGAGGTCGTCCTAAGGACGCTGAGCTTCACGCCCGACGAGATCGAGCTCCTGCTCGAGGCGATTCAGACCGCGAAGTATCCCGACCGGCCTCGCGCCAAGCCGCAGCTGGACAAGTTCGACTCACTGGACGCGCTGCGGGTCAAGGTCCAGGGCGAAACAGCGGACTAGGGCAAGCGCCTACCGCTTCCTGGAACGGCGCCGGATGTAGCCGTACGTCCAGAAGAGGCACACCGCCAGCAGGACGACTGCGAAGGTGACGACCGCGGCTCGCTGCATGTGGGTAAATATTGAGAGAAATGTCCAAGCTGGGCATCGTCAAGGTCAAGCTCGACCGCGAGGTCAACGGCTACATCCTGTCTTGCTCGAGCACCAAGGAGGCAGTGGTCATCGACCCCGGGCTGCCGCCGGAAAAGCTCGCCCAGCAAACCACCGGCCTGACGGTGAAGTACATCCTCGCCACCCACGGCCATCCCGGACACGTCGCCGGCAAGGACGACCTCAAGGACCTGACCGGCGGCCAGACCGCGATTCATTCCGCCGACGCCAAACAGTTCCTCCGCTCGGCCGACCGCTACCTGCTCGACGGCGACGAAGTCGAGTTCGGCGAGTTCAAACTGACGGTCCTGCACACGCCGGGCCACACGCCTGGCAGCGTCTGCTACGTGGTCGCCAACCACGCGTTCGTTGGCGACACCATCCTTTCGGGCGGGATCGGAAAACAGACGCCCGAGACCGACTTGCGCCGGCAGATGATGAGCATCGGCACGAAGCTGCTGCGCCTGCCCCCCTCAACGGCCCTCTACCCCGGCCACGGCCCCGCAACCAGCCTCGAGCGCGAGCTCGCCCAGAATCCGATCTTCAGGGGAGCGCCGACCCGAGCCTAGCCGGCCGGACCATGCGGCCGGTAGCCCCTCCGACTCGCCGTCCGTCTCGCCAGATCGCTGCACCCCGCAGGTAGACCTCGCGCACGGAGAAGCCGAAGTCCATGCCGTCCAATGCCCCGTGACGCTGGCGCGACCGCATGGCCTCGGGGCGAACGAGCGTCCGCTTGCCGGGATCGACGATGACCAGGTCCGCGTCATAGCCAGGCGCGATCGTCCCCTTGGTTTCCTGCAGGCCCACCAGAGCAGCAGGCGCTTCGGACACCCACCTGGCTGCAAGCCATACATCGCCGATGCGGCGGGCTAGCTCGAGGCAGCTCACGTAGAGGGTCTGGACACCAGGACTGCCGGCCGGCGCCTCGTCGAACGACGCAGCCTTCTCTTCGTCCGTATGCGGCGCGTGGTCCGTGGCCACGAGTCCGATCACACCTTGCGCGAGCCCGTCGACGAGAGCGTCGCGGTCGGCTGCGCTTCGAATGGGCGGAAACATCTTCATCGCCGTCCCCGCACGCGGGAAGTCCTCTTCGGACAACCAAAGGTACTGGGGGCATGTCTCGAGGCTCAAGGGCGCGCCGGCCCGAATCGCCTCTTTCGCGGCGGCCAGGCCGGGCGCGCTCGAAAGATGAGCCACGTGCATCCGCACGCTTGATGCCCCCGCGATCTCGGCTGCGGCTGCGATTGCCACTGCCTCGGCCTCGGGCGGCCTGGCTGCCAGCAGATCCGAGTACGTCTCCAGCGGCCGGCGGAAGGCGCTGAGGATTCCCGGGTCCTCCGCATGAATGGCCAGCGGCAAGCCCAGGCGGGCGATCACAGGGGCGAGGCGTGCCAGCGTCCCGTAGTCCGGCGGCGTCTCGAGGTCAGGGTCGTCGAGTCCCGGCGAATACAGCACCTGCTTGCGAGTCAAGCTGAACGCGTAACCGAGATACGCCTTGAATCCGACGGCGCCCGCGTCCGCCAGGGACTCCAGTTCCTCTGCCGTCGTCCCCGATCGCAGCAATGCCCACATTCCGAAGTCGACGCGCGCCTTGCTGCGCGCGAGCGCTGCTTTCGACTCGAGCACGCCTGCCGCATCGACCGCGGGCACGGTGTTCGGCATATCGATCACGGTCGTCACCCCGCCGGCGGCAGCCGCTTCGGTGAGCGTGCCGAAATCCTCTTTCTGCGGAAACCCAGGATCCCGGCTGTGCACGTGCACATCGATCGCGCCCGGCAGGACGTACGTTCCGCGCGCATCAACCGTGCGTGTGCCTTCTGGAGGAGTGTCAGAGCTGAGGCTGGTGATGACACCATCGGCGACATGCACATCCACCTCGCGCGGACCGTCCGGAGTGAGGACGGTGCCGCCAGCGATCACGAACGAGCGCGGCTTCCAGGAGTCAGTCAAGCTCGAGGTCGGTGATTCGAAACAGCGGAGAGTAGGGAATTCCGGCGCGTCGGATGCTCTCTTCGCCGCCCTCACCGCGGTCGAGGACGACGACGAGATGGATCACATCGACGCCTGCGTCGCGCAGCACCTGCGCCGAACGCAACGAGTCTCCTCCAGTAGTGACGACGTCCTCGATCACGGTCACGCGCTCGCCGGCTGTGAGATTGCCTTCGATTTGCTTCGACGTCCCGTAGGCCTTGGGCTCCTTACGGACGAGGACCAATGGCAGGCCGGTCTCCATCGAGACCGCGCCACCCAGGAGCACGGCGCCGAGCTCAGGCGCGGCGAGGCGCTGTGTCTCGGCCGGCACGAGCCGGGCGAGATGCCGGCCCAGCCTGCGAAGCAGCGTTGGGTCCGTCTCGAAAAGGAACTTGTCGAAATACCGATTGGAGCGCTTTCCCGAGCGAAGGATGAAATCGCCCTTGAGGTAAGAGGCGGTGACGAGGTCACGCGCCAGGGTCTCGCGCTCCCCGATCACATGGTCAATCTAACGGATAGAAGCACGCGGCCAGGTGCTCCGCGCCGAACCCCTCGAGCGGCGGCTCTTCCTCCGCGCAGTGCGCCCGGGCGCGCGGGCAGCGCGTGCGGAACCGGCAGCCCGACGGTGGGTTGACAGCCGAAGCGACATCGCCCTGCAGGATCACACGCTCGCGGCGGCGCTCCACCACCGGGTCAGGAATCGGGATCGCCGACAGCAGCGAGCCCGTGTACGGATGGCGGGGACGGCGGTACAGCTGCCCACCGGGCGCCACCTCGACGATCTTGCCCAGGTACATGACCGCGACGCGATTCGAGATGTGCTTCACGACCGACAGGTCGTGGGCGATGAACAGGTAGGTGAGATCGAACTTGGACTGCAGGCGCTCGAGCAGGTTGATGATCTGCGCCTGGATCGAGACGTCTAGCGCGGAGATGGGCTCGTCGCAGACGATGAAGGTCGGGCCGACGGCCAGGGCGCGCGCGATGCCGATTCGCTGGCGTTGGCCGCCCGAGAATTCGTGCGGATAGCGATCGGCGAACTTGGGGTTCATGCCGACCACCTGCAGCAGCTCGTAGATCCGGTTCTGCCGCTCCCTACCCTTGGCAATTGCATGGATGTCCAGCGGCTCGCCGATGATGTCGCCGACAGTCTGTCGCGGATCAAGGGAGGCGTACGGATCCTGAAAGATCATCGCCATGTCGCGGCGGTGCGCCCGCAGCGCCGAGCCCCGTTGATGCGTGATGTCGTCGCCCTTGAACTGGATCGTTCCGGCGGTCGAGTCGAGCAGGCGGATGATCGTTCGCCCCAGCGTCGACTTGCCGCAGCCCGACTCGCCGACAAGGCCAAGAGTCTCGCCCGCTTTGATATCGAGGTCCACGCCGTCGACCGCGCGCACGTGGGCGACTGTCCGCTGCAAGACGCCTGAAGCGACGGGAAACCACGTCTTCAGCCCTCGCACCGACACCAGCGGATCCGAAGTTGTCCAGGCCCGGGTCAGCTGGGCATGCGCCGTCTCAGGCATCCTTCAACTCCACGCCGGATTGGGTGACCCAGCAAGCGGCGAGCTGATCCCCGACGCGGTTCAAGGCCGGGACGTCGCGCGAGCAGCGCTCGACCTTGAACGGACACCGCGGGTGAAAGGCACACCCAGGCGGAGGTGCAATCAAGTCTGGCGGCATGCCTTCGATCGGTTTCAGCGGTTCGTGCCGCTCGGCGTCGAGGCGTGGGATCGACCGCAGCAATGACCACGTGTACGGGTGCTTGGGATGAGCGAAGACATCCGTGGTCAGGCCCGACTCGACGATCCGGCCCGCGTACATCACCATCACGCGTTCGCACATGCCCGCGACCACGCCCAGGTTGTGCGTGATGAGGATGGTGGCCGTGCCGAATTCGCGATTCGCGTTGCGGAGGAGGTCGAGGATCTGCGCCTGGATCGTGACATCCAGCGCTGTGGTCGGCTCGTCCGCGATGAGCACCGGAGGCGTGGTGGTCAGGCCCATGGCGATCATCGCGCGCTGACGCATACCTCCCGAGAAGTGATGCGGAAAATCGCGGGCGCGAGTCTCGGGCGAGGGGATGCCCACCCGGCCCAGCATGATCGTTCCCCCTTGAAGCGCCTTGGCCTGGGGCATCGAACGGTGAAGCAAGAGGGGTTCCGACACCTGCCATCCCACTCTGAACACCGGGTTGAGAGAGGTCATGGGGTCCTGGAAGATCATCGCGATCGATTCGCCGCGAATCTCCTGCATCTGCGCGTTGCTCAATTTCGCCAGGTCTCGACCTTCGAACAGCACCTGGCCGCCGACGATCCGTCCTGGCCGCGGGACGAGCCTCATGATGCTCAGAGCGGTCACCGACTTGCCGCACCCCGACTCCCCGACGATGCCCAGGGTCTCGCCCGCGTGAAGCTCGAATGAGACGCCGTCGACCGCCTTGACGACCCCTTCCGGGGTCGAGAACTGCGTCTTCAGGTCGCGGACCTCGAGCAGTGGCCCCGGCATGGCTACCGGAGCCTGGGGTCGAAAGCGTCGCGGATGGCGTTGCCGAACAGGTTGGCGGCCAGGACGGTGACGAAGATCGTGACTCCCGGCCAGATGACGAGCCAGCTCGAGTGGAAGAAGAAGGTCTCCGAGTTGGTCAGCATGTTGCCCCAGCTCGGAGTTGCCGGTGATATCCCCAGCCCCAGGAAGTCGAGCGCGGCCTCGATGAGAACGACCTGGCCCAGGTAAAGGCTGCCGAACACGATCAGGACGTGGAGAACATTCGGCAGGAGATGGCGGAGGATGAGGCGCGCGTCGCTGGCGCCCAGCGCTCGGGTGGCGATCATGAAATCGCGCGTGCGCACGGACAGCACCTCTCCGCGCACCAAGCGCGCGATGCTTCCCCAGCCGACCGACGCGATGATGAGCGCGAGCGTGATGGTGTTGGGTTTGAAGAGGATCGACATCAGGATGAAAAGGAAGATCGCCGGGACGGCGAGAATGATGTCCACAAAGCGCATCAGAAGACCGTCGAGCAGCCCACCGTAGTAGCCCGCGAGCAGGCCGACGCCGGCGCCGATCGTCAGCGCGACGCCGACGGAAAGAAAACCAATCCCCATCGACACCTGCGCGCCGTAAAGCATGCGCGTGAGCTCATCACGACCAAGGTCGTCCGTACCGAGAATGTGGTGAGGGCTGAAGGGGGGCAAGAAGGTGTTCAGCAGGTCGATGTGCCTGGGGTCGGCCTGGGTGAACACGGCGGCGAGCAGCGGCGACGTCACGGCGACCACGACGAAGAAGAGAAGGACGAGGCCAGAGGTGACGCCGATCCGGTTGCGGCGCAAGCGGCCGGTCGCCTCTTTCCAGTAGCCCCGGGCGGGGCGCCCTGGAACAAGCGGCGCTGGAACTGCAGGCGCGTCGACTGGAAGCGGCGTGATCATGCGTACCGGATCCTGGGGTCGAGAAGCGCGTAGAGGATGTCGGCAAGCAAGTTGCCGGCGACTACGAGCAATGCCGCGAAGGTCGTGATGCCGAGGACGGTGGTGTAGTCGGTCTGCAGGGCGCGTTCGTACAGCAGCTTGCCGATGCCCGGCCAGCTGAACACCACCTCCACCACGAGGCCGCCGCTGACCAGCGCGGGCAGCTCGAGACCGACCAGGGTGACCAGGGGGATGACCGCGTTGCGAAGGGCGTGCATGTACACCACCCGGCGTTCGGTCATGCCCTTGGCGCGAGCGGTGCGCACGTAGTCCTGCGAAAGGACCTCGAGCATGCTCGACCGCGTGAAGCGCGACCAGATGGATAGGTAGACGAACGAGAGAACGGTGGCCGGCAGGATGAGGTGCACGACCCGGTCCAGCAGGTCACCTCCGCCCAATCCCGGCGTGGTGACACCGCCTGACGGGAGGAAGGGGAGGCCCCAGGCCTGGAGCTGGACCGAGAAGACGAGGATGAGCAGGAGGCCGAGCCAGAAGGCGGGGATCGCGAAGCCGCCGACGGACATCGCGGTCAGCGCGTGGTCGATCTTGCTGCCGCGACGCAGCGCGCCTGTCACTCCCAGAGGGATCGAGATCAGGATGCCGAGAAGGATCGCCGTGATGGTGAGCTCGAGGGTCGCCGGCAGCCGGTCGAAGATGTGGCTGGAGACCAGGCTGCCGTCGATCATCGAACGGCCGAAGTCGCCGTGACCGACGCCGGCCAGCCAGGTGATGTACTGGATGTAGAGCGGACGGTCGAGGCCGAGGTAGCGCTTGATGGCCTCGACGTCCTCTGCCTTCAGGTTGGGATTCAGGTCGATGCCCGGGATGTAGCTCCCGGCCGTGACGTGCATGAGCATGAAGGTGATCAGCGTCACGCCGATCACCACCGGGATGGTGGCCAGCACCCGCCTGACCAGGTACTTGGCGAGCATCTAGCAAGCCAGCCTGGCCGGGGATGCTCCCCGGCCAGCGCTCATTTCCTCCCTACTTTCCGTCGGCGACGAAAACGTCCTTCATCCACGGCCGCGCCTGGTAGGTGTTGTACGGTCCGACGTTGAAGTTAACGACCCTCTTGTTGATGCCCCACAAGTAGTTGGGGTAGAAGAGGATCGGGGCCGGCAGCTCGTCGGCGAGGATGTTCTGGATCTGCGTGTATAGCGGTTTCCGCTTGGCGCGGTCGGTGCTCTGCAGCGCACTGTCCATGAGCTGGTCGACCTGCGGGTTGCTGTAAGACATCCCGTTGAGGCCTGCTGAGCCGATGCCCTTCGTCGTCCAAAGCGTGGTCTGATCGGGGTCAGTGTCCTGGTTGGCGATTCCGATAAGGATGACCTGGAAGGTCTTGGTGCTCCGGATCTGCGTGACCAGTGTCTGGAACGCGATGGCGCGCGGCTGGGCATCCACCCCGATGTCCTTCCACTGCTGCTGCATCACCTGGATGAGGTTCTCGCGCACCTTGTTGCCCGAGTTGGTGTTGACCTCGAACGACATGCGCACGCCGCCCTTGGACCGAATGCCATCGGAGCCCTTCGCCCAGCCGGCGTCATCGAGCATCTTCTCAGCGGCAGCCTTGTCGAACGAGTATTTGGGGCTGACGTTGGCGTTGTAGGCCCACGTGGTCGGAGGCAGCACCGAATCGGCCGGCACGGCCTGGCCGAAGTACACCGCCTTGGCCATCGCGGTGCGGTCCAGCGCCGTGTGCAGCGCCTTGCGCACGTTCTTGTCGCCGAAGATCTTGGAGGCGGCCTTCGTCGGCTCCAGGTTGAACTGGTAGTAGACGAAGCCAGGGTTGATGAAGGAAGTCGTCGTGATCGTGTTGACCGTCTTCAGGTTGTCGAACTGGCTGGCGTCGGGCTGTCCGGTGTCGAGCTCGCCGGTCTTCAGCTGCTGCGCCAGGACGACCGCGTCGGTCACGACTTTGTAGATGTACTGGTCGAGATGGGCCGCGCCGGCCCAGTAGTTGTCGTTGCGCTCGAGCACCACCTGCTGGCCCTTGTCCCATCGGTTGAACTTGAACACGCCGTTCGAGACAGTCGGGCCCTTGGTAAAGAAGTCGTGGGTGTTGAGCGCCTTCGGCGTGACATTGCCGAGGACGTGCTTGGGCAGGATCCCAAAGCGGCAGTTCGAGTCGACGAAGTTGGCCAGGATCTTGCTGAACTTGAAAACGACCGTTTGGGGGTCCGTGGCGGTAACGCTCTGTAGAAAGCCCTCGAGCTGGGCTCGGTAGCGAGATACGTAGTCCTTGGTGTCCGCCGAGAAGATCAGGTTGTATGTGAAAACAACGTCGTCGGCGGTCAGGGGCTGCCCGTCCGACCATTTGAGGTTCGGCCGCAGCTTGAAGGTGAACGTCAGCTGGTCGGCAGAGATCGTCGGGAGGGCCGACGCCATCATCGGGATGTTGTCGCCCTTGGCGTTGAGGCTGAGGAGCCCATCGAAGAGGAGCCAGATCATCTGGCTGCTCGCGGTGTCGCCGGAGTTCAGGACGGCGAAGCTGGAGATGTCGCTGATGGTGCCCTCGATCAGCTTGCCCCCCTTCACCGGCGTCTGAGAGGTCGGGGTGTTGCCGCCACCGCATGCCTCGAGGAAGTCCACAATCCCGGCGGTGAAGGCTGTGTAGGCCGCCGCCGCCCCCATCCGGCGCAGGAAGTCCCGGCGGGACCACTCCTTCAAGAACTGCTCGAAATGCTCGAAGCCCTGGTCCGCCTTATCGTCTCGACTCATTGGCCGATCCTCCAACAGACGCCCACCGCCCCCAACCAGCCGTCCTTTCTTGCCAGCCATCATATTGGTCAGTGCACTCGATGGTCAAAAAGACGCTTTGATGGCCTCATCGGTGGCGGTCGGCGTCGCCAGGGTCGTCCTTCACCTGCCTGAAAGCGGCTCGCTCAAGAGCAAGCGCCAGGTCATCAGCGGCCTACTCCGCCGCGTGCGCGCGGAGTTCCAGGTCGCGGCCGCCGAGGTGGGCGAACGCGACCGCTGGCAGCTGGCCGAGCTGGCCATAGCCTGCGTGAGCGCTGACGGCCGTCACGCCGATGAGGTGCTGGCCGCGGCGCTCTCCTACATCGAGTCGCACTGTGATGGCGCCCGCGTCACGGACGTCTCGACTGAGTTGGTGCGTCTGTGAAGGCAGTCGAGTCGCTGGCGAGGGAGTTCGAGGGCACGCTGCCCTTCGAGCTAGACGCTTTCCAGCACGAGGCGATCGACAAGCTTGACAGCGGCGAGGGCGGGGTGCTCGTCAGCGCCCCTACGTCAAGCGGCAAGACTGTCGTAGCCGAGTACGCGATCTTTCGCGCCCGGCGTGATGGCACCAAGGTCATCTACACCACCCCGCTGAAGGCCCTGAGCAACCAGAAGTACCACGACTTCGTGCGCGAATACGGAGAGCGGACAGTCGGGTTGGTGACGGGCGAGAACACCATCAACGACCAGGCACCGGTCGTCGTCATGACGACCGAAATCCTGCGCAACCTGATCTACGAAGACCCCAAACGGCTGGACCTCGTCGCTTACGTGGTCCTCGACGAGGTCCACTACATCGACGATTTTCCGAGGGGCTCCGTGTGGGAGGAGATCGTCATCCAGGCGCCGCGGTCGATCAAGCTCGTGGGCCTCTCGGCGACGATTGGCAACTACCAGGAGATCGCCGAATGGATGGCCGAGAACCGCGGCGGCATGGAGACGGTGTTCTACAACGTCCGTCCGGTCGAGCTGAAGATGTGGGTCGCGATCAACAACCACTTCCTGGCGCTGTTCAAGGACGACGGCGGCATCGACCAGCGAACGTGGAGCAAGGCGGCCGAGGAGGAAGAGGCCTCCTACCGGGTGGGGCGCTTCACCCGCCTACCGTCGAACGACCTGCTCAAGGTCATCGATGAGCTGCGCCGCCTCGACATCCTGCCCTCGATCTACTTCATCTTCTCCCGGCGCGGCTGCCGTGAGGCGCTGCAGCGCTGCTCGTATCACGAGCTCGACTTGACAACGGCCGCTGAAAAGGAGGCCATCGACCGCGTGGCGGCTGAGAGATTGCTTGGGCTCAAGGACCGCGACGAGGAGGCGCTGTTTCGCCGCATGGTCGACGCCCGTTTGCTCCGCCGGGGCCTGGCCGAGCACCACGCCGGGCTGCTGCCGTACCACAAGGAGATGGTGGAGGAGCTGTTCCAGCGGGGGCTGATCAAGGTCGTCTTCGCGACCGAGACGCTTTCGCTTGGCATCAACATGCCCGCTCGCGGAGTGGTCGTCTCTTCGTTCACAAAGTTCGACGGCGTGAGCTTCTCCAATCTCACCACCGGCGAGCTGACCCAGCTGATGGGACGCGCGGGCAGGCGCGGCATCGACGTGATCGGCCACGGAGTGATCCTCAAGGAGTCGGACATCGAGATTGGCACGATCTATGAGGTCGCGATGGGACCGACGCTCGTCGTCGAGTCGAAGTTCCTGCCGAGCTACAACATGGCCCTGAACCTGCTGCGGGTCTACACGCCGGAAGAGGCCGAGGCCCTGATGGAGCGGTCATTCGGGCAATTTCAGAAGCGGCTCGCGGCGGATCGCACAAGGGAGCGCCTGCAGAACGTTCGGGCCAGGCTCGAGGACATCAGGCACCTGTGGGACGGCGAGGACGTCTCGATCGAAGACGTCGCTCAGTACTACAAGCTCGAAGACCGGCGGCGCGCGATCCGCATCGAGCTGAAGCGGCTGCGGCGCGACGCCGGCGCCGAGCGCCGGAATCGCCGCGGGCGCCACACCAGGGCACAAGGTCATTCGAGCCGGCTGGTCCAGAAGCTGGAGATCGAAGCCCGGGCCCTGCTGGAAAGGCAGCGCAAGCTCAAGGTGGTGCGCTCACCCCGATTCGGCGAGTACCTCCAGCGCTACGGCGAGATACGGGGGCTGCAGAAGGAGCTCGAGGCCGGAGAGCGCGAAGCGACCGGCCAGATGGACGAGTACGCGCGCAAGCTTCGGCGCCTGTCCAGGATCCTCAGCGAGACCGGCTTCCTGGCCTCCAACCGGCCCACGGAAAAAGGCTTGTTTGCATCGCGCGTGTATGGCGAAAACACGATCCTGGTCGCCGAGGCGGTGTGGGCGGGCTGGCTCGAGGGTCTCACGCCTGAGGAGCTCTGCGCGGTGCTGGTCATGCTCGCTGCCGAGGACCGGGAGCGCGGCCGCGGGCGTGGCGCTCCGACCGGCCCGCGCCGCTATCCCACGCCCGCCATCGCGCAGACTGCGCGCCTGGTGCGGTCCCTCTACTTCCGCTTCGCGGACATGGAGAAGGACCTCGACGAGCCCAACCTCCGCCAGCCGTCTCACGACTACATCGACTTCTCCTATCGATGGTCCGCGGGCGAGCCCCTCGACCAGATTCCCCTGCCGGCAAACGTGGACATCGGCGACGCGATCAAGGCGATGAAGAGCCTCTACTCGCTGCTCCGCCAGCTCGAGTTCGCGCTCCGGCAGGCAAAATCGCCGCTGCTCGAGGTCACCACGCGCGCTGTCGCGCAGATGGAGCGCGACGTCATAAAGCGCACGTAGTTATGAGGGAAAACCTGCCGGTTTTCCCTCATCGGCGGGTCGGCTTGGCCGACGCGCCTGCGCCCATTCCCGCGGTTTGGATTTTCGAATTGTCTCGCCCCGCCACGTTGGAGTTGGAAGAGCACGCGTGTTAGACGGCCTGGCGAAGCCAGGCCTACCCGCGACGCTGGATAGACTGAGGTAGGGATGGCAAACAAGAAACGGCGGATCCTCGTCACCGGCGTCGCGCGGTGGTGGGGAGCGCTCGTCGTGCAGCGACTGGTCGAGGACCCTGATGTCGCGGAGGTCATCGGCATCGACATCCGCGAACCGCGATACGACCTCGGCCGCGCCGACTACCTCAAGCTCGACATACGTCATTCCCTCATCGGCAAGCTGGTGAGAGCGGTGGGCATCGACACGGTCGTGCACACGCTCACCCGCGTCGACTCGTTCGATCTCGACCCGAGGCGCGCTCACGAGATGAACGTGATAGGAACCCTCAACCTCCTGGCCGGCTGCGCCGGTGTGGAGAGCCCCGTCAAGCGCTTCATCCTCAAGTCGTCAGGCCACGTCTACGGTTCGCGATTGGATCAGCCCACAGGCCTGCGCGAAGACCACAGGCTCGATTCGAACTCGAAGCACCAGTTCGTGCGCGATATCGTCGAGGTCGAGTCCTACGTCACGGACTTCGCGGTCCGCAACCCTGGAATCGATATCCTCACCCTGCGCTTCAGCAACAGCCTCAACCCGGACGAGCCGCAGCCGCTGGCGCGATACCTGGACCTCGAGCTGGTGCCGACGGTCATCGGTTACGACCCGACCCTGCAAATGATCCATCGCGACGACGCGGTCGAGGCCCTCTATCTCGCCACCAAGCGTGGGCCGGCCGGCGCTTACAACATCGCCGCCCCCGGCGCCGAGTCGTTGACTAAGCTGCTCGATGCGGCGGGCAAGCTCCATGCGCCGCTGCTTCCGCCGATCGGACTCGAGCTGGCCGCATTTGCGCTGCGCCGGAGCGGATTGGCCTCGTTGTCGCCGCAACTGCTGGACCTGATCCGCTGGGGAAGGAGCTTGTCGACGGCGAAGGCGGCCCGCGAGCTGCGCTTTCGCGCCGCGCGCGACACGCAGGCCGCGTTTGAGGATTTCATCCAGCAGCGGCGTGTGCTCCGGTACGAACCAGACCGCCACACATACCAGTACGAGAAGGAGCTCGAAGACTTCATACACAGCCGCCAGCTGGCGTCGGAGAACGGCGAGACAGAGGAAGCGGCGCTGCCGGCTAAGGCTCGCCACCGCCTCCGTCAATGACCAGCACCTCGCCGTTCACGTAGGACGCGGCGTCCGAAACCAGGAACACGACCGCCCCCGCGATCTCGTCCGGAACCCCGATCCGGCCCATGGGGTTGGAGCTGATCACCCGGTCCAGGATTGCCTCGTTGCCCCACAGCGCCTCGGCAAAGCGGGTCTTGACCAGGCCTGGAGCGACGGCATTGACGCGTACCTTGCCGCTCAGCTCGCGAGCCAGCTGTCGCGTGAGCATGATCACGCCGGCCTTGGTGATGTTGTAGACACCAAGTCCAAGACCTGGGCGAAGGCCCCCGACACTCGACACGTTGACGATGGCGCCCCCATGCTGCTCCATCGAAGCTTCGTATACGAGCTTGGTCAGTATGAAGATGCCGCGCAGGTTGACCTCGAAGGTCTTGTCCCATGCCGGCAGCTCGGCACCAAGGACGGGCCCGAAGTAGGGGTTGGTGGCCGCGTTGTTGACGAGGATGTCGATTCGGGAGTGGCGCTTCATCACGTCCTCGACCAGCCGCTGGAGGTCCTCCGGCCTGCCGGCATGAGCGGCGATCCCCACCGCGCGCTCCGGGAACCTGGTATTGATGCGCTCCGCCTCGTCGTTGAGGTCCGCCTGCTTGCGGCTCGACAGGACCACCTGGGCGCCCTGCTCCGCCAGCGCATTCGCGATCGCGCTGCCGATCCCACGACTCGCTCCGGTGACGAGGGCGACCCGCCCGTCCAGGTCGAACCGGGAGGTCGAGGGCACGGCTGATACGATAGGCGACCCATGGCGATCTCGGGGAAAGCAGCGGAGGACATCCTCGAGCGCATCTTTCAACCCACGACCAAGCCCAGCGCCATGGACCAGGCCGAGGAAACGCTGCGACACCCCAAGCGCCTGGTTTACGTCGCCATGTCCAACAAGGCCTTCTACTGGCGGGCGCACATCCAGAAGTTCGTGCTCGACTCCGGGATGGTGCCGGTGAGCCCGTTCATGCTCTTCGACTACTACCTGATGCATACCGTCTCGAAAGACGTGGTCCGCGAGGCGATGAACAACCTGCTCGCCCGATGCGATGAGGTGTGGGTTTTCGGGCGCCTATCACTGGGGGTCAAGGTTCAGGTGGGCATCGCCAAGCGTATGAACAAGCCCGTGCGGTACTTCGATATCGCCGACCTCCCGGTCGCCGTGATGCCGATCAGCGAGGAGACGGCACAGGAAGAGCTGAGAGACTAGCTCCGGCTCACGCGGCGGTACCAGGCCTCCGGGTTCGCCAGCTCTTCGAGACGCGGCATCGACTTCGGGCCTTGCCACGCGAGGTTCAGCACCTCCATCCCATGCGCGTCGTGGATGGCCTTGGCGAAAGCCTCACCCCGGCGATACTGCTGCAGCTTCAGGTCCAGGCCGGACAGCTTCCAGATCAACATCTCGAGCACGCTCTTGCTCGAGCTGCGGGCGCGATATGCCTCCTCGAGACGCTCGAAGCCCGGCAGCAATTCGGCACCCAGCACGTTCATGACCAGATTGCTGTAGCCCTCGACGAGCGACATCGTCGCTTGCACGCGGCGCATCACCCTCCATTGCGCGGGGAGCACGCCGGCAAAGGCGGCGATGCGCGCGGCCGGGGTCGACCTCATGGCCGTGGATTCGAGGAGAACTCGCATCGCCTGTTCCATTTCGGTCCTCAGCCACGGATGGGCCGCGAACTGCCATGCGTGCGTCATCTCGTGAAGGATCAGCCAGCGCCTCAGGTCCTCGCCCGGCAGCTCGGCCTTTCGACCCCACTCCTCGACGTTGGTCTCGACCAGGTACAGCCCCTCGGCGCCAACCGGCTCCGCGCCCAAGAGCTGCGGATCGTACTGGCCGAGGACCCTCTTGCCCAGGAACCCGAGCATGAAACCGACGTAACGATCGAGGCCTGCGCGACCAACCTCGACGAGCAGTGAGTTGGGGACGCGCCCCTGCTCGAGAACGGGGTCGATGACCCGTTGCAGGATGCTCAAGTTGAGATCGAGCCAGCCCTCGCGATCGACGGCCTCGAACCGAGGCAGCTCAGCGCCGGCCGGAAGGCCGCCCACGAAGTCGAGCAGGGGCTTCTCGAGCTCGGCGGCCATGGCACGATAGCGCTTCTCGGCCGCCGCCAGCGCAGTCGTGGAGGTCTCTTCCCGCCCAAAGCGAGCACGAGCCTCATGCCGGACCTCGATCCAATCGACCAGCACCGACGTACCGCCGCGCGGGCGCACTGCTTCAGCGACCGCGACCGTAGCCAGTCCGGCGAGAACGCCGAACAGCGCCGCCCTACCTACCTGCCGTCTCACACCTTCAGAGTACGAGAGCTCGAGGAGCGCCTAGTAAATGTAGGGCCAGCTCCGGTTGCGTTTGAAGACCACCTTGCAAGGCTCGCAGCGAAAAACGATCTGGAGCTGCCGCCTCCCGATCGCGGCCGCATCCCGCCCGCACACGGGACAGGACGCCGTCTCGTCCATGAATGGGCGAGGCAGGGGATCCACTTTTATCTCTAGCCGCCGTCTTTTCTTCGACATTTGCTCAAACCGTTCTCAATTCATTGCCAGCAACCAACCCGAACACCGGGTTGCAACTCAGACGTCGAGTAGCGTCACATCCAGGTTCTTTAACCCCTCCGGTGGCTCAACTCCTGCGACCTGAAGGCGCTTCAGCAGCGCCAGGATGTAGCGGACGCCGGCGAGGTTGACCCTGTGCTCGCGTGTCAGGGTCTGGATCGCCTGCAGCTTCATCACATCGCGGCGCGAGTAGCGCCTTCGATTCGTGACCGTCCGCTTGGGATGAATCATGTCGAGGTGCTCGTACATCATGAGAGTGCGTGGATGTGTCTCAAGGATCTCCGAGGCCACACTTAGCGTGAATATGGGCTTGTCGAGGTCGATCCCAGTGTCGCGGGACGACGGCGACGGCGTAGCAGACTCTCGCTGTCTGGCCTTCATGTGCTTCTTGACCCGGCGGAGTATATCGTTTGGGCGATTCGCGGCCTAACGTTGGGTTACAGGACGAATGCAACTTTCGGTGCCATTCTGCGCGCCCCCCAGGCACCGGGCAATGTGTTGTTGTTAAGGAATGCCGACGAAATGCCTACTTCAAATAGTTACTGGCCGGTCCCATGTCAGGGCTAGTCGGACTTCTTCTGGTCAGCGTGTCGGTGGGCCTGAGCAACTTCGCGGGTTCGATCGGCATCGGCCTCACAGGCATCGATGGCCCCACCCGGCTCAAGGTCGGAGTGGTTTTCGGGCTGTTCGAAGCGCTCATGCCGATCGTCGGCCTTCTCATCGGCCAGGCAGTCGCCGGCTACTTCGGCCACCTCGCCAAGTATGTCGGCAGCGCCATCCTGATCCTTACCGGGGCCTACACGATCTGGCAGGGGCGGCGCGTGCCCGACAAGGGCCCTGAAGGTCCGCCGGACAACCGCCGCTTGATCGTGACGGCGATTGCCTTGAGCATCGACAACCTGGCCGTGGGCTTTGCCCTGGCCGTGTACCGGATCAACATCGTGCTTGCCGCGGCGACGATGGGTGTGATCAGCGTCGCGCTCTCGCTGGTCGGACTCGAGCTTGGCAGCAGGCTGGGGAGCCGCATCGAGGAGTGGAGCGAGGAGCTGGGTGGCGCCGTCCTCATCCTCGTCGGCATCGCCCTCGCTGTCGGCCTCATCGGCTAGTGGTGGCGCCGCCTAGGATTGTTCGCAGCTTTGACTGAGATCCCAACCCTGGAACACGTGCTTCTGGCGACAGAAGGCCACGTGGCGACCATCACCCTCAACCGGCCCGAGCAGCGCAACCCCCTTTCCGCCGGCATGCTGCGCGATCTGGTCTCCGCGTTCCGCTGGTGCCAGGGCGAAGAGGCAATCCGGGTCGTAGTCCTGACCGGCGCGGGTGATCGGGTCTTCTGCGCCGGCGCAGACCTGAGCAGCTTCGAAGCCGGCGTATCTGAAGAGAAGCGACACCAGGAGCGGCGGGTCTTCGTCGAGCTGTTCCTCGTCATGACCCATCTCGGCAAGCCCATTGTGGGGCGCATCAACGGACATGCCCTTGCCGGCGGAATGGGATTGGCCGGCTCGTGCGACCTGCTGATCGCCGTTGACACCGCTACGTTCGCCACACCGGAGATCAACGTTGGGGTCTGGCCGATGATGATCCAGGCCGTCCTGGCTCGCAACATTCCACGCAAGGTATTGCTGGAGATGTTGATGCTCGGAGAAAGACTGACGGCAATGCAGATGCAGTCGATCGGCTTCGTGAATCGCGTCGTCTCGCGTGAGCTCATGGACTCAACGGTCGACGAGATCACCGACAAGCTGGCCAAGAAGTCGCCGATCGTCATGCGCCTGGGGCGCAATTCGTTCTACCACCAGCAGGACATGGCGTTCGAGCCCGCGCTGATCTACCTCTACGGCGAGCTTCTGAAGGTCGCCATGACGGAGGACGCAAAGGAAGGCGTGCTGGCGTTCTTCGAGAAGCGCGAGCCGGACTTCAAGGGAAGATGAGCACCAAGGGCTACAGCGAGCTCCGCGAGCGCGCGCTCAAGGGCGGCACTCGATATCTCCCGAAGCTGCGCGAGCAGAACAAGCTGACCGCTCGCGAGCGGCTCGGCTTCCTCCTGGACCCTGGCTCATTTGTCGAAGACGGCCTGTTCGCCAACGTCCTTGCCGAAGAGCTGCCGGCAGACGGCGTGATCACCGGGCTGGGCACGATCGAAGGCCGGCAGGTGGCCGTGATGGCCAACGACCCCACCGTGAAAGCAGGGAGCTGGGGCGCGCGCACGGTCGAGAAGATCGTGCGTATCCAGGAGACGGCGCAGAGGATCCGCGTTCCGCTTTTCTACCTCGTCGACTCCGCGGGCGCGCGCATCACAGACCAGATCGACATGTTCCCCGGCCGCCGCCATGCCGGGCGCATCTTCTTCAACGAGGTTCAGCTCTCCGGGCAGGTTCCGCAGATCTGCCTTCTCCTCGGCCCGTCGGCGGCCGGCGGCGCATACATCCCCGCGTTCTGCGATGTCGTAGTCATGGTCGAGGGCAACGCCTCGATGTATCTCGGCTCACCGCGGATGGTGGAGGTTGTGGTCGGCGAGAAGGTGAGCCTCGAGGAGCTCGGCGGCGCGCGGATGCACTGCACCGAAAGCGGGTGTGGGGATGCGCTGGTCGCCGACGACAAGGAGGCCATCGATTTCGCGCGGGCCTACTTCGCGTACATGCCACAACGGTCCGGCGAGAAGCCGGCGCCCGGCGAACCCAAGGCACCGCGCCAAGGGTCGAAACCGATCAGCGAGCTGATCCCGGAGGAGGCGAACAAGGGCTACGACATGCGCAAGGTCATCGAGGCGCTGATCGACGAGGGCAGCTGGCTCGAGATCAAGAAGCTATTCGCCAAGGAGCTGCTCACCGGATTCGCGCGCCTCGACGGCCAGGCCGTCGGCGTCCTCGCCAACCAGCCCATGCAAAAGGGTGGTGTTCTGTTCAACGATTCAGCGGACAAAGCCGCCCGCTTCATCTGGCTGTGCGACGCCTTCGAGATCCCGCTACTGTTCCTCGCCGACGTTCCGGGGTTCATGATCGGCACAGACGTCGAACGTCGGGGAATCATCCGCCATGGAGCCAAGATGATCAGCGCGGTTTCCGAGGCGACAGTCCCGAAGATCTCGGTGATCGTCCGCAAAGCCTACGGCGCCGGCCTCTACGCGATGGCCGGCCCCGCGTTTGACTCCGATTGCGTCATCGCGCTGCCTTCGGCGCAGATCGCGGTCATGGGTCCGGAGCCGGCGGTCAACGCTGTCTTCTTCAACAAGCTTGCGGAGCTGCCCGAAGACCAGCGCGCCGCACGGCGCAAGCAGCTGGAGGACGAGTACCGCGAGGACGTGGACCTCTACAAGCTGGCCGCGAATCTCATCGTCGACGACGTCATCGAACCCGATGACCTGCGCGCGAATCTCATCGCCAGATATCGGGCCTACGCGACGAGGACGTCAGCGCGGCCAGAACGCAAGCACGGAGTTCCGCCCGTTTAGAGAAGCGGCCGATCAGCCGTTGCGATGGAACGGCACCGCGTAATAGACCACGATCGCGTAGAAGGTGACGCTGGCGGTGATGACCGCCAGATGAAACAGCTCGTGGTAGCCGAATACCCGCGGCCACAAGCGTGGCTTCTTGAACGCGTAGGCGGCTGCTCCAAGCGAGTACTGCAGTCCGCCGAGCGCCATCAGAAGGGCCGCGACCCAACCGAGTGCCGCGGTGAGCGGGACCAGGGCGACCACGGCGAGCCAGCCCATCGCCAGGTAGAGGCTCGCCAGCGCGATTCGTGGAATGCGCAGGAACGGTGCGGCGCCGACGACACCTGCGAGCGCGCAGATCCAGATCGCCAGCAGGACGCCGATGCGCCACCAACCATCGAGGATGTTGAAAACGAGGGGCGTGTAGGTGGCGGCGATGAAAACAAAGATCGTTGCGTGGTCTGCGCGTCGCAGCCAGTCCTTGACGCGTGGCGGCCAGCTGAATATGTGGTAGGTGGCGCTGACGCCGAAGAGCAGCACCAGGCCAACCCCGTAGACGGTCATCGAGACTAGCTTGGCGGGGTCGTTCCGGGTGATCACGATCAGGCTCACAAGCCCGGCGATGGCGACAAGCGCCGCCACCCCATGCGACCAACCCCTGAGCAGCGGCTTAGGCATCGCGCCCACTGGGAGGTTCATGCAACGCCAAATGTTACGGCGACGTCAAAGAAGCTTTGATGACACCAGGCCGACAGCGAGGGCGACGACGCCCCACGAGAACGCCCGCAGCGCCCGCTCGAGGGGTCGCAGCAGAGTCGCCTCGTCGAGCGCCACCTGCGACCCGTCGCTGAGCGTGACCGCCCCGGTCACCGATCGTGTCTTACGTCGAAGCGCGCGAGCGGGAGTGCTCAAAACCCGCTGGCCGAAAGACAGCGCGAACGCGGCGGCGCCGGCCGCGACGGCGCCGATGGAGACGCTGCCAGTCTGCGCGAAGTAGGCGGTGACCAGCGGGAAGGCTCCCCACGACAGCGCAAACCAGAAATCGCCGTGCATCCGGCCGCCGAGCAGCTCGAGGTTGTACGCGAACACGAAGAGGACCCCGAGGGCGATGAATGGGAGCAGCCCGACGCCCACGATCGGCAACGCCGCGAGCCCCAGGCCCACCGCGCCCGCAAGCCCGATCACGCCGGCGGCCTTCAACACCCAATTGGGGATCGACGTTCGAAGCGGGCGCCCGTTGAGCTCGTCGAGTGCGTGAGCGGCGACGCCGACGGCCAGGAAGAAGGCGACGAGAGTGGCCGCGAGCCGCAGCCCGCTCACCCTGGGCGCCAGCGACGCGCCGATCACGACGTACGAGAGGTGCCAGGCCGTATAAGGCGGATGGAGAAGCGCCCACACGTCTCGGCGCCACCCCCGTCCGCGCGCGGTGTAGTAAGCGGGGGCGAGCACCTCAGGCACGCTTGGTGCCCCAGATGACAACGCCGCCGCCAAGGCTCATCACTCGGTGCTGGACACCGACCATCCCCGCGGCTTCCCATGCTTTGATCAACCGCCGAATTGGCCAGACGCTGTAGTGCGCAGAGATGTTGGGGCCGAGAAAACGACCCACGTCCCACCATGCCCGCCCGCCCAAGACCAGGCCTGCGACCGGGAGGACCGCGCGCGTGTACAGCCACCATGCACCCCGCCAGAGCCGGTGTGGCGGCACGAAGAAATCGAGACCCGCCATCACACCACCAGGACGAAGGGTGCGTGCGAGCTCGGCGATGGTCGCCGCCGGATCCGCCACATATCGAAGGACGTATGTGAAGCTGATCGCATCAAAGGTGCCGTCTCCGAAGGGCAGGTCTTCGGCGCGGGCAGTCTCGAGTCGGATGCGGGCGCCCAGTCTGGCGGCCTCAACGCGCCGGCGCCCGATTGCGAGCATCTCCTCGCTGAGGTCTACGCCCATCACGCGAGCGTTGGTGCGGCTCGCGATTGCAATTGCGACGCCGGCCGTACCGGTGGCGACGTCCAGGACCTCGTTCGGATCGCCCGCGGCCACGCGATCCAACAGCTCGGCCCGCCATCGCGCGTTCTGCCCGAAGGACAAAACCTCGGCCAGCATGTCGTATCGCTTCGGGAGCCGGCGAAACAGCTTCACCGCGAAGTCGTTGTCGGCCCGGACTACTGACATTTCATAGCCCACACTACGGGTACTGTGACCAAAGAGGCCGCCAGAGATGTCGAGCGCTTCTCCGACTGGCAGCGCAATGCACTGGAGGCACGGGCTGCCGATTCCGAGGTGCTCGACTTCGGGCCGTTTCGGGTCGTTCTCTCGAAGACCAAAGATGCGCCTTTGGCGAGCTGGGTCACGCTGGTCGACGGGACGGCGAGCGAAACCGAGACGTTGAAGGCCGTCCCGAAGGTGAAAGCGGCGCTCAAGAAGCACAAGTCGCCGCTCGAGATCGAATACAACGAGGCGGTGTTTCCAAAGGTCGGCGCATGGCTCGAGTCCGCGGGCTTGAAGCTGGCCGAAAACAATCCGTTGATGGCGTGCCGGCCCGACACGTTCAAGCCGTCCGTCGCCGCCGAGGTCCACCTGACGCAGCTCAGGCCGGCCGCCACGACTGCCGAGCTGGAGGCTTTTCAGCAGATCCGCTGGACG
>MNES01000002.1 GCA_001917815.1 Chloroflexi bacterium 13_1_40CM_65_17 | reverse complement strand
GCAGGTACTCCTGGATTGCATGCGCCAGATGCTGCATTGTCATCGACTGCAGCCAGACGCGACCTGGACCGGTGAGCGCGGCGAGGAAGATTCCATCGCCGCCGAAGAACATGTTCTTGATGCCGGGGACGGTCGTGATGTTGAACTGCACCGATTCCTCGAACATGCCGACGTGGCCTGGATGCACGCGCATGGTGTTGCCGGCCTGAAGGTCGTACGGCACGACCTCGCCGCTGAGCTCGACCCACGCGCTGCCCTGTCCCTGCAGGCGCTGCAGGCGAAAACCGGTGCCACCGAAGACGCCGGCGCCCAACCTCTGCTGGAAGCCGATCGAGAACTGCACGCCCGGCGTCGCGCACATGAAGCCATGGCGGTGGACCATGTATCCGTGCCCCGGCGCGATCTGCATCGGTAGGATCTGGCCGGGCAGCTTCGCCGCGAAGGCGAGCAGCCCGGGACCGCCAACCGAAGTGAACTCGGTCATGAACAGCGTGCCCCCGGCGACCGCGCGACCCAACGCTCCCATGAAGCCGCCCTGCTGACCGCCGGCCGTTGTTGACGTCTGCATCTGGATCGACATCGACATCCACGAGAACTGGCCCGACTCGGCGTACACCTTCTCGTTCGGCTGCATGCTCAGCTCGAGCACCGGCATGACAGTGCCGACGATCTTTGGCTCCATGTTGCCTCCTAGTGAATCGGAAGCGGCCGCGTGCGCGACCACTCTATCAGGAGCCTGAGCCGCCCTCGGAGTGATGTACGTGCTCCAGCGTGTGACGGTGCGGTGACTTGCGGCCGGGCGTGCGCGAGCAGGTCTCGCAGACCCCGACCACCAGCACCTCCGTGTGCACGGGCTTGAAGCGGTGGAGCTCTTCGAGGTGTCCTTCGAGCTGGCTCACGAGCTCCTCTTCGATGTGGAGCACGCCCCCGCAGACCTGGCACACGGCATGGTGGTGGTCTCCGCTCGCCAGCTCATAGTGGGTCGGCCCGTCGCCGAGGTGAGCCGCGTACACAGAGCCGGATGCCGTGAGCGCTTCGAGCGAGCGGTAGACGGTGCTGCGCGGAAAACGCGGTTGGGTCTGGTGCAGCTCGGCGGTTATCTCGTCGGCGGTGCAGTGGCCGCCCAGCCGCACGATCGCGTTGTAGACCATCGTCCGCTGGGCTGTGCGGCGCATCCCCGGCGCCAGAATTTTTCCGCCCCGCTCCGCGGGGAGGTCGGCGTGGCCGCGAAGCGGCCCCGCCGGGTGGGGAGGTCCACTCATGAAAGAGGGACCGATTGGAGTGATCTGTCAGCTTGGGTCAGCAGCCGGCAGCCGTCCGCCTCGACGACGACATCGTCCTCGATTCGCACGCCTCCCCACCCCGGGATATAAACCCCAGGCTCGACGGTGAAGACCATGCCCACCTCGAGCACCGTCGCCGAACCGGGGTCGAGCGCAGGATCCTCGTGGGTCTCCAGGCCGAGACCGTGTCCGGTGCGATGAAAGAATCGATCGCCCAGGCCCGCGGCCTCGATCACCTTCCGGGCGGCTGCATCCACTGCGCCAGTCGTCGTGCCCGCCTTCACGGATGCGATGGCGGCGTCGTGGGCTGCGAGGACGAGGGCGTGCACCTCACGCTGCCGCTCTGTGGGATCGCCGACAACGGCCACGCGCGTCGTGTCGGACTTATAGCCCTCGTACGCCGCCCCGAAGTCGAGCAGCACGAAGTCGCCGACCTCGAGCACGCGGCCAGAAGGACGGCCGTGAGGCAGGGCGGAATTGGGTCCTGACAGCACGATCGTCTCGAACGCGAGCGTTCCCCCGGCTGCGCCGATTGCAGCCCCCAGCGCCACCGCCACTTCGAGCTCGGATTGGCCGCCATGCAGCCGGCCGAAGATCTGCTCGGTGGCGGCGTCGGTGATGGCCGCCGCGTGGGCAAGCTTCTCGAGCTCGACGTGTGACTTGGTGCGGCGCAGGCGCTTGATCTCGGGCCCGGCATCCAGCATTTCCTGCGGGTCTATAAGGTCGCGCAGAGCCTCGGCGGCTGCCAGCGTCAGGTGCTCCTTTTCGACACCCAGCCGGACCGAGCCTCGCAGGGCTTTGTGGACGAGGCGGTAAGGGTCCTCGCCATCACGCCACGAAACGATGTCGGCCTCAGTCATCGCCCGCTCCGCGTTCTCACGCTCGATGGCGGGCAGGATCAATATCGCCCGGTCGCCCTTCACCGCCAGCGCCAAGAGCCGCTCGAACGGTTCGGCGCGCACGCCAGTCAGGTAAGCGATCGACACCGGCCGCGTAACGTAGGCGGCGTCGAGGTTTTGCCTCGCCATCCAGGCGCGGAGATCGTCGAGGCGGGTGGCCGTAGTTGTGTCAGTCAACGCCGACGATTCGGACACGATACGAGCCGTTCGGCGTCTTGATCTCGACCTCCTCACCCGCCCGGTGGCCGATGAGCGCCTTGCCAAGGGCCGACTCATAGCTGACGCGGCCGGCTTTGGGGTCGGCCTCGGCCGGGCCGACTATGCGATACGTCTCCTCGCCCTCACCGTCCTCCTCGAAGCGCACCGTGCTCCCCATCGCCACCACGCCCGAGCCCTTGCTCGTCTTGATGAGGACGTGGTTCTTGATGATCGCCTCGAGCTCTTTGACTCGCGCCTCCATCATTCCCTGCTCGTTCTTGGCGGCGTGGTACTCGAAATTCTCCGAAAGGTCGCCGAACTCGCGGGCGGCTTTGATCTTCGCCACGATCGCGGGGCGCCGGACGCTGGTCAGCTCGAGAAGCTCAGCCTTCACCGCCTCGAGCCCCTCCGGAGTGATGTGAACGTCGTTGGTCATCTTCCCGAGTCTAAACGTAGGGGGGCGCTAGCTCAGGTCCCTTCCTATACAGTCGGCCCCATGAAAAGGCTGTTCTTGACCGTGGTGATGGTTCTCATGGGCATGGCGCTGGTCGGCGGCGCCGCGGTTTCGCTGGTGGGCACGGCCCTGGTTCCTCTTGACCAGCAGGTGGGAACGCACGCCTCCGCCGCCGGCGCCGTGCTTGGCATCGGCCTGATCGCCGCCGCCGTCAACCCCGCTGCCAACGTCGCTTGGGTGCGGGCAGGCATCCTGTACGGGATCGTCGTCTTCGGGTTTGAGGTTGGATCGCACTTTCTGTTGGGGGCTCCTTTCAACATCGGCCCCGTGGTCTTCGGCCTCGCCTGCGCGCTGCTGCTGGTTGCGCTCTATCCCGAGCGGAGGGCGCTCGTGCCCCCGACCACCAGCCTTCCGATGATGGCACCGAGGGCTCCGACCACTCCTCCGCCGACGGCCGCGGCTCCGACTACGACCAGTTAGCCCTTCGGGACCAGCGCCTGGACCTCTTTCATCATCCGGCGCTGGAGGAGGAACGACACCCCGTACACGGCTCCCGCCAGCGCTGTTCCGGTGAGGATCGCCAGCGCCGCGTGGACGGTGGTATTGGGGATAGGCGACAGCGCGACGGCGTCGTCACCGATCACTGCCGCGATCGCCAGCGCAAGGGGCGTGATGACAGGCAGCTGCTGGAGCCGTTTCATGACTGGCGGGACGGGCGGCTCGACCCGCCCGACCATCCGCTGGCCCATCACGCCGACCGATCGCACATGACGAAGGTTGGGGGTGACAGTCAGCACGACGTTCACCTGGTTTCCCGGCACCTGCTTCAAGCGGGCCGGCGGGACCAGGTACTGTTCGGCGCCGCCGCGCGTCTGGAGCATCAGCATCCCGAGCCCCATCGAGGTGCTGACGGAGCTCGCGCCAACAAGCTGGCCCTGCACGAGGCGCGCCTCCGCCTTGCGATCCTTGAGGGCCAGCCGGAAGCCGGGTGCGATGAAGCTGGCCAGCAGCGCGATCGGCAGCACCCAGGCGATCGATGCGGCAATGGCGACCGGCCATCCGTAGATGCTCGGCACGAAGACCAGGATGGCCGCGATGATCAGCAGGCAGGCGACTGCGATACCGATCGAGATGTAGCCCAGGCGGATGACAAAGTCAGGCGAGTAGCCCTGGAGCATCCCTCCGGCCTGTACGAAGCGTTCGCGCTGCTTCCTCGTCTGGCCGGCCGACGTCGGCGGTCCGGCTTTCGGCTGGACCTTGCGCATCTGCTGGCGCACCTGCCGCACCTGCGCCCGCTTCTTCCCCACGACAAGGGAGTGTATCGATCTTTACTGCGGACCCACCGCGGGCACGAGCACCCGCTTCGTGAATGTCGAGCCATTCTGCGTGAACGTGCCCGAGAACAGGAACGCCGGCTCGTAGAAGCTGTGGTCGCCGGCGGATGCGAGCGCATACACGAGCTCGGCGCTGGTGAGGCGGATCGTCGGCGCCGCAGAGGGCGCGGACGGCGACGACGCCAGCGCGCTCCGGACCGCCTGGTCCGCCGAGATGATGGAGTAGTTCGCCGTGGCGAGGTTCACCGGGAGTGGCCCTGTTGCCTGCAGTGGCTGGCCGCCCCTTAAGTCGACCGCGAGCCCATAACGGACGCCCCACTGGTTGACGAGGTACGCAAAGCCATAACCGGGCACCGCGAACTGCCGCAGGTACCTCACCTGAGTGACGTCGCCGATCTGCTCGACTGCATCCACGCTCGGCCATGCCGGCACTGCGCTGTGCGCTGTTAGAAACGCAGCGGCGGTATCGGCCTCCGTCGGGCCCGGAGCCGGCAGCCGGGAGCGGTCTGGCGTAAGGCTGAAAGTTGGTTCAGCGAGCGGCTGGCGCTTGCTGCCCGAGACCGCGAGCACGAATCCGTCGCCGGTGTACACACCGAGGGTGCCCGGCGTCCGGCCGGCGGGCGACGCCCCCAGCGCCGTCGCGAACCGATCGGCATCGAGCGCCGTCGGCTCCTCGTAACGGAAAACCGGCGCGCTGGTGGTCGCCACGCTCAGCTGCCCAGCCCAGACCAGCCTCGCCGGTCCCAGGTAGAGGTTCGTCCCCGATTGCTGGGCTGGCGCGGCTGCTTTGGGGCCCCCGGTGTCCTCGATGGGAACGGGCTGCAAGGCCGGCGCCGGAAGGCGGCCGAATGCGCCGGGGGCGGAAGCGTTGTATTGCGCGCCTCCTGCCTGGGAGCTGGTGGTCGATGCCCCCCCACCGAAATGCACTCCACCGGCGGAGAAGACTCCGATCCCGATCGCAAGGATCAGCACAACGGCGGCGGCGGCGGCCGGCACCGCCGGCGCCGCTCGGATCGCTTCGAACAGTCCTGTAAACACATCCACGATCCGGGTCCACAACGGGCGCCGGGCCTGCATCTTCGACCAGAGCTCGTCCTCGAAAGCCGAGCGTGGTCGTGTAGTCTCGAACGCGTCGTCGAGCTGGCGCTGCAGCGCCTGGAGCTCGAGGTCGTCGTTGTCGCTCATGCCCTCTCGTCCTGGACCGACTGACGCAGTGCTTTCAACGCTCTGTGGTACAGCATCTTCGCCGCATCCTCGGTGCAGCTCATCAGCACGCCCACCTCTTCGAAGCTGAGCCCGGAATGACGCAGGGAGATCGCATCGCGCTGGCGCTCAGGCAACCGCGCGACGTGCGCGAGCAAGGCACGGTACTGGATCCGCTCCTCTGCCATGCCGGAGGGGTCTTCGGCGCTTGTCGGCTGGTGCTCAATGGTGCGACGCAGCTTCTCCCGCCTTCCGGTCGCGCGAAAGTGGTCAAGAGTGGCATTGCGAGCGATGCGAAACAGCCACGCCGCCGGAGTTGTGTTGCGAACCTCGAACCGACCGTAAGCCTGGTACGCGTTCATGAAAACCTGCGCCGTGATGTCCTCCGCGTCGGCCGAGCTCGAGACCTGGGCGCGGACGTACGCGTAGATGCGCCCGAGGAAGTCCCGATAGAGATCCTCGAACGGCGGACGGTCGGCAAGCACGGCCGAATGGTATGCACTGGGACTGCCGCCGGAGGTCCATAGCAGATTCGCGGCATCGGCGGCCGGAGCCCAGGAGACGACGAGCACGCGAGGGAGCGCCTACCTCCTGGGGTCCCCGCATTGTCGTGCGGGGCTGCTGACAGAGCGCGCGCAGGAGGCGACGCCGGCTTCAGCGCCGCAGGCGCCCGGCCGCCTAGGACGCGAAGATGCAAGAAACTTCCGACGGCGGTCCCAGACACTGTCATTTGAGCCAACGCCCGCCGGACGGCCGGTGTAACGCTAGGAGCGGAGGGCGGCTCCGATCTCGACTGGCCGGTTGGTAAAGATCGAATCCGGATGGCAGAGCTTGCACCAGGCGACACCGGCATCGTCGTCTACCGTCCACACCCCGACGGCCCCGCCTGCGGAGTGGATGTCCTTCACCAGCTGCGGGTCGGTCGCGCCCCAATGTGGCGAGTACACATCAGCGCCGGCCTCGCGCATGAGGCGAGCGGGATCGATGGGTCGGGCGCCTTCGAGGATGCCGAGCTGCAGCTTCGGCTCCATCTCTCGCAGCATGCGGATGGAGGGATGGTGAAACGAGACAACTGCACATTCCGACACGGCCCCGAGCTGGCGCAGCATCGCGACCAGCTTGTCCTCGAGGCCCGGGTACTGGATGGGCACCTGCTTGATTTCGATCACCAGCCCGACCTTGCCGATCGCGAGCTCGACCACCTCCTGGAGGAGGGGGATCACCTCGCCCTGGCCCGCGTCGAGGCGTCGCAGCTCCGCGGAGGTGTGTTCACGCACCATACCGTTGCCGTTGGTGGTGCGCTCCAGCGTGTGATCGTGGATCACCATCAACCGGCCGTCAGAGGAGAGGTGTACGTCGCACTCGATGAGGTCGCAGCCCGCACTGATCGCTGAACGGAAAGACCGCATTGTGTTTTCCGGGTGATGCGCCGGGTTGCCGCGGTGCCCGCCAAGAAGGGGCCGGCCTTCGTCGTGAGCGTCCTCGTATCGGTCCCGGATCGATTGGGTCAAGGCGCCGGAAAGTCTAAACGCGCGGCAGACCTTTCTGGCGTTCCGCTTCTCTATAGTGCTGAGAATGACCGCCACCACCGCTCGAACCATTTCCGAGCTTCGAGCGTCCGGGCACGTGCGCGAGACCGTAAAGCAGGAGATGCGCCGCAACCTGCTGACGCGGCTGCGCAGCGGCGAGTCTCTTCTCCCTGGAATCGTCGGCTATGACGAGACGGTGCTTCCTCAGCTCGCGAACGCGGTCATATCCGGACACGACGTGATCATGCTCGGCGAGCGGGGCCAGGCGAAGAGCCGCATCATGCGCTCGCTCGTCGCCTTCCTTGATCCTTTGGTCCCGGCCATTGCGGGTTGCGAAATCAACGACCACCCGTTCGCGCCGATCTGCCGTCACTGCCTCGACTTGATCGCGAGGGACGGCGATAGTGTCGAGATAGCCTGGATAGACCGCGACCAGCGTTACGGCGAGAAACTCGCGACGCCCGACATCTCCATCGCCGACCTGATCGGAGAGGTCGACCCCATCAAAGTTGCTGAGGGCCGCTACCTCGCCGACGAGCTCACCATCCACTACGGCTTGCTGCCGCGCACCAACCGCGGCATCTTCGGCATCAACGAGCTGCCGGACCTGGCGGAGCGGATCCAGGTCGGCCTGCTCAACATCATGGAAGAGAAGGACGTGCAGATCCGTGGCTATCGCGTCCGGCTTCCTCTCGACCTGTTCGTCATCGCGAGCGCGAACCCCGAGGACTACACGTCGCGCGGCCGGATCATCACTCCTCTGAAGGACCGATTCGGATCGCAAGTCCGCACGCACTATCCGCTGAGCATCGGCGAAGAGATGCAGATCATGGAAGCCGAGCGCAATCCGATTCCAGAGGATTTCGAGCTCATCTTCCCGAGCTTCATGAAAGAGATCGTGGCCGAGCTCACACACCTTGCGCGCCGCAGCCCGCACATCTCACAGTCGTCGGGTGTGTCTGTGCGAATGTCCATCGCGAACTTCGAGAACCTCGCGAGCAATTCGGTGCGCCGGGCAGCGAGGCTTGGCGAGTCGCTGGCCGTTCCGCGCATCACCGACCTCGCGTTTCTCACGTCATCCACCGCAGGCCGTGTCGAGATCGAGGCGCTCGACGAGGGCAAGGAAGAGCAGGTCCTATCGCGGCTCGAGCGGGGCGCGATCAGTGCGGTGTTCAGCCGGCATTTTTCGGCGGCCCAGTTCGACGGCGTCGTCGCGCGATTCGAAGATGGCGCGATGCTCGAGGTCGGCGAGGGGATCCCCGCCCGCACTTATACGCGGGCCATCGGCGAGCTGCCCGAAATCGCAACCGCGCTCAAGAAGCTCTCGCTTCCGGATCGCCCTGAGGTTCGCGCATCGGTCATCGAGTTCCTGCTAGAGGGCCTGCACCTCAACAAGCGCTTGAACAAAGATGAGGTGGAGGGCCGGGCGGTCTACCGCCGCTAGGCCCGTGGGCGTCGCAAGGCGAGCACGGCTCCGCTCGCGCCGACAGTGGCCCCGCCAAGCACTCCGCCGACCAGGCCGACCATGACGTTCAGCACCGGCTTGCCGAACGCTACGTAGATCAACCCTCCGACCACCCCACCGATGGCGCCTGCCAACCCGCCTGCCACGGCACCCGGCACAACGCGCCCTTCGCGCGAGCCGGCCCGGTAGCCGGCCACGCCCAGGATCGCGACGGGGAC
>MNES01000004.1:10763-13997 GCA_001917815.1 Chloroflexi bacterium 13_1_40CM_65_17 | reverse complement strand
TTGACAGCCTACGCCGCGCTAAACCTCTTTCCTGTGAAGGTCCCGTTGCCATCACCGAATATCACATGGCCCTTGAGGTCGTAGACCTTGTACGTAAATGTTCCGGCGATGGAATCTTCTTCTGACATCTTGCCGCTGACGCTGACTACAACCTTGGAGGTACCTTGCGGATCGAAGCCGAACTGAATGAACCTCCCAACGAATGCATGGCCAGGCTTTTTGGCCCAGCTGCCAATGCCGGTCGACGGTCCGTTGGAATCCATCGAAACTACGACGCCGCCGGGGGCGAACGTGGTGACGCCCTCGAACGTGGCCGGTCCGCCTGGGGTACTGAGATCGGTTATCTGCACGTCCCAGGTCCCGACCACCCCGGCGCTGTCCGCTGCCAACGCGGTCATGGGGCTGAGCGCGGCCGCCCCGATCCCGAGCGCGCCTGCCGACGCACCTATCAAGAGCTGCCGGCGATTGAGCTTGTCGTTAACTGACATGCATCCCCTCCCGACGCCTCCTTGACCCTCGGGCGCAACGCCGCGCGTCGCATGTGATCCCTCGGGCAGCTGAGGACTGTCAGCGCAGGCGTACTCCGCGCGGGGAGAGTTGTCAACCCTGATGCGTTACGAACAAGCCCTCTCAGAGAAGTTGATGCAGCCGGTCTCCCAGCATAGAGATCGCCACGCGTTCTTGTTTGGTTGAGTCGCGTTGACGGATCGTCACCGCTTTGTCATTGAGCGTGTCGAAATCGATCGTCACGCAAAACGGGGTGCCGATCTCGTCCTGCCGCCGGTAGCGTCGGCCGATATGGCCGCCTGTCTGGTCATACTCCACCCGGAACTGACCCTGAAGCGATGACCGCACCTCCCGCGCCACCTTGATCAGGTCCTCTTTTTTCGACAGCGGCACCACGGCCACCTGGACCGGCGCCACGTTCGGGTGCAGGCGCAAAACCACCCTCGGCTCGTCGTTGACAACGTCCTCGTCATACGCGTCGATCAGGAGCGTGATGAATATCCGTTCCACGCTGACCGCCGGCTCGATCACCCACGGCAGGTAGCGTTCGTTCGTTTCGGGGTCGAGGTACGTCAGGTCAACCTTGGAGTGTTCCTGGTGCACGCGGAGGTCGAAGTCGGTGCGGTCCGCCACCCCCTCCAGCTCTCCCCACCCAAAGGGGAAGTCGTACTCGATGTCTGTCGTCTGCTTCGAGTAATGGGACAGCGATTCTTTAGGGTGGTCGTAGAACCGCAGCTGACCTGCCTTTAGGCCCAATTCGTCCACATACCAGCGCATCCGCTCGCTGCGCCAGTAGTTGAACCATTCGTCGTCCTCACTCGGCTTCACGAAGTACTCCATCTCCATCAGCTCGAACTCGCGCACTCGGAAGACGAAGTTGCCGGGAGTGATCTCGTTGCGGAACGCCTTGCCCTGCTGCGCGATGCCGAAGGGGACGCGCACCCGCGTCGAGTTGATGACGTTCTTGAAGTCCACGAACATGCCCTGCGCGGTCTCCGGTCGCAGGTAGACCTCCGACGACGTGTCCTCGACCGGGCCGACGTGGGTCTTGAACATCAAATTGAACATGCGCGGTTCGTCAAGCGGCCCGCCGCATTCGGGACACGTGTCGCCCTTCACGTGATCTGCGCGCCACCGCTTCTTGCACCGGCCGAGGCACTGACGCAGAGGATCGACGAAGTTGGTGAGGTGGCCCGAGGCGGCCCATACCGCTGCAGGCATCATCAGCGTGGATTCCAGGCCTACCACGTCGTCGCGCAGGTCCACCATGTGGCGCCACCACAGGTCCCTGATGGCCCGCTTCATCGCAACTCCGTACGGCCCGTAGTCGTAGAAGCCCGACACCCCGCCGTAGATCTCGCTCGATGGGAAGATGAAGCCGCGCCGCTTGGTGAGAGCGACGACCTTCTCCATGAGCTGATCGCGGTTGACCGTCATGCTTGCTCGCTACTCCCCACCCGGCGCTACGCGCCGACCTCCCCACGGGTGGGGAGGTGACTTCTCATTTGGTGCAGGAATGCTAGCGACTTCAGACGCCGGTCCAGGTGATGCTCGAGCTGTGACGTCAACACGCTTTCGATGTCGTCGATTAGCGCGCCGTCCAACTTCAAACGACGGTAGGTCTGTATGTCTCCGCTTGCCATCAATCTGAGGACCTTGATCGCAGCCACCGAGACCAGCGGCATACCGGGAAGGGCACATTCATCACATAGGATCCCGCCCGCCGTGGCGCTGAACACCGCCGGCCTCGCCGCCAGCGGCTTCGCGCATGTCGCGCACTCCATGAGCTGCGGCGCGTAACCCAGCAGGTCGAGCGCGGCCATCAGAAAATAGGCGGAAGCGCGGCGCGGATCCGTTTCGCGAGCCAGCTCGTCCAGCGCCATCACTGTGAGCTCGTAAACACCATCGATCGGATGCCTGTCCTCGCATACGCGCTCCGCCAGCTCCGCGATCAACGCCGCATGCGACATGCGCTCAAGGTCGCCCGCGATGCGCTCGCCTGGTATGCGCTGTACCTGCGCGACCACGTCGAGGTCGCCGCGGCCCTTGGCAAGCAAGACATCGACATGTCCGTAGAGCTCCAGCGAGGGCCCCAGCTTGCTCTCGGGGCGGCGCACCCCCTTCGCAATCGCCCCCACCTTGCCGTGGGTGCGCGTCAGCAGCGTGAAGATCCGGTCCGCTTCCCCGTAGTCGAGCTTGCGCAGCACGACCGCCCGGTCACGATATGTGGCCAGTCGATTCCTCCACGGTGCTCGTCTCCGATTCGTTGGCGCGTCCATCCGTCGGCGCCGGATGCGCCAGACCCGACGCAATCAGCGCTTCGGAGGGCCAGGGGTGGTCGGATTTCAGGCGCACGGTCTCGATCCGGCGACCCTTCACCTTCTCCACCGTCCAGACCACCCGCCCGGCGCGGAACGAATCGCCGGCCACGGCGATCTTGCCGAGCATCGCATGCACGTATCCGCCGACTGAGTCATAGTCGCCCGACTCCTCGATCGCCAGCCCGAGTCGTGAGTTGAGCTCTTCCAGCGGAAAGCCTGCATCGACGCGAGCCTCGTGATCATTGATGATGGTCAGCTCTTCCTCCTCGGCAGAGTCGTATTCGTCGCGGATCTCGCCCACGATCTCCTCGAGCAAATCCTCCATCGATACAAGCCCGGCCGTGCCGCCATATTCGTCGACCACGATCATCATGTGGACTTTCTCGGTTCGCATCTCGAGCAGCAG
>MNES01000004.1:0-10592 GCA_001917815.1 Chloroflexi bacterium 13_1_40CM_65_17 | reverse complement strand
GGGATCATGATTTCGCGCACCGTCTTGTCGCCGATCTCGATGATCCCGTGGATCATCTGGTGCTCCTGCTCCTCGATGACGCCCGCCTCCTCGGAGACGTGCAGCAGTGTCAGCAGCTCTTCTTCGGTGAGGAACGGGGCGCGCGCAGCGCGGCCACCCGTGAGTGCTCGCGAGATGAGGGTGACCACCCACAGGATCGGGCTGAGGAATGTGGCGAGCCGGTCCACCGGGCCTGCCGTGGCGAGAGCCACCCGCTCGGCGTACCGGATGGCAAGCGTCTTCGGTGTGACCTCGGCCGCGATCAGGAGCACGACCGACAGCACGAACGACACCACCAGCGCGAGCCACAACCGCCACTCGATAGGCACGCCCCAGTGCGTGAACAGCGAGTCGGTTAGCAGGGTCGTCGAGGTGGACGCGACGATGAGGGCGAGGGTGTTGGTGAAGAGGACCGTGGAGAGGTAACGGTTCGGGTCGGCGCGCAGCTTCTGCAGGATCGCCGCAGACTTGCTTCCCTGCTCGGCGAGGAAGCGCACTCGGAGCCGGCCGACCGAGGTGAGGGCGGTCTCCGTGCCCGCGGCCAGCGCGGCCGCGAGGAAGCAGACGACAAGGACGATGACTTCGATGACTTCCTGGGCGCTCATGACGGCAGGATTATCTGAAGAGCTCGCTGACGCTCCGGTTCTCGTGTACCCGAACGATCGCCTCGGCGAGCAGAGGAGCTACCGACAGGACCGTCAGCGGCGGGCCGAGCTTTTCGGGAGCGATCGGAATCGAATCGGTAACGATCACGTGCTCGATGTCGGCGTTCTTTAGGCGCTGCACGGCGTCGCCGGTGAGGACCGGGTGGGTCGCCGCGACGAGAACCCGGCGAGCCCCCTGTTTATGCAGCGACTGCGCCAGCTTGGAGATCGTGCCGCCCGTGGTGATGATGTCCTCGACGATCACGCAGTCGCGATCCTTGACGTCGCCTGAGACCGCGATCACCTCCACCTCGTCGTCACCAGAACGGCGCTTGTAGCCGAACGCGATCGGCGCCTGCAGCTGATTGGCGACGGCCTCCGCTCGACGTCCGCCTCCGGCGTCTGGCGCGACCACGGTGAGGCGCTGCAGGTTCAGCGTGCGCAGGTGGTCGGCGACGATGCGATGCGGCGAAAGATGGTCGGTGGGAACGTCGAAGAATCCCTCGATGGCCTCGGCGTGGAGGTCGAGCAGAAGCAGCCGGTCAGCACCGGCGAGAGTGATGAAGTTGGCGACCAGCTTCGCGGAGATGGGCTCGCGCGGCTGGGTCTTGCGCTCCTTGCGCGCGTAGCCGTAGTACGGGATGACCGCCGTGACTCTTCCGGCCGAAGCGCGGCGAAGGGCGTCGAGGATGATGAACAGCTCCATCAGGTGCTCGTTGACGGGCGGTGACGTGGGCTGGATCACGAACACATCGTGTCCCCGCATCGAGTCCTCGATCTTGACGTTGATCTCGCCGTCTGGGAAGTGGCGCAGCCGGGGGTCCGTGAGCGGTACGTCGATCGTTTCCGAGATGCGAGCCGCAAGCTCGGGATTGGCGCTGCCCGCGATGAGCTTGAGGGCGCCCCACGGCGAGGCTTCCTCTCCCGCGAACTCGACTGCGGTCGTCAATCGGCCGATCACTGCTTCTTCCGTATCACCCTAGCTGGAACTCCGACCGCTGTCGCGCCGTCCGGTACGTCCTTGGTGACTACCGAGCCTGCCCCGGTTCGGGCGCCTTTGCCAAGTTTGACGGGAGCGACCAGCATCGTGTCCACGCCGACAAAGGCGCCGTCGCCGATCTCCGTGCGGTTCTTGTGGGCGCCGTCGAAGTTGGCCGTGATCGTGCCCGCCCCGATGTTGGCGTCCGCGCCAAGGTCGGTGTCCCCGAGGTATGAGACGTGCGGCACCCTGCTGTTTTTCCCGACCTTCGTCCTCACCAGCTCGGCGAAGCTGCCGATGTGAACGTCTTCGGCGATCTCGGTCCCGGGCCTGATGTTCACAAATGGACCGCAGTCAGAACGATCGCCGATCCTCGCGTCCTCTATGTGCACGTGCGGGCCGATTCGACATTCGTTGCCGATCGACGTGTCGCCCTTGATCACCGAGAACGGTTCGATGACAGTGTCCTGGCCAATGGCCACGGTCCCGTCGATGAAGGTGGAGTCGGGATCGACGATCGTGACGCCCTCCACCATGAGGCGGTCGAGGATGCGCTTCTGCATGATCCGCGTCGCGGTCGCTAGGCGGACGCGGTCTTTGACGCCAAGCGCCTCATCCGGGTCGGCGAGCTTCACGACGTTGACGGGCTGGAGGTATGGGAAGACGTCGGTGAGGTAGTACTCACCGGCCTTGTTGTCGTCCGAAACACGGGCCAGCGCTTCTACGAGCCGGCCACCGTCGAAGCAATAGATGCCGACGTTGAACTCGTGGACGGTTAGTCGGAGCTCGTCATTCGCGTCTTTGCGCTCGACGATCCTCTCGAAGTCACCATCCTTGGCGCGCACGATGCGGCCGTCGTCTCGCCGTGGGTCCTCGACGGCGGCGAGAGTGGCTGGACGCTTGGCCCGCCGGTGAATGTCGATGATGTGGCGGACGGTGGTCGCGGTCAGCAGCGGGGAGTCGCCGTTGACCACGAGCACGTCGCCCGCAAGGTCCCCGACCTGCTGCAGGGCGTGGGCGGTACCACGCGGTTCGCGCTGGTAGACGACCTCGATCGAAGGGATTTTCCCGTCCAGGTGCGCGGCCACCTCTGCGTGATGCGGGTTGGTCACGACCTTGATTGCGTCCGCGCCCGCGTCGCTGACCGCGTCGATGACCCAGTCGATCATGGGACGGCCGCAAAGCACATGCAGGACCTTGGGAGTCCGCGACCGCATGCGGGTGCCGTGACCGGCGGCCAGGATGACGGCCGTTAGCGATTGGCTCAAGATTTGACCCTTGCGGGGTGTCCGGAATTATACGGGTGGAGGTTTGGACCACGACCGGGTACGCAAGCAGATCCTTCATTTCCCCTCCTCCGAAGATGGACGGCTTTCGTCACGCGATACGCAGCCATCGCGGCGGAGGATCATCGGTTTTGAGTGATGAGTTACCGGCGCAGTTCGTTAGCCTTCCGGCATGCGGTGGCTGACAGGACTGGCGGCAACCCTCGTGTTCGTGACCGCCTGTGCCGGCGGTGCCCCAACTGCGACGAAGTCGCCCTCGGCATCTCCAAGCCTCACGACGACGCCGTCGGTCACGCCGAGCCTGGCACGGAGCTCCCCCACTCCAACGTCAAGTGCGGGTCCATCTCCGTCGCCCGTTCCGCGGGTCGCTTGCGGCGGAGGCGCCAGCGGGGGTTCGATGGTGTTGATTGGCGCGAAATGGACGGCCAATCAGCTGCTGTACGACGTGACGAATCCGGTTCGCCCCAGATTGCTCTGCAAGATCGCAAACACCTCCGCGCACCTCTTCACCGGCGACACGTTCGAGTACCTGAAGCCGGTGTCGGCGAACGAAACCGATGTGATGCTTCATTCGCTCGGCAGTGGCAACGAGAGCCATGCGGGCACCTTCCCGTTCTATGTGACGTCCGCCTCGTGGCTTCCAGACCAGTCGGTCATGGCCTACACGCTCCCGCGAAGCGCCGACGAGGGCTATCCGAATGGTGGCGTCGACGTGTATCTCTATGCACAGCGCAAGACCGGCCTTTTGTTCACTTACCGAACGGGGATTGGTGACTGCATTTGCCGCTTCGGTCTGCCACCGGAGGTACTGGCCGTTTCCCCCGACGGCCAATATGTCGCGGCGGGCCACCTCACGGGAAAGGGTTCCCAGCCGATCGCGGTCTATCGCGTGTCCGATCGCGCCCTCGTCACCACGTTGGATCCCGGCGTCATGTGGGCGTTCTGGGACCGCAGCGGACACCGATTGTTTCTGGACCGGTTCGGAAGCGACACCGCGCAATCCTGGACGCCGGAGGCTGGCGTTTCGGCTCTGAACGGCGCGGGCGCCTGGTCATACCTGCCGGGCCTCTCGCCTGACGGAAACCAAATCGCCTACACCGCCTATGTGAACCCGAGCGAACAGTCGCAGCCCCGCATCTACGTATACGACCTGAAGGCTGCCACCACGCACCTCGTCGTCGAACAGCTGCGGACTCAGATCCTTTTCGTGAAGGATGGTTGGGTCTGGTACCTCGAGGAGCGCGCATGTACGGCGTCCGACGGATGCCCCGGCGCCACGATGCCCACCGGCAGGGTCTACGCCATGAACCTGTCGGCTGGCACCGAGCAGGAGGTGAGCTGGGCGTTCGGCGACGACCCACATGGGCAGGGGGGCGACGCCGGATGGGGCGTCTTCGGCCCGGGTGAGTTCTGGCCGGCCGGCTGAAGCTCCGGATGAGTCTCGAGCCACTGGGGAATACTGTGTTGCTGTGAGCGAGATGCCAGCCGTGAACCTGGAGGGGATCGTGCCTTCGCACCTGCCCGTGCTGCCGCTCAAGTCCACGGTCGTCTTTCCGCGGATCTTCATCCCGCTCTCGGTTGGGCGCCGCCGATCGCTGCAGCTGCTCGACGACCTGCCTGGTGCCGAGCGCCACATCGCCGTGGCGGCCCAGCTCGACGAGTCGGCCGAAGAGGTCGGATTCGAGGACATCCACCACGTGGGCGCGATGGTGCGAGTACAGCACATGCTCAAGCTGCCGGATGGCACCATCCAGCTTGCGGTGCTGGGCCTGCGGCGGATCAAGCTGATGTCCGCGCTCGCCGAAGAGCCATACCTCAGCTGCCGCGTCGAGATGCTGCCCGAAGCGCATGACTCGATGACGCCCATCGAGCGCGAGGCACTGCTGCGGCGTGCCATCTCATCGTTCCAGCAGCTCGTAACTCTCGCGCCCCACCTCCCCGCCGAGCTCGCCAGCGCCGCGGGCGCGATCGACGACCCGCTGCACCTCGCCTACTACATCGCCAATCACATCCGGCTCACCACCGAGCAGCGGCAGGAGATCCTCGAGATGGATTCGGCCAAGAAGAAGCTCGAACGCCTGCTCGGCACACTCGCGCACGAGCTGGAGGTGCTGGAGCTGGGGCGAAAGATTCAGTCGCAGGCCGAGGAGCAGATGGGCAAGGCCCAGCGCGAGTACTTCTTGCGCGAGCAGCTGAAGGCGATTCAGCGCGAGCTCGGTGAGCTGGACAGCGAGCACGGCGAACTCTCGGAGCTGCGAGAGCGGATCGAAAAGGCGGGGCTGCCGCCTGAGGCCCGCCGCGAAGCCGACCGCGAGCTGGCGCGTTTGGAGCGGATCCCTTCGGCGTCACCCGAGTCGTCGGTGATCCGCACCTACCTCGAGCTCATCGTCTCGCTGCCGTGGAACATCTCGACCGGCGGCGAGGTGGACGTGGCCAAGGCTCGCGAGATCCTGGACGCCGACCACTACGACCTCGACAAGGTGAAGCAGCGCATCGTGGAGCACCTGGCGGTGCGGCGCCTGAAGCAGGTTCGCGGTCTCACTGAACGCGGTCGCGAGCCGATCCTATGCTTCGTCGGGCCGCCAGGCGTCGGCAAGACCTCCCTCGGCCACTCGATCGCGCGCGCGATGGGACGCAAGTTTGCGCGCGCATCACTGGGCGGCGTGCATGACGAGGCGGAGATTCGCGGCCACCGGCGCACGTACATCGGAGCGATGCCCGGCCGCATCCTGCAGGCCATCCGCCGCGCGGAGTCCAACGACCCGGTGTTCATGCTGGACGAGGTCGACAAGATCGGCTCAGATTGGCGCGGCGATCCGTCGTCTGCGTTGCTGGAGGTGCTGGACCCCGAGCAGAACAAGGATTTTCGCGACAACTACCTCGACGTGCCGTTCGACCTCTCGAAGGTCATGTTCATCACGACCGCGAATTCGCTCGAGACCATTCCCGCGGCCCTGCGCGACCGGATGGAGGTCCTTCATCTCTCCGGCTACACCGAAGAGGAGAAGGTCCAGATCGCGGAGCGGTTCCTGGTGCCGAAGCAGCTTGCCGCTCATGGGCTGCGGGTCGGTGAAGTTGGGATGGCCGAGGATGCGGTGCGGCTTATCATCCGCCAGTACACGCGCGAGGCAGGCGTGCGCAACCTGGAGCGCGAGATCGCGTCGGTGATGCGGCGCGCCGTCGCGGATTTGGCCGTCGGCAAGCGCCTGCGCCGGGCCGTTGATATGAAGCGGGTCCGAGCCGCGCTCGGCAAGCGTCGCTTCCACGACGATGTGGCCGAGCGGATCGACCGGCCGGGCGTGGCTACGGGACTGGTCTGGACGCCAACCGGCGGCGAGATCGTGTTCGTCGAAGCGGCTTTGACGCCTGGCAAGGGCGAGCTGCGTTTGACTGGACAGCTCGGCGAAGTGATGAAGGAGTCCGCGTCGGCGGCATTGTCGTACCTGAAGGACCGGGCTTCGGTTCTTGGAATCGATCCTTCGTTGTTCGAGAAGAACGACCTCCACGTGCACGTGCCCGCGGGCGCGCAGCCAAAGGAAGGGCCCTCCGCAGGGGTGACCGTGCTCACGGCGATGGCCTCGATCCTGACCGGACGTCCGGCCCGCGATGACGTGGCGATGACCGGAGAGATCACACTGCGCGGCAAGGTGCTGCCGATTGGCGGAGTGAAGGAAAAGGTGCTGGGCGCGCATCGCGCCGGGATACGGCGCGTGCTGCTGCCCGCTCACAACGAGGCGGACCTCGACGACATTCCCGCCGACCTGCGCAAGGAGATGCAGCTGGTGCTGGTGGAGTCGATCGACCAGGTGCTGCGCGAGGCCTTGTCGACGCCGCAGCCGAAAATCGCAGCCGGACCCCGAGCCAACGGCGCGCCGGCGGCACCCAAGGCGCAGGCCGCGGCTACGGTCGCCCGGCGCGCTCCAGGATCCGCTCGTGCGCAGCGAGCTCGACCGAGTCGTCGAGACGGGAAAGCTCGGTAATACCACGGCGCCTGAGCGCGCTCCGTATCAGGTGGTCGGCGAGGTGCGGGTTCTTGGGCAGCAGCGAGCCGTGTAAGTAGGTTCCAAGGACGCCTCCCTGCAGGCATCCTTCGGTGTGGTCCTCACCGTTGTTGCCAAAGCCCATTCGCACGCGCCCGAGAGGTTTGGCCCTCGGCCCCAAGTACGTGCGGCCGCTGTGGTTCTCGAAACCGACCAGGGTGTTCGGCGTGATGTCGACCAGCGCGGCGTCAACGACCACGTCGCCGATGAAGCGCCGCTTGCCGGCTTCGGTGCGTACGTCTATCAGGCCGATGCCGGGGAATCGTTCGCCCTCACCGGTCTGGTAGTAGTGGCCGAGGAGCTGGTAGCCGCCGCACACCGCAAGCACGCTCGCGCCGGATGCCACCGCACGCAAGAGCGGGGCTTGCTTGGACTCGAGGAGGTCTTCGTACACAAGCGCCTGCTCGCGATCCTGCCCGCCACCGAAGAAGAAGATGTCGACCGCGTCCATACGCTTGGCCGTGCCTCTGCCGAGCTCGATGAGACGGGCCTCGTAGTCGCGCCACTCGGCGCGCTTGAGCAGCGTGAGGATGTTGCCGCGATCGCCGTAGATGTTCATGAGATCGGGGTACAACCACCCGACCGTGAACGTTTTCCTGTGCCTGGCCATGTGTCTCTAAGTCTCCCAGTAAGGCTTTGCCCAGCCGCGCCTGACGAGCTCGGAGCGGACATCGAGCATGGCTGTGTACGTACAGAGCAGATGCGCGGTCTCGCCCTCTGGAGTGCCATCGATTAGGGAGTCGAGGGCGCGCGAGGGATCGGACTCGGGCGGCGCCGCATCCACCCCCCCGTATTTGAGACGCACCGCGAGATCGTTGGCCCGGTTGCCCGCAGGAACCACGAGCTTCGCGCGTCCGCGTAGGCGCTCGAAGTCGACGTCCCATATCCACGAGACGTCCGTGCCGTCGGCGCGGCGGTCGTTCAAGCCGATCAACAGATACTTGCCGCCCGCGAGGTCGACCGCGGTGCGCAGGGTTTCGTTGAAACCCGCGGGGTTTTTGGAAAGAACGAGGTTGAGGTGGCGGCCCTTGGCGGCGAGGCGCTCCTGCCTGCCGAATGCGGCATGAAAGGTGTGAAACCGATCCGCGATGTACGCCGGGTCGAGGCCAATCGCGTTCGCCGCAGCGAACGCGGCCAGCGCGTTGTAGCAGTTGTACAGGCCGCCGAGCGGCAGCTCGATGCGAACACCGCTCACGCCCATCGAGAGGCTGTCGAATCCGTTCAGCTCGATATGGGTCGCGGCCAACTCGGGCGCGGGGCGGGTGAAATCTCCGTTGGGGCAGCGATACACGCCGTCATGACCTACGTACACCGCGTCGAACAACAGGCTTGCGCCACAACGCGGGCAGGTCCGAGCGTCTGCTGCGTGAGGCAGCTCGCGCAATGCGACCGCCGGATCGTCGAGCCCGAACCACAGCGGCACACGCTCGAGGCTCAATCCGATCTCGGCGACACGAGGGTCGTCGGCGTTGAGGACCGCGTGGCTTGCTTCGGGAAGGCGCGCGAGGGCTTTCTCGATCCTCTTCGCGATCGCCTCCAGCTCACCGTAGCGGTCGAGCTGGTCGCGAAAGAGATTGAGGACGATCGCCGATCGCGGTTGGATCTCGTCGACCGCGCGTTCGAGGCTGGCCTCGTCGATCTCGAAGACGCCCCAGTCTGCGTCAAGCCGGCCATCGGCCCCGGCGCGCTGCAACGCCGCCGCGGTGGCGCCGAAGATCAGGTTGGCGCCGGCACGATTGGATACCACGGTGTGACCGGCGCCCTCGAGCAGCCAGCTGATGAGGCGCGCCGTGGTCGTCTTGCCGTTCGTGCCGGTGATGACGATGGCACCTTGCTTGAGGTCGTGCGACAGCTTGCGCAGAACGTCGGGGTCGATGGCTCTTGCGACGTCGCCGGGCAGCGTCGTGCCACCTCCGAGGCGGCTGATCCTCGAGAGTGCGCCCGTGGCCTTGCCGGCCCAGACCGCGGCCGTGCGGCGCATCAGGCCCAGGCTCCAACGCTGTGCGTGAGCGCGGTCCAGCACTCGAGCGGATGGATCGCCAGGAGCCCCTCGTCGCGACTGGCGCAGCGTTTGAAAAACGCCGACCCGCTGCCGGTCATCTGCCATTCATGACCAAGACGCTTCGCGAAATCTTGCACTCGCGGATCGACATGCTCGGCGGCGCGTTGCAGCGCATTCGGCGGCCCGCCCTTCGTTTCGTCCCACGCACCGTAAACGCGTGCGGTCGAGAGTTCGATACCGGGCCAGGCGATCGCGAACCAGGCGAGCTCCGTCGGCAGCGGCGTGAGCTGCTCGCCAATCCCCTCGCCGAGGGCGCGGCCGCCGGCGAGGAAGAACGGCACATCGGCGCCGATTTTTCTCGCTATTTCTTCCACGTTCAGGTCGAGTCGATGAATCGCGGCCAACGCCCTCAACGCGGCGGCGCCGTCGGAGCTGGCTCCCCCCAAGCCCCCACCCGGCGGGATCCTCTTGTGGAGGTGGAAGTGCGTGGGCAGCGGGCGGCCCGCGGCCCTTTCGACCTCGGCCAGGACCTTGAGAACGATGTTGTCGCCGGCGGCGGGGGCGGGCAAGCCGTCAATGACGAGAGTCGAGCTCGTGGCGGGCGCCGCCTCGAGTAGGTCGTGCAGCGCGACCGCTTGCATGTTTGTGCGGATCTCATGAAATCCATCGGCGCGCCGTCGGATGACGTCGAGGTCCAGGTTGAGCTTGGCGCGCGCAGGCAGCGCGATGTTCAACTGCGGCCGGGTCGCAGGTTCGCTCGGTACTTTACGGCGCGGTCCTGGTAGTGCTTGGCGGTTGTACCGACCCAATTTCCCGCTGAACCGTCCAGCGGTTTCTTCACGCTGGCGGGTCCCCCCGCCGCCATGTGGCCTGCGGGGACCGACTTGCCCTCGCCGAGAACCGCTCCAGCCGCGAGCATCGAACCCGCGCCAAGCCGGCTGCCCTGCAGCATGGTCGCGCCCATCCCGACGACGGCCCCCTGCTCGACGACGCAGCCTTCGAGCTGGGCGGAATGGCCGACGCTGGCGTTCTGCTCGATGAGGGTGGGGAGATTGCGCGCACAGTGGACGACCGCGTTGTCCTGGATGTTGGCCCCGTCGCCGACCTTGATGGCGGCCTCATCGCCGCGCAGAACAGCGCCAAACCACACGCTCGCGCCGGCGCCAACCTCGACATCACCGATGAGGACCGCGGTCGGCGCGATGTATGCGTCGGGATGCACCTTCGGGCGCTTCCCGCTGAGCTCGAACTCCACTGGCCCCTATAATCCTAGCTTCGTGCTCTTCTCCCACCTGGAATCGACACATGGCTAAGCGAACCGCGTCGGCCAAGAAACAGGCCCGCGCGAGCGTTCGCCGGACGATGCGCAATCGCGCGGTGCGCTCGGAGGTCAAGACGAAGATCGTCAAGGCTCGCCGTACGCTGACCGAAGCCCCAGTGGCCGAGTCGGAGCGCTACGCAGTGGCCCTGGATGCGATACGAGCTCTCGACCGCGCTGCCGCGAAAGGAATCTTGCACGCCAACAACGCCGCGCGCCGGAAGGCTCGCCTGACGAGGCAGTTGGTGAAGCTGGCCGGGCTGCCGGCGGCGGGGGCGGGTTCC
>MNES01000092.1:28744-31100 GCA_001917815.1 Chloroflexi bacterium 13_1_40CM_65_17 | reverse complement strand
AAGAGCCTCTTCATGATCCGGACCGAGGTCACCTGCGCCAACTGCGGCGGGCACCTTGGCCACGTCTTCGACGACGGCCCTGACCCGACAGGCCTTCGCTACTGCATCAACTCGGCGTCGATCAAGCTCGACCCCACCGATAACAGCTAGCTCACCTCCCCACCCGGCCCTGCGGGCCGGCCTCCCCACTTTGTGGGGAGGCAAGAAGTTTCCGGACGATCGGGCTCGCCTCCTTGGGCTGCCAGGCCTTGTAAGCCTCGCGCAGCGGCACCGGCCATTCGATGTCGATGTCGACGCGGGTGCCGAATGCCGCGGAACCGGCCAGAACCCGCAGGGCGAGTTCGAGCACGCTTCGCTGCATCGCCTTGTCGCCGGGCATGCCGAAGGCGTGCCCGAACGGAAACTCAACACCAACGATCCGCGGCGCCCTCCGCTCTTCGGCGACCGCCGGCATCATCGTGACGATCACGGTCGGGATGCCGGCGGCTTCGATCCAGCGTGCCAGCACGGGCACGTTCGAGCAGCAATCGGGTCAAGCAGGCGCGAGGACGAGGCCGTCTGCCTGCTGGTCGCGCAGACTGGCGACAAGCGCCGGAACCGTTTCCTGGCGCCATCCGTCCAGGCGCCGATCCTGGTAACCCATGACCGAGAAATGCTCGGTGGTCGCGCTCCCGACCAGTCTTTCAGCCGCCACTTCGCCGAGCAATCGCGCCGGGAGCGCGATCTCGGGGTCGGATCGGATGTCCGCATCGTTTATGTGAAGGTGCGCCAAGCGGATGTCCGCGGCGTCCGCAGTGGATGGGATCGACCGCCACGACGGGTCTCCCCACTCCGGTTCGTTCTGCTCCCGCTCGGTATCAAAGGGAGGCTGCGACGAATCGAGGTAGAGGCCGGCAGAAGAGAGGAGGCAGATGCGCGACGCCGCCAACCGCTTGTCGAACGGTGCCCAGACCGGGCCTTCCTCGCCGCTGAACGGCCCCCGGCCCTCATACAGAGGCCGGAAGCTGCGCGGCAGGAACTTGTAGCTGTCGACGATCACGCGTCCGCTCCAACCAGCGTCCCGCTCACAACCGGCATCACGGCGCCGCCCACCTCGATCCGGGTGGGAATGTCGCCGTCGGCGTCATATTCGAGCCGGATGTTGACGATGCTGCGCCGGCCCATCTTGGTCCCCTGTTCGCTCACGATCGACACCCTTCGCGAGGGCGGCACCAGTCCGTACTTGACCGCGAAGGCGCCCAGCGGGCCACTGCCCGATCCCGTCGCGGGGTCCTCGGCGATTCCGAAGGCGGGCGCAAACATCCGGCTGTAAAGCCGATCCGGGCCCGTGGCCGTGAACAAGAACACGCCCAGAGGCTCCTCATCGCCGAACGCGCTTGCCAGCCGGCCGTTGTCGGACACGGCGGCGTCAACGGCATCGGCATCCTTGAGTGCGACGAACAGGAACTGGTTGCCCGTGCTTGCCACCTGCAGCGGAACATTCGGGACCAGGGCGCTCTCGTCGAGTCCCAGGGCCGCTGCGATCCGGCGCCGATCGGAGACCACCTCGCCGAAGGTCAGCGGCGGATGGGTCATCCAGAACGTGATGCCGTTCGGGCCGGGCTCGCCGCGCACGGGCACCGGTCCGACGCCCTCCTCGAGCGTGAACTCCAGTGCTTCGTCCGGAACCCGGCCCTCGGTCGCCAGCACCCACGCGGTGCCGACCGTCGGGTGACCCGCAAACGGCAGCTCGGTGCCCGGTGTGAAGATCCGGACGCGGGCCGCAAGCCCCGGAAGCGACGGCGGCATCACGAACGTCGTCTCGGAAAAGTTCATCTCTCGCGCAACGCGCTGCATCACGGCCGCGTCGAGATCGCCTGCGTCGAGCACCACCGCCAGCTGGTTGCCGGCGAGTGCCTTGTCGGTGAACACGTCGACGATGTGAATCGGGTATCCCATGTCCCTCCTAACCAGGTGTGCGGCTCGATTGCTTCCCTCTCATGTGCCCAGCACTGATATGAAGGCCGCAAGTCCGAGAGCGATGATCGCCACACCGCTGGTCGTGTTGATGATAAACACCACGCGCGGAGTGATCCGAGCGCGCACTCCCGCTACGAGTCCCGCCAGAACACACCACCACGTCAGCGATCCGAGCGAAACGCCGATAACGAACACCGTGGGGCGCACGTAGCCGCCGCTGATGCCGACCCCCAATGTCGCGGCCAGCGCCGCGAACGAGATGATCGTCGCCGGGTTGGTGATGGTCAGCGCGAGGGTCGAGACATACGCCCCCATCAGGCTTGAACGAGTGGACGGCGGTGGCTCCGCGCTTGTTGGTCTTTGTCTGATGATGCGCGCGCCGAGAACGACGAGCAGC
>MNES01000092.1:0-28654 GCA_001917815.1 Chloroflexi bacterium 13_1_40CM_65_17 | reverse complement strand
AGGGTGCGTCTAAGGCAAAGAAAGAAGATCGGCCCGGGCGAGGCTGCAACGGCAAAGCCGAGGAGAAATCCTCTGAGCAGCAGGCTGGACACCCGAACCTCTCATCATCGTCATTTTATTGGCGGTCCTGTTCGGCCGTTAACCTGCCGATAACCCTGGCTGAGCTATTCTGCTTGACCTCGTGGAAATTCTTCGCAACATCGCGCGGCGCAAGCTGCGCAGCGCACTGACCATCTCCGGCATCGTCATCGGCGTTCTCGCGCTGACGACGATGGGCGCGCTCGCGGAGAACTTCAACGCGCTGCTCGACGGCGGAGTCAAGTACTTCGGCTCGAACGTGCAGGTCGGCCCGCCTGATGGACAGTCGACCTTCCTGCTGCCACTCTCGAAGATCGACGACATCAAGCGCGTCGACGGAGTGGCGGCCGCCTTCCCTGGCTACAGCTTCCAGATGAAGCCGGGAGCCGCCCCGAGCTTCAGCTTCGGAGTGCCTGACACGATCGTCGCCACCTCTCCCGACGAAAACAACTGGACACCTTTCAAGATCAGCACTGCAAGTGGCCGGCAGCTCACAGCGACCTCATCTGGCGAGGTCGTGCTGGGTTCCACGCTCAGCAAAGAGTTCAAGAAGAACGTCGGCGATACGATCGACCTACCAGTCAAGCCGACCGATGCCAAAGGGGACTTCGTCAACCACCCCTTCAAGGTGGTTGGCATCCTCAACCCGACCCTCACCGCACCTGACACCTTCGCCTACATCAGCATCTCCGACGGCCAGATGCTGCTCAAGGACAGCCTTCCGGGGCCGCTCCAGTCAGCGCTTGATGTCAGCCAGATTACAGAGGGCATCACTGTTTATGGCAAGCCGGGCACCTCGCTCAGCGACCTCGACAAGATCGCGGACCGCATCAACTCACAGATTCCTGGAGTGAAGGCGACCAAGCCAAGCCAGCTGGTGGACGCATTCAAGTCAGGTGGCGCGGTGTTCACCGGCATCACCACCGCGGCAGCGCTGCTCGCGCTGGTCATCGGCGGACTGTCGGTGGTCAACACGATGTTCATGGCGGTCGCCGAGCGCGTCCGCGAGATCGGCCTCAAGAAAGCAGTAGGAGCGACGACGCTCAACATCATGGGCGAGTTTCTGATCGAAGCGACGTTGATCGGCTTGATCGGAGGGCTGGTCGGGTATGGCATCGGAGCCACCATCACCTTCGTCGTCAACGCAACCACATCACCTGGCGCTTCGACCCTGTTTCTGCTGACCGTCCGGCTCACGTTGTTCGCTTTGGGTTTCGCCATCGCGCTGGGCGCGGTCGCCGGGATCCTGCCCGCCTTCCGTGCCGCCAGGCTCGACCCTGTCACGGCGTTGAGGAACGAGTAGCTCGATGGCAAACGTCAGGCTCGAAGAGCTGCGCAAGCACTACAAGCGCGGCAGCGAGATCATCCGTGCCCTCGACGGCGTCACGCTCGACATCGACAAGGGTGAGTTCGTGGCCGTGGTCGGCCGGTCCGGCAGCGGCAAGACGACGATGCTCGACCTGATCGGCCTGCTTCTCCGGCCCACTTCAGGGCGGCTGATCATCGACGACATCGACACCACCAAGCTCGGCGATCGCGACCTCGCCCACATGAGGGCCGAGAGGGTCGGCTTCGTGTTCCAGGAGTACAACCTCCTTGCCGGGCTCAACGTGCTCGAGAACGTGATGCTGCCGCTGCGCTACTCGAAGAACAAAGTCGGCGGGCGCGAACGTGCGCTCGAGCTCCTCGAACGCGTCGATCTCACCGATCGCATCAAGCACCGGCCGGCAGAGCTGTCAGGTGGCCAGCAGCAGCGCGTCGCGATTGCGCGCTCGATGATCAACAGGCCTTCCCTGATCCTCCTTGACGAGCCGACCGGCGCGGTCGACACCGAAACCGCCGAGCAGCTCGTGGCGCTCCTCAACCGCCTGAACAGAGAAGACCAGGTCACCATCGTCGTCGTGACTCACGACCTGGACGTCGCCGGCCAGGCGCGCCGCAACATCAGGTTGAAGGACGGCAAGGTGCTCGCGGACGAGCGCGTGGAGGCGGTCTCGGTCGCGTAGCTCCGGTAAGGTGGAAAGCTGGTCATGAAGATCGGCCTCGGTCTACCGAACGCGGACAAGAGCCTCGCCGACGGCCGCTTGATGGTGGACATCGCGCACCGCGCGGATGTGCTCGGCTTCTCCACTCTGGCAACGATTGGGCGCGTCGCGTACCCGAACTACGAGGAGCTGGTGACACTCGCCGCCGCTGCCGGGGCGACGGAGCGGATCGGACTCTTCACCGACATCCTCCTGGCGGCGACACGTGAACCGGTGCTGCTCGCCAAGCAGGCGGCGTCGCTCGACCAGGTATCCGGCGGGCGGTTCGTTCTTGGCATCGGGGTCGGCGGCCGTCCCGACGATTTCGCCGTCACCGGCACCGACTTCAAGACCCGTGGCCGGCGGCTGGACGCGGCGCTCGAGTTGATGCACAGCGCCTGGCGTGGCGAGCCTGTACCGGGAACCAAGCATCCGGTGACGCCCCGACCCGTGAACGGCGTGGCGGTGCCGATCATGTTCGGTGGCGGCGCCGAGCCGGTGATCAAGCGCATCGTGAAATATGCGATCGGGTACACACATGGCGGCGGGACCCCAGAGAGCCTGAAGGCGATGATGGACCGTGTCAATAGTGCCTGGAAGCAAGCCGGCCGAGGCGGCAAGCCTGAGTTTCGCGCGCTGGCTTACTTTGCGCTCGGTGAGGAAGCACATACCGAGGCGGAATCCAATGTCATGGGCTACTACGGCGAATACGGACCCCGCGTCTGGCAGGGCACCATCAAGACGGCGGACGAGGCGAGGTCGCGCGTCAAAGCGTACGAGGCGATCGGTTGCGACGAGCTGATTCTGTTCATGAGCGCGCCCGCTGTGGAGCAGGCGGAGCGCCTGGCGGAGGCGGTCCTGTAGCCAGGCTTGCGCGGTTGGCGGCTCTGACCGCGGTTGGAGCGCTCGCGTTCGCCGGAGTCCAGACAGCTGAGGCATCTTGCGGCGGAGGCGGACCCGGCGGCCCATCGCTCGGTGACCGGATCGCGGCAGCACCGACCGTGTTCGTCGGCACCGTCGTGTACACATCGGACCAGGAACGCGTGGCACGCGTGAAGGTCGAATCGATCTGGAGAGGACCCGAGCTGCCGGCTTACATCGACGTTCACGGCTCGCCGGTGTCCGGGCCGTTCACCGCATCGAGCGTCGACCGTCACTACCAGTCAGGCACCCGATACCTCTTCGTCCCGGTGAACGCCAACCCGCCGTTTGACGACAACAGCTGCAGCCTCACGCAGCCCTACACGGCCGACCTTGTCGCATACGCGCCGAGTGACGCGCGAGCCGCAGGTCCCGCAACTTTTTCCGACCACATCCAGAATTTCTTGGGCCAGAACGCGTGGGTGCTCCCGCTGCTGTTCGTTTTGATAATCGCGGGCGCCTTGGCCGCGCTGATCAGGATGCGCAGCCGCAAACGCCGCCAGGCGTGACCTCGCGCACGAACCGGCGGTTGCTCGGTTACGTAGCGATCGGGGCTCTGATTCTGGTGGCGGCGACGGTCGCAGTGTTCGCCTATCAGGCGCTCCAGGTTCCCTACCAGGCGCCCATAGTCACCAGTCCGGTCCCAGCGCTTGGATGCACGCCCGCTCCCTGCGCAGACCTGCAGGGGTACACGCTCTGGGTGACCAACCTCGACATCAGTGGCAATCTCGTGACGATGCATGTCACATTCAGCAACTCCAGCAGCTCAACCCACGCAGCGCCAGATGACCTGATGCTCATCGACTCACAGGGCCATCAATCGCGCGCGGTTTTCGACGCGCCTGTCTGCACTCCGTGGTCGCGCCACGAGCTAAACCACGGCGCGACGTACGGACCCGTGGTCGTCTGCTTCAGGCCGAGCACCGCGGCGCCTCCGCTTGTGCTTCGCTGGTCGCCTGACTTCGGTTTCGTCTGCTGCCAGACCGACATCAAGCTGTCCTGAAACTCATCTCTGACTTGCCACGCGCGGCTTGATGCATCGACACTGAGCCGATGGCAGGGCTGCACCCCGTGATCGTCGTCACGGGGGCGACTGGCGCGATCGGCTCCGCGACGGCGGAGCTACTGGCGCGTCGCGGAGCGAGCCTGCTGCTCCTGAGCCGGCCGTCGGAGCGCCTTGACACACTTATCGAGCGGCTAGACCGCGACAACCGAGTCTCAGGCGTCGAGGTCGACCTGTCTTCCTTCGTTTCGGTGCGGGCGGCGGTGCGGCAGGTCTCGCGGTCGGTGGGCCACATCGATGCGCTCGTGAACGCGGCGGCGGTTTTCACCTCCGAGTATCAGCAGACGCCGGATGCCTTCGAGCTCATGCTGGCCACGAACCACCTTGGCCCTTTCCTACTGACCAACCTGCTGCGCGACAGTCTGGCCGGCGCCGGACGCGTGATCACGATCACCGCGCCCTCCTCGACTCGCGTCGATATGGACCAGCTCACGTCGAAGGATCAATTTCGCGCACTGAGAACTTTCGGAGCGACAAAGGCCGCCAACCTCATGTTCACGTTCGAGCTTGCGCGACGTGCGAAGAGATGGGACGTGCGGGCCTTCGCGTATCACCCGGGGCTGGTCCGCTCTGACCTGATGCGGGAAACGGCGCGGCCGATACGGCTGCTTTCGCGCATCGCGTCGAGGTCACCAGATCGCGCCGCTGAAGACGTGGCCGACCTCGCCACCTCGCCCGCGTTTGGGAGCACAACCGGCTGGTTCTTCAAGGGCGGACGCCGCATCGATCCACCGAAAGCAACGCTCGACATAGAAGCTCAGCGCAGCCTGTGGAGACGCTCGGCGGACCTTGTAGAGCTTGGCGATTCAGGTTTCTGACGACCTCCACAACCCGGTCTCACGCCCTTCACACGCCGTTCACAACCGCTCCGAAATATGAGCGGCATCAAACCTCTCGTGAACAAAGGAGTGACGGTGATGAGACGCGGTTTCGGTTTCCTGTGGGTGGTGCTGACGGGCATCCTGCTCGCGCTCGTGGGCACTATCGCGTACCAGGCAGGCTGGTCGGCCGGCGTGGCCACGCATGTGGCTGATGGAGCGGCGGTGGCGGCTCCCTACTACTACGGCGGACCTGGGTTCTTTGGCTTCGGCTTCCTCTGGTTCCTGTTCATCCTGTTCCTGATCTTCGTGTTCTTCCGCATCGCGCGATTCGGGCGCGGCTGGGGATACGGAGGCTGGGGGCACCGCTACGGCTACGGTCCCGGAAAAGGTGGAATTCCGCCTGCGATCGACGAGCGGATGCAGGAGTGGCACAAGCGCGCACACGGCGAGCCGGCGCCCGCGCCACCAACAGATACCAAGACCGTCTGAAGCAAGGAGCATGAGGCACCGAGGGCAGCGCGCCCTCGGTGCACGGTCCTTACGATGGACGCGGTGTCCACCATCCTGGTTGTGGACGACGAGCCACGCATCGTCCGGCTGGTGCGCGACTATCTCGAACACGGCGGGTTCACGGTGCTCGTGGCGTCCGACGGCCCGACCGCCCTCCGCACAGCGCGGACCGGCCGCCCCGACCTCGTGATCCTCGACCTCGCGCTTCCGGGGCTCGACGGTCTCGACGTGACTCGCGCGCTTCGCCGCGACGGCGAGGTCCCGATCATCATGCTGACGGCGCGAACAGAGGAATCGGACAAGTTGGTCGGCCTCGAGCTCGGCGCGGACGACTACGTGACCAAGCCCTTCAGCCCCAAGGAGCTGGTCGCCCGCGTGCGGGCGGTGCTGAGGCGGGCTGAGGGCCTGCGTCATCCCGCGGACCTGATCCGGGTCGGTTCGGACGTCGAGGTCGACATCCCCCGCATGGACCTGAAAATCGCCGGTCGCCGCATCGACCTCACCAAGACCGAGTTCCAGATCCTGTCGACGATGGCGCGGCAGCCTGGCCGAATTTTCACCCGGGCGCAGCTGCTCGACGCGGTGAAGGGCGTCGCCTTCGAGTCTTACGAGCGGGCGATCGATGCGCATATCAAGAACATCCGACGGAAGATCGAGCCGCGGCCTGGCCGGCCGAGATACGTCCTTACCGTGTTCGGGGTCGGGTACCGTTTCGCCGAGCCGCCCGAACGATGAGACCTCAATGGGGACCGCCTCCGCGCCGCCGGCCGCCGTGGTGGCCGGAGAATCAGCCATGGCCGCCACAGCGCCGATGGCCTGGTGGACGGCTGCCGTTCTTCTGGCGCATGGGCTGCGTCATTCTCGGCGTGATCGCGCTGGTCGCCGTGGCCGGCGCGCTGGTCACGGCCTTGGTCGGCGCCTTGCTCAGCTGGGTGCTGGGGCCAACCGCGTTTCGCCCCGGAGCCGCTGGAGCCGCCCTCGTCACGACCGCGCTGGTGCTCGTCCTTTTTGCGGTCGTGGCCCAGCGAGGCATCCGGCGCTTCTCGCAGCCGATGGACAACCTGATCGACGCCGCGAGCCGAATCGAGAAAGGCGACTACTCGGCGCAGGTCCCGGAGAGCGGCCCGCCCGAGCTGACCTCTGTCGCACGAGCGTTCAACGCGATGTCAACACGGCTGAAGGCCAGCGACGAGCAGCGACGAAGCTTCCTCGCGGACGTCGCCCACGAGCTGCGCACGCCGCTATCGGTCATCCGCGGACAGGCCGAAGCGATCGCCGACGGGGTCTACCCGGGCGACGCGGATCACGTCATGCCGATCCTCGACGCCACGCGCGCCTTAGAGGTGCTGGTCGAGGATCTTAGAACGCTGGTCCTGACCGAGGCGGGCAGTCTCGTGTTGAACAGAGAGCACGTAGAGCCGGGGGCGCTCGTCCAGGACGTGCTCGCATCTTTCGAGACGCAGAGCGAAGCGTTCGGTGTGAGCATGGCGTCGGCAATCGACTCCACCGTGCCGATGGTCGACGTCGATCCAGCGCGCCTCCGCAGCGCGCTCGCCAATGTGGTGTCGAACGCCATCCGCCACACGCCTGCCGGAGGATCGATTCGCCTCGAGGTGCACAACACCGGCGAGCAGGTCGGGATCACCGTGCAAGACACCGGCGAGGGAATTGCGCCGAATATTCTGCCGCGAGTGTTTCAGCGGTTCGTAAAGGGTCCTGGCTCGACCGGCTCAGGCCTGGGCCTCGCGATCACCCACGACATCATCACCGCGCACGGGGGCACCATCGACATCCAGAGCACGGTCGGGTCGGGCACCGCAGTGCACATCACGCTTCCGCCCGCGATCTGATCTATTCGGCCGGCGAGCTTTCATGCGCCGGGCGCCGCCGGGCGCGTCGCGCCACCATCCGGAGCTGAAGAATCCTCACCGCCCCGAACGCCAGGACGACGACCGCCCCCAGGACCATCGCGAAGAGGAGGGCCACCGCGAGTGGGAGGTTGCCCTGAAGGAACAGAAAGTGCACCTCGACGCTCTGCAGGTTCTGGAGGATGAAGACCAGGATCACGACCAGAACCACCACGCCAACCACCAGCGCTGTCCACGCCCCACTGAGGCGGGTTTGAGCCTCGCCCGGATACGGTTTCTCGGCCTCTGCGCCCTGGCTGGCGGGACCTTCATCCACGTCGAAAATTCTAAGTCGCGTCGTAGGGCCGCGACCGCCCACTAAGTTGGGTGCGGAGCATGAACCCAGTTAAAAGAGTCAAGCGAAAGAAGCGGTCTTGCGACTGCACCTGTTCGGCTTGACAAACGAATTCTAAACCGTGAATTCAGAATTGGAGCGGGAGACGGGCTTCGAACTCGTTACCGTCTCAGTCGCTCAATTTCGCTCGTCGGAACTTGAGGATGCCAATCAAGGCGCCCACCAAGGCACCAACCAGGGCCAGCGCGGCGACAGTGCGCGTAGCGACGGCCCGATACGACCTCGGCCGAGATACATCGTCTGCCTTCGCAACTCCCCACACCCATGGCCGCACCTCTTTCATACCCCCTCGCTCGAAAATCTCACTGACTTTCTGGGAGAGTACGGGCGATGCTGGCCAAGGACGCAACTCGATAGTCTCGTCGGCGAGGTGGCGGGGACGGACGGCGCCCAGCTCAGCCAGCTCCCCCATTACCCGATTGACTCTGTCGCCCAATCGTTCACTGAGTGCAACGATTGTTTCTGGCGTTTCCTTGCGTTCGAGGGGTCAGGTGGTTCCTGCTCAGCGTGGGTTGCCGCTCCGACACGTCCAACCCACGCGTCGGCCCATCGAGCTCTACCGCAGAGACAACGCTGGTCATATCGGCAAGTGGCGTCGGAGACTGCTTCGTCATCAATTCGAACGACTTGACGATCGGCATGTCGTCCGCCTCGCTGTACACATACCTCACGAGCAGCACGCCCGCATGCAACGGAGGGACGAACTCGGTCTTTCCCGACCCATTCCCGATCACCGCGTCGTGGGTAGGAACTTCTCCTGTCGCAACCACTCCGCCCTTGGTCTGGAAGCCGTACTTCAGGCATGAGTACCGCGAGTCCATGTGAGGTCGAGCGGCTCTAAACCCTAGGCGTCACCCCCGGAAAAGCAGCCGATGTCCGGCGTGCCCTCTGCGTGCGTACGCGTGTCCTGCGTGCCGACGCTCCCCGGATCCGCGATGACACCGATGAATCCAGTAGCGACTTTCGATGGCGTCGCGACAGTGACCGTGTCAATGCCTCGACCGGGGGCGCGTAGCCGACGGCTGTTCGTGGCTGGGTCAATGTTGGGGTCAAAAGGCTGGTTGGGACGTCGCTTTGAATTCAGTGAGTGGAGCGGGAGACGGGAAGACGACGCCCCAAGTACCAATCCGCCGGTCGAATTCATCTATCGCCTCGGGTGACCCTAAAGGTCACTCAGCAATATGGCAGTACATGCACGTAACGTGCTGATTCGTGTACTCTCGCGTCATGCCCGATACGAACCGCCGCCTCAATGTCACTCTGGATCAGGCGTACGCTGCCAAGCTCGCCAAGTTGGCTCAGAGAACGCACGTGAAAGAAGGCACCCTCGCGCGATCGCTTCTTTCACAAGCGCTTGACGAAGCCGACCCTGATCCGCGTCACGCAGCGGCCCTCTTAGACGGATTACCCGGAGCGTTTGAGCGGGCCCAGCAAGGACTCGAAGACGCCAAAGCGGGTCGGACAATAAGCCTGGACGACCTCTAGCGCGTGGCGCGGGTCGAAGTATCCAGGTCGGCCGCGACCGACTTGGATCGGTTGATCCGAACTCACACCCTGCCAAAGGACACGAAACAGAGGCTCAAGATCGCGGTGCGTCCACTTGGTCGCTTTCCACGGCTCGGCCCGGAGCTAGGTGGCCGATGGTCGGGCTTTCGTTTCGTGTTGGGTCCCTGGCGCTGGATGCTTGTCGTTTACGTCTACTTTGAAGACGAGGACCGAGTCGTGATCGTGACCGTCCAGGACGCACGGTCATCTCGCGCGGCTCGTTCCGGCAGCTGATCGAGGTCAAGCTGGAGCACCAGACTGTAGCTTGTTCGAACTACCAAGCGATGCAAACGCGTCTCGCCGCGCTGGCTCAGGTTGTATGAATCTCGAGGTTCGAATCCTCGTTGGCTGTGTGAGACAGGCGCTCCTGACGGCGCTTGGTGAGGTCGCCTGACCACGCGCCGTCCCCAACACTCTGATGAGCCGGACGATTATCTCCGCCGAACCACTGCAGGCAGGTCAGCCATGAAGCGGGACAGGCGGCTAAGAGAGTGTCTGGAAAGGTCATTCGGGACGTACAGTGGCGCGGCCCTGGCCGTACACGGCAAGATTGGGGCCGTGTTCAAGTGCCTCGGCCCCGCTCACATTGGCCTCCAGCTGCCCTGGCCAGAGGTTCACGACGTCGGCGCCCGCCACGGGTTCCAGGGCGTCGAGCTGACGACGGGCGTCCTCGACCCGCCGGCCGAGAGGAGCACCGGCAGGTCGCCGATGACCTGGACGCCCGCGGCGATCGCGCGGGCGCCGAGGCCGAATCGCAACGAGTTCATCCACACGTTGCCGGGCGCGCTCGCCCTCGGCGCCCGCATCGACACTCCCAACGTGGGGCTCCTGATGGACACCTGGCACCTCTTCACGTCCGGCGGCACGCCGGCCGACATAGGGAGCCTGCGCGGCGAGCAGGTCGTCCACGCGCACGTCGACGACGCACCCGCAGGCGCCGCGCAGGACGAGCTGATCGACACCGAGCGACTGCTGCCGGGTGCGTTGGGTGTGATCCACACGCGGGCAGTCCTCACGGTCGTGGACGAGATCGGCTCCGACGGCCCCACTCTCGTCGAACCCTTCAATGCGGTGGTCCGGGCGCTTCCTCCCGAGGAGCGGGTTGCGGCCGTCGCGGCTTCCATGGAGAGCGTCTGGCCTTGAGCCATCCGGAGGTTCTGATCGCGCTGCGGCGGGCGCGCGACCTCACCGACCGCGACTTCGCCCAACCCCTCACCCTCGACTCGATGGCGCAGGCGGCGCACCTGTCCAAGTTCCACTTCGCGCGGGCGTTCACGAAGGCCTACGGTGAGACTCCGAGGACGTATCTGACCCGGCGCCGGATCGAGCGCGCCAAGGACCTGCTGCGAGCGGCTAACCTGACCATCACCGAGATCTGTTTCCTGGTCGGGTTCGAGAGCGTCGGCTCCTTCAGCTCGCGCTTCCGCGCCCTCGTGGGGATGTCACCGACCGAGTACCGGAGTACATCTGCCGGCGCTCCGCCCATCCCGGGCTGCTTCGTCCTCATGTGGATGCGGCCGGGTCTCGCCAGAAGTCAGCAATCCGGAAGAAGCACCGACGACGGGCGCGCGGTAGCGTCGGGGCCATGATCAAGAAGCTCTCGCACGTGAACGTTTTCGTCGAGGACCAGGACCGCGCCAAGGCGTTCTACACGGAGAAGCTCGGCTTCGAGGTGCGCAGCGATGCAACCATGGACGGGTTCCGCTGGCTCACGGTTGGCCCGAAGGACCAGCCCGACCTCAACATCCTCCTAGCCCGCCCTCAGCCGCCGATGTTCAGCGAGGAGGACGCCGCGACACTTCTCGGCCTGGTCGCCAAGGGCGTGATGGGGGCCGGCGTCATCGAAACCGATGACATCAGGGGCGCCTACGAGGAGCTGAAAGGTAAGGGCGTCACCTTCCTGCAGGAGCCGGCCGAACGGCCCTACGGCATCGAGGCCCTGTTTCGCGACGACTCCGGGAACTGGTTCAGCCTCAACCAGCACAAGCGGTATGGCGGCTAAGCGGACCGTCGACGCTTACGTCGCCGCCCTGCCCGACGCCAGCGCGAGATCGCTGCGGCGGTCGAGCCGGAGCGGGAGACGGGGGTTGGTGCCCTAAGTACCAATCAGGCCTTTCAATTCGCGTATCGCCTGCGTTGAGGTCGCGTTAGCAGCCTCCCGACTGTTCGCCCAGGACTTCCACGTCGAACGGGCCGTGAAAGAGAAGCACGAACAGGCAGGGTCCCTGCGCAGTGGCCTGGTGCTGCATCGGTTCGCCAGCCGGGAAGTGGGCGTACGCACCAGGGCCAATAACTTGGCCGTTGGCATCGAGCCGCCCCTCCAGTACGACGATCGTATGGGCGGCAGTGTGCCGGTGAACGCGGCCTCTGACGCCGGCCGGATAGCGGACGAGATAGTGCTCTTCGCCAGAAGCCGGGTCTTCATAGAGAAGCCGTAGAGCGATCGGCTGGTCGTAAACCGCCGCAGCCGCGGCGCCGGGTTCTTGCAGCTCAAGCGACCGCAACTGGTCGACGATCGTAGCGGGACCATTTCTCACGGACTTATTCTCAGCCGTGGGTCCGATTGAGGCTCGCACGCGGGATCGATCGGGTCGGAGTACGAGTTTGCTCTGCATGGGGCGAGGCCAGAGCCGTGGGTTTCGAGCTGCTCGAGTCCGAATACGCAAGTGTGGAGCGGGAGAGGAGGTCAGACGCCCCGAGCACCAAACCTGATCAGAGCGAAGTGTGTAGTCCGGCCAGTCCAGTGTGTATAATTGGCCGGTCATGGCAACGCACGTGCGGAAGAACATCACCCTCCCCCGCTCTCTCGATGAACGCCTTCGCAGGGCAGCGCGCAAGCGCGGCACTACTCAGAGTGGGCTTATCGTCCATCTTGTGGAGACGGGTTTGGCCGCGGAGGCCAGCCAGATCGATCGGCTGATGGCCTTTGCGGGAGTCATTCAAGGACCTCCGGACCTATCCGAAACCATTGACGAAACGGTGTACGGCGCCTGAGCTCGCTCACCGACACCGGACTCCTGATTGCTTTCCTGAACCGCAAGGACCGCCACCACCGCTGGGCGGTCAACGTCATCGAATCTCAGCGAAAGCTGCGCGCGCCCATCGTGGTCCCAGAGGTCGTCGCAGGAGAGGCCTACACGAAGCTCCGATACGACCGTCGTGTCAGTAGCCGTCACGATGCCCGGCGTGCACTGACGGTCTTCGGTCTGCTCGCCGCGGACTCAGAACTCTTCGAGATTCGAAGCATGCCCGGTGAGTCTCATCGACGCTCCGTTGAGCTGCTAGCGCGATATGTTGACCAGACTTTCTCTTGGGTGGATGCGATCGTTCTCCTGAGCGCTGATGACGATCGCCGCGTGGAGCGGCTCTGGACGGTCGACTCGACTCTAAGCGCCTACCGCTTCTCTCACCAGGTTCTGGTGTCAAGTTCGGGCAACTAGAACTTATTGAACCGCGGGACGTCGTACAGTCGGCGATCGACGCCTACCACGCGCACGACCTCGATCGGTGCACGAGCTTCTACGCACGGACGTCGTTGTGAAAAGAGCCGACGGCACGTGATAGATGGTGCCGAGGCTGTGAGGGCACGATACTTGAAGTCGATGTCAGACTATCCGAACCTTCACTACGACATCCCCATCGAATCGCGCTCGGCCGCTACATCATCGATGAGGAACGCGTGACCGGCTATTCCCACGGCGGACCCGATGTAGTGCGCGGCGCTGGTCTATCGGTTCGACAGCGCCTCAATCCAGGAGATCCTGATCCTGCCCTGAACCTCGCCTCCTGCGAAGTGAGAATCGAGTGGAGCGGGAGACGGGGGTTGTCGTCCCAGGTACCAAACACCTCGTTGAATTCAGTTATCGGCTCGCGAAACCAGTCGAGTAGCGAGTGACAGGTGTGCTTTCAGATAGGACGAGTCCGTCAACGGGCCACGCGTATAACGCAAGCCGCACATCGCATCTCATTAGCCGCGGCTCAATCATCAACCCCAGAGATCGATGCTCGAGTCGCCGGCGCGGCGAATCGCGGCTCCATCGAGCTCATGCTCAGTCAGTGGCATCCTGCGGGCAGGCCACTCGCATGCCAATGTCAGGTTGCCCTCTGGTGGCAGCGGCCAGACCCAGTAGTGGAAGTTCCAACGCTTGCCACCACCTCCGCCACTCGTGGGCTGTAGCACAGGTCCTTTTGGCAGCTTTGGTTCGAGCCCGTCTCGCTTTGCCGAGTAGTAATCCATCAACTCGGGTCCGGGAGCACGTTGGCTGGAGCTCGCACTGCCGCCGTCGGCAAATCGAACCGTGATCCGGAAGAGGCCGTCTGGCTCCTTGGCACCAGGCGGGATCGGTGGGCCGAATCCCAGGAGCCTGGAATCCAAGTCCTCCCTAGAGCGGACTGCGACACTGAATTCGAAACCGTTGGAGTAAGCCGCGCAATCAGTCAGGGCGATGACGACAGTGGGGTCAGAAGCAAGCACGACTCGCATGGGAACAGCGACGCCAAGCTCCGAGTCTGGCTGCCCAGAAAACGGTGGTGGGGGTGGAGCCTCAAATGGGATTGGCGGGGGCGCCAGCTTGAACTTGTGCCACAAGTGTCGCCACCATGGCCGGGGTGGAATCGAAACATAGGCAATCCCCTGACTGGGGCGCCTCCAACCCAACCCGGCCAAGGTCGCTCCGAAAAGCGAGCGCACGCGCCACCAGAACGTCATGCGGTTCATCGCCGCTAACTCTGCGCCGAATCGCCCTCCGGCTTCACCTCAATTGGCAAGGTCTTTGAGTGCTCAAGGCAAGGGACAGGGAATCGTTCTGGGACGATCCTCGAGCAGCTCGGCTAGCAAAACACGAGGGCCGACACGCGTCGGACGGGACTGGACTGAGAAAGCCGGAGACGGGGGTTGTCGTCCCTGGTACCAAACACGTCGAATTCGCTTATCGGCTTCGGGATTGACATAGAGTCGACTTATGGTGCTTAAAAGGATCCTCGTTCCCGACGCGATGGACAAGAAGATCAAGCGGCTGGCAAAAGAGAGGGGCATGTCCCAGAACGCACTGATTATTGAGGCGGTGGAGGCGTTGCTCGACGCCTCACGTCAGCTCGACCGCCCCTTACCCTTCGTCGGCGTAATCAAGGGCGCCCTGCCGAAGCTCTCGGAGTCTGTCGACGAGGTGGTTTACCGCTGACATATGGGGTAAGAGGCGCTCGCTAGCGCCTGTTAACTACGCGGGCGCGACTGTCGTCATTCCCATCGCCGAAACGGCCGCCGCCATCCGGCTGTCATAGGTAACCACTCTGCGAAGGCTGCCCCCGAGCTGCCGCATCGTGGCGAGGTGAATGGCGTCCAGCGAACGAAGTTGGGCCGGCAGTAGCGACCCAGCGTCCAGGAGTATTCGGTCGCTGACCCGGATCAGCTCAACACGGCTCAGCACCTCATGACCCCTCTGCACCGCCGCGGCACCAAGCGGCAACAGCGCCCTTGCGACCTCAGTCCGCGCAAGTGCGCTCACCACCAGTGGTGCTCGGCGTCGCAAGTACCGGCGGAGGGCCGCAGACTCCGTCTCTGCGACTGCGAGCTTCACGATCGCGGACGAGTCCAAATAGATCGCGCGCTCAGCGTTCATTGCGACGTAGCCGGGCCAGGATTGCCGAAGGCGATTCTTTACCCTCAGGAACAGGCAGGGGTAAAGGGAGGTCACTGAGGCTGCTGGCGGCCGGAATCACCTCGCCAGCAGCTCGGAGCTGCTCTAACCGTCCAGCTTCGGGCAGCGGGGCCAGCACGGCGACCGGCCGCCCGCGATCTGTGACCTCAATGGTTTCACCGGCCTCGACGCGGCGCAGCAGTTCGCTGGCACGCTGACGGAGCTCACGAACACCTACCGTTGTCATGTGCTATTTGTAGCACAAGAGAAGGTGGAGCGGGAGACGGGGGTTGAGGTCCCCGGTACCACGTCACGCGTCGAGTTCATTTATCGACTCAGCGAGCATCGATCCAAGCGTTGAGCTCCCATTAGGGACAAGCTGGTTTCAGCTGCGTCGGGCCCGGCCCAACGATGGAGGTAAAAAAATAGTGACCCCAACGGATCGCCTCTCCGGCTTCGGAACCGGCCTTGCGACCAACTCCGACTCCGGTGAACGTGTCCCTCGGGGCCACTGCTCACAGTACTCCACTCCCAACGGTTCTGCCGGCGCATCTTTTTTCCGTAGCCTGGCTACTCAGGAGGCTTGGGGTGGGCGATCGCGACATTCGGTTGACGTGGTCAACGAGCCCGGCCGGGTTGTTCGCTGGCATTCCGCAGCCGCCTTCCACCGCCCTCGGCAAGAGTCCTCAAGTACTTCCGCACACCGACCAATTGAGGCGTATGGTGGCGATAGCGGACCGCTCCCCAGCCCGTTACATCTTAGAGTTGAAATTGGCGGAAGTGCCGAGCGGCCCGCTTAGCTCCAAGCTCATGATGTTGGCGTCCGCGACCAGGTCACGTTCGAGTGCGATCGTGCGGACGGCAGTCCGGTTTCCTACGACTAACGCCGTGGCTTTCTGAGGAGTCGATTGGTCCCGGCGCGCTTGCGCTCGCGGACCACGCGCGTGGCCGAGGCCTGGTCAATGGCACTTACAGCGAGCTTGCGTGGCCGGCCAGGAGGGCGACGCGTGCGCCGGAAGGCTTCCAGGTCGTTCGGGAGAATGGCCCACACGATCCCCACTTTGATTCCATAAAGTCGCTCCCGCAGCAGCATCCGGCGTACGTAGGCCTCCGATGCATTGAGCTCGGCGGCAGCCTGGGCAACGGATAGCAAGCGTGGGCGCTCGATCCGCGGAATATTAGCACGCATTCGCAACCATTTTCTGCTATAGTGGCAACTGTTCTGGACTGAGTCGGGGGCTGGAAACGGTCCTCGCGGTTGCCGGCCTCGGATGGCAGTAGCCTTCTTGGCCCTCCGCCTCGCGACACTCCTCAGGAGGAGACGCAATGACCGAATCCAAAGACACGACCGCCCGTTTCGTAGCCGCGTTCAACGCCCACGATGAGAAGGCGCTGCAAGAGCTGCACTCCGACGACATCAAGTTCAACGCGCCGGGCGGATTCAAGGCCACCAACGCCAAGGACGCCACCGCATACGCCATGACCTGGCTGAAGGCGTTCCCTGACGGCAAGATGACGGTGCGGACCGAGCTCACGAGCGGCCCCTGGGTCGTCCAGGAAGTCGCCATGGAGGGCACGCACACCGCTCCCCTCGAGGCGCCGAACGGCCCCATCCCCGCGACCTACAAGAAGGTGAAGGGCTACGGAGTCCAGATCCTCAAGGTCGAGAACGGAAAGATCGCTGAGGCTCGCATCTACTTCGATCAGCTCGACCAGATGAGCCAGCTCGGTCTCATCCCTGCGCCGGCCGCCGTATAACGGCCGACGCTTTGGACCCGGCCCGTCGGGGGCCGGGTCCTTTTTTTGTCCCTTTTTGGGCTACCCGAGCCTTGCTTACATCATGTCGGGAGACATGCCGCCGCGCATTCCGTTGCCGTTCTTCTCCGGAATCTCCGTGATGACGGCTTGGGTCGTTAAGACCATCGCTGCGATCGAGGCGGCGTTCTGGAGCGCTGAGCGCGTGACCTTGGCGGGGTCGACGATGCCGGCCGCGAACATATCGGCGTACTTGTTGTTCAAGGCGTCGTAGCCGTGCCCTGGCTTTCCCTTGCGAACCTGCTCGACGACCACCGAGCCCTCCACGCCAGCGTTCGCGGCAATCTGCCGCAGCGGCTCCTCGAGGGCCTTGCGGACGATTGCAACACCCGTCTTCTCATCAGAGTCGAGACCGAGCCCGCCGTCGAGCACCTTCTGGGCCTGTAACAGCACGACGCCGCCGCCCGCGACCATGCCCTCCTCGACACCGGCTTTGGTGGCGCTGAGTGCGTCTTCGATCCGGTGCTTCTTCTCCTTCTGTTCGACCTCGGTTGGCGCGCCGACCTTGATGACCGCAACGCCGCCGGCCAACTTGGCCATACGCTCCTGCAGCTTCTCCTTGTCATAGTCGGAGGTGGTCTCCTCGATCTGGGCCTTGAGCGCCGTGATCCGGCCCTGGATGGCCAACGTCTTGCCCGCACCCTCCACGATCGTGGTGTCGTCCTTGTTGACGGTCACCCGCCTAGCCTTGCCCAGCTGCTCGATCTTGGTCTGGTCGAGTTTGAGGCCCATGTCCTCGCTGATGACCTGGCCGCCCGTCAGGATGGCCATGTCTTCGAGCATCGCCTTGCGACGGTCGCCGTAACCCGGCGCCTTGACCGCAACCGCGGTGAAGGTGCCGCGCAGCTTGTTGACGATCACGGTCGCCAGCGCCTCACCCTCAACATCCTCGGCCACGATCAGCAGCGGCTTGCCCTGCTGGACGACCTTCTCCAGCACGGGGAGCAGGTCGGAAATCGCCGAGATCTTGCGGTCGCTGATCAGAACAAACGGCTCCTCGAGCACGGCCTCCATCCGGTCCGGGTTGGTGACCATGTACGGCGAGGTGTAGCCGCGGTCGAACTGCATGCCCTCGACGACCTCGAGTTCCGTGGCCATGGTCTGGTTGTCCTCGACAGTGATCACTCCGTCCTTGCCGACCTTGTCCATAGCGTCGGCAATGAGCTCGCCGATCTTCTCGTCCTGCGATGAGATGGTGGCGATGTGGGCGATGTCCGCGTGGTCCTTCACTGGTACGGACATCCGCTTGATCTCGGCCACAACCGCCTCCACTGCCTTCTCAATGCCCAGCTTCACCTGGATCGGGTTGGCGCCGGCGGCTACGTTGCGGAAGCCCTCGCTGATCATGGTCTGGGCCAGGATGGTGGCTGTTGTTGTGCCATCGCCGGCGACGTCGTTCGTCTTGGTCGCTACCTCGCGAAGAAGCTGAGCGCCTGTGTTCTCCCAAGGGTCTTTGAGCTCGATCTCACGGACGATCGTGACCCCATCGTTGGTGACGGTGGGAGCGCCGTACTTCTTCTCGAGGACTACGTTGCGGCCCTTGGGGCCGAGAGTGATTCGCACCGAATGGGCGATGATGTCGATGCCTTTCTTGAGTCCCTCCCGAGCCTCAACGTCGAAGTGGACGCTCTTAGCCATCTGATTCGCTACTCCTCACGGTTATTTGGTCTTACTTGTTCGGCCTGACGGCGTAGCGACGACCGCAAGAACGTCCTTCTCGGAGACGATCAGGTACTCGACGTCGTCAGGCTTGAACTCGCTGCCCGCATACTTCGAATAGAGCACCTTGTCGCCGACTTTCAGTTCCATTGGAACCCGCTGACCGGTGTCCAGGATCCTGCCGGTGCCGACAGCCTCGACGATCCCTTCCTGCGGTTTCTCTTTCGCGGTGTCGGGAATGACGATCCCGCTCTTGGTCATTTCTTCTCGATCCACTGGTTTCAGGACTACCCGATCCCCGAGTGGCCTCAGATTCACAGCTGCCCTCCATTTGTGTGAGGAAGATCGGCTTCGAGAACCTTCTGCGCTCTCGCAGACGCGCCATCCACGTGACTCGCGAGAGCTGGGTTCTGTCGCGCCGCTCCGACAGCTCCGACGAGGTCCTTCAGCGCCCGCGTAAGCTCTCCGACCCTCTGCTGAAGATCCGATATCACCTGCGTTTGGTACCTGTCTACATCCATTCCAACCAGGATCATGTGATCGACCGTTTCCCTGTCCAGCGAGATCCTGTTGCTCATTACAGCTTCTTCCTCTTCCGATCATCTTCTCGCGGCCCCGAGAACAAATTCAGTAACAACCCGACCGAAACGAGCGCGCATTGGTCGGCAGAAAAAACGGCCCCGCGGAGAGTATTCCGCGAGCCCGGACTCCGTGCACGGAAGACGACCAGCAGGATACTTTTGCCGGCCGCGGGCCGATCCGCGCTCCGGTGCTCGCGCGCGAGGTGGTGACCACGGCAGCCACAGGTAGGATCTGATGGGGATGATTGGTTTGGGTCCAGAAAACTCCCGAGGTCTGGAGGGCGAGGACCTGGGGACGATGCATTGGGAGGATGCCAGGCACTGGATCGGTGTCTACGCTGACTTGATTCGGTTCAAGGTCGGCCTCCTAGACCGGGTGCGCCGGGAGTTGCCGAAGCTTCGCCCTGTCGCCCAAGATGCGGCCGCCAGTGACCTCGGCATCATCGAGGGTCAAATGCGTGGCTATCAAACGAGGCTCGACCTTTGGTATCGGCGTCTGTGGGAGCTTCAGGGACTGCAGCTGGATCCAGAGGGGCAGTTGATCCGCCACCGCGGACGCGAAGGCCACCTGACCAAGCGGGAGTACCAACTGCTGCAGTTTCTAATCGACCATCCGCACCGCTTCTTCACCATCAACCAGCTGCTTGGTCGAGCGTGGGCCGATCCGGCCCTCTTTCCAGAAGAGGTGCGCAACTACGTGCGCCGCATCCGCAAGATCCTGGCCGACCTCGAGATTCCGTGCGAGCTCGTCAACCGTCCCGCGCGAGGATATTCGCTTGTCTTCCGCCCGGACGAATAACCGCGGTGGCTCCGCGCGCTGAGCCGGACGGTGAACAGAAAGGATTGTTACTGACCTTCTTATGGCAGGTGGCGCGACACTAGGTCATGAAGCTTTCCGGTAAGGACCGTCGACGGCCGGACATGGTGGCCGCCGCACGGGGTGGCGATCCGAGTCAGGCCATGGATGGTGAGGGCGATCCCAAAAGCGCATCGATGGAGCATGCGCTCTATTGGAGACAGATCTACCGGGAGGTCCTGGCCATGGAAGAGAAGGTCATGGAGCGCATCCAGGACCTGATGATCAAACAATCCCCTCAGGCCCGGCGCGAGGTCGAACTGACCAACGTCCCTGTGGTCGCTGCCCAAGCTGAGAGGTTCCGCCAACGCCTTGGATTCTGGACGGCGAGAGTGCGGGAACTCGAGTAGCCGCGGCTTGGCCGAGTCGGCGACGCAAGCCTAGACTCGAGCAAGCTGGTGAGCGAGCATAAAGAGGAGCTTGGCGCGGCACTGACCCAGTTGGTAGCTGCCCTGGAAAAAGTCAGCCTGGATGGCCGTCAACCCAGAGACCGTGACTTCGTAGACCAAGCGCTGCTTGTAGCAAGGGCCGCCCTCGACAGAGCTACGTCCCGAGATGAACCATTTCCCCAGGAGGACTGAGGAGGGCTCAGGCGCCTGCGGTTGCAGCTCCCGGCGGTCCGAATAGGTCGCGGTGGGGGCTGGGTCGCGGCCCGGCGTCTTCAGACGTGTAGGAGCAAGTGGGGTGACAACCCGAGGACGACCTGGGTGACCGCTATCTGGATCCATACCCTCAACGGATGTCGGGCCAGCTTCGCGTCAGGTGCCTTTGTGTTCTCGGATTGCTCCCGCTTGACGGCGGAGAGGCTAACCGCGCCCCTTTGGCAGGGCACTAGCCTTGCCTGGTCCACCAATGGCTATCCGCACCGGCTCGACCTTCGCCGCCTTCGGCACACGAACCCTCAGAACACCGTTCTCGAATTGAGCGGCGATCTTCGCCGGGTCGATCTCCTTAGGTAGCTCTAGCTTGCGGCTCCAGTTGCCCCAAGGTCGCTCCTGGCGAATGAAGGTGCCCTGCACCTCAACCGGCGCTGCCTTCACTGCGATGCTGAGCATGCCGCTCTCGAACGTCACCTCGACACCCTCCTGCGGAACGCCAGCGACGGTGGCGTGCAGCTCGTAGGCGTCTTCCGTTTCGAGGATGTCGAGCGGGAGAGCGTAGGTCGGCGTGCCGTCCTCCCGAATCGCGGCTTCATAGCCTAAGAACTGCTCGAACAGCCGGTCGATAGGCCGAGTACCAGCCACCAGAGAGCCGGGTAACAAGTAACGTGTTGTTGTCATCATCAATAGACCTCCCGATGTAGGATTAGATGTAAACGATACTTATCGGTTCATACCCTTCCGGAGCGGTTCTCAACCATTTAGCGCAAACAAGAGCAATTGCTGTTCCTAGTGACCAGCGGAGGTGAGAATCGTCGCCTTTTCCTTCCCAGCGGCACGTGGTCTGCGGAGCACCTGTGCATGAGAGGTGATGTTCCCGGCGAGATTCGAGACGACACCTACGAAACCGCGTCTGAGGTTCGGCTGATCATCTGCCGGCAGCCGGCTATAACCAACCCGCGCGCCGCCGACAAGTTCTTGAAGCTTCTCTGCTGGAGCACGCGGGCGACGTCGCCCGGGCAAGGTCAGGAGTTAAAGCTGGAGCGGGAGACGGGCTTCGAACCCGCTACCTCGACCTTGGCAAGGTCGCGCTCTACCAAGTGAGCTACTCCCGCTCGACAAGAAGAGAAATCATAACCCGGCCCGCGTCGGCGCCAGGCGGCCCGCCGGCGCCTTTTCTTCGGACACGAATATCTCCTCGATGTGGCGATTGAACGTGCGCGCAATCGAGAACGCAAGCGGCAGGCTGGGGTCGTACTTGCCGGTCTCGATGGCGTTCACAGTCTGGCGCGATACGCCGAGCCGCTCGGCCAGCTGAGCCTGCGACCAATCGAGCTCGGCGCGCAGGACCCGCAGTCGATTCTTCACCGGTAGCGAATGGTGAAGATGGCGGTGCCCACTCCCCAGAGAATGGCCATGAGGGGCAGGACGAACGTCCAGCTCAAATGCGGCATGCCGACGCCCTCGAGAAACCCGTACGCGAAGGTGAGCAACGCGGTGGCGCCGAGAGAGAAGCCGAATGCCTGCATCTGGATGCGTTTCTGCAGCTCGTCGAGCCGCGAGAGCGCGCGGACGAAGATCGAGAGCGCCAGCGCCGCCGGGACGACGGGCAGCACCGCGACGAGATAGCGCCACTCGGCTGTCGGGTTCGCCTGCAACACTGTCACCGATCCGACAAGCACCATCAGGTATGCGAGCATCGCCAGCCCGAACTCGATCTGCGTCCTGTAGACGACCCACGACGATGGGGCGGCCGGCACCGCCGGCATATCGACCTGCTGTGGCGTCTCGGTCCTTACAAACGGCGACGCCGGATGGGTGTACAGGGGCTCGATCGGGGCTTCGGTGGGGTCCGGGTTTGGTCGCTGCTCGCTCATCCCGGCGCAGTGTAAAGCCAGCTTTGCAATATGTCAAGCGTGCTTGTCTTAATGCGGTGAGGTGCGGGCTACCATTCGATTCCGTGGGGCGGATGAGCGGCGGCGCGATGCCGAAGCCGAGCGAGCAGGCCAAGGCCGCCTTCACGAAACTGGTTCCCGTGGAGCCTGCCGTGACCATGCGGCCCATGTTCGGCAATCTGGCCGCATTCGTGAACGGCAACATGTTCGCGGGCCTGTTCGGCGAGGACCTTTTCGTCCGGCTTCCCGATGACCAGAGCGCTCCCATCCGAAAGCAGGGCGGTCGGGACTTCGAGCCGATGCCAGGTCATGCGATGAAGGGTTACGTCACGGTTCCGTATACGTGGCGGTCGAAGCCTAGGGCAACCCAAACATGGATCGCGGCGTCGCTGCATTTCGCGCGCGGCCTTCCACCCAAAGCCGCGGCTGGCAAGAAGCAGGCCGCGGCAAAGAAACCGACCGGCCGAAAGTAAGCGCCGGCTAGCGGCGCTTGGGCTTGGGTTTGACCTTAGGCGGCATCGCCTTCGCTTTGCGGTCCTTGCGATCATTGGCCCGCGGGCGCACCTGCGCTGCCCGGGAAGGGGCGATCGGAGTGGCGACGACCGGTGCCACGACAACCGGTGCCGCAACGATCCGCGCCGGGGCCTCGACCATGAGCGGAATATCTGGTTCCTGAGCGACTGGCTTGGGCGGCGGGGCCACTGCCGCCGGGGCTTCGGCGGCCGCGCCCATAGACACCTTGCCGCTGAAGCTCGCGCCGTCCTGGATCACCAGACGCTGCACGCGGACGTCGCCGACCAACGAGCCCGACCGAGCCACCACCAATCGCTTGCGGGCCACGATCGCTCCGTTCACCTGGCCGCGAATGCTCACGTCCCGGCCGGCCACCGATGCTTTGACTTTTGCCAGGTCGTCGATCTCGACGTCGCCGGTGGCCTCGACCTCGCCTTCCACGACGCCACCGACGCGAAGGTCACCTTCGATATAGAGCTGACCGATCAACCGGTCTCGGGGTCCAAGCTGGACGGAGTTGGGTTGGTTCGGGGTGGGTGCGGATTCCCTCGGCGGTTCGTCCGCCGGCGGTGGACTCGGACGCCTAGCTACCGGCCTGCTGCTCAAAGTCGCCCATCCGGACGTAGCCGTTCAACGTGGCGCCGTCCTCGATCTGTAGCCGGCGCACCTGCACGTCTCCGTTCAGCTTTGCCGCCTTCCCCAGAGTGAGCTTGTCTCGCGCCGTGAGCTTGCCCTCGACCTCGCCCTTGATGGTCACGTTCGAGCCCTCGAGCAGCGCCTTGACGACCGTGCCGTTCCCGATCTCGATGTTTCCGCCGATGCGGAACTCGCCTTCCGCGTGCCCGCCGTCGACGGTCATGTGACCGTCATACGTCAGCTTGCCCTCGAGGCTGTCATTCGGGCCGAGCGTGAATTTCTTGAGCCCATCACGCTTGGAGTCGGATTGCCCGGTTCCTTCCATTGGCGTGCTCTCCGCTACAGCCTCTTGTGTTTCCATGCGCGTGCATCTCCAGTTGATACTTGAAATTGGGACCTGACCTAAGTCAGGGTCCCAGCTTACTTCAGGCGTGATGCGGTTCGCGATCGCGATTCTCCATTTGTTGCCAAGCAACGCGCAGTAGCTATCCAGAAATCGTCAGCGTCGATTCTCAGCCCACGTTCGAATCCCTTGAGCGTTGTATGCAGCTGATCGTCATTCGCGATGGATGCCGTGCCAAACCCCTCTGGCAATTCGAAGACCTACGCGAATTCTCCGAGCAGGCCTGCCGCTGTGAGTGCGGGTGCCACCTGCGACAGGGCCATGTACGGCTCGCGCCCGTAGCCCTGCTGCAGCAGGTGCGGATGATTGCGAATTTCGAGTCGCCAGATCTCGAGCTGGCTCTGATGACAATCGATCGCCCTCAACTTCATCTGCACCTCTTCGGGTGTGAGCTCCAGCACAAGGTCGACATGATCTTTGACCACGAGCGGCAGAGCGTCCTGGTCTTGCCCGTTGAGCTTGAGCGCTTCGCGATAGAAATCGGCCAGGGGAGCATCGACAGCGACGTGGTATAGCGCCGGTCGGTTTGGCTCTGGGATCGCGGCGACGGCGGCATCGGTGCAGCGTCCCATTGCGATGTGGTCGGGGTGGCCGTAGACCCCGTCCGGCCCCCAGCCGACGACCACCGCCGGCGCGTGCGAGGAGATCTGCCGGCGAATGCGCTCGGTGATCTCGCTTTGATCAGAGACTTCCACCCCGCCGTCGGGATAATCCCACAGCTCGTATGCGGTAATCGCGAGCGCGGACGCCGCCGCCTCGAGCTCATCAGTCCTGATCTGGGCGAGATCCTCCTTCCGCGCACCTGGGGGCTTTCCGCCCCAACCCTTTTCGCCGCGCGTCGCGCAGATCAGGTTGACCTCGATCCCTTCACGGGTGTGCCGGAGGATGAGGCCGCCCGTGGCCATAGATTCGTCATCCGGATGCGCCATCACGACCAGCAGTCCGGACATCTCAGGCGCTGCGGTCCTCGATCTCCCACGCATGGTCGAGTAGATGCCACGCCATTCGGCGCGCGACATAGCGTGGCGGCCATCTCTTCTCGCCGGTTTGCGGTCCGCCGGCCGAGGCCTTGATCGCATCGCTGATCGCGTTTCGCCATGCGCGCACCGCGGCAGCGTCCTTTCGCGTGGGTGGTTTGACCCTCAGCCCGAGCTTGGGCACGTATGCAGATTCCGCATCGGTTACGTGGTCCGCGATCTTGTCGCGGTCGCGTCCGCCCCCACGTGGGCCCTTGCGCAGCTCCGCGGGCGCTTTGGCGACGGCTGCGTCGAATACCTTCCACGAGGCCCCAAGCAGGGCGCAGATGCGCTCCGCTTCCTCGCGTGAAAGCGGCCTGGTGTCGCTCGACGCAGGCATTCCCGGCGCCCCGAAGTCGGTGGTCGCGTTGCCTGTGACGCGCTCGACAACCTTGAATGAGGGCTTGGCAGCCACTGCGAAATTGACGCGCGTCACCTTGGGCACCGCCGCGTAGCGAGGCGCGTAGGCGGCCAGGTTCTCCAGGGCCGCCGTTTCGTCCTTCCCCGAACGGGTCCAGCCTGGCCACTCGATCGCGGACGCGAACACGCGCTTTTCTCCGATCTCGAGATACACGGGGATGGCGCCGGCCATGGCCTGCCGATGCTAGCGGCTCACCGGCTTTACAGTACGGTCCAAGTCGGAAGGGTTTGCGTCTTGGGAGGGGCGAACATGAGCATTTTCCGGAAGGCCTATTCGGTGGCGGGTGCGTTGTTAATGCTGCAGTTTGCTCTCCAGTTCTACTTCATCGCGGCGGCCGCATTGGGCATTTTTTCCGCTAATGACAACGCAAAGGACGTGTATTCGGCGTTCAAGAACGCCGACACATTCGCCAGCTTGCACCGGTTGAACGGAGACCTGGCCGGATTGACCATCCTCGTCATGGTCGGCCTGTCGTTTGGGTCGCGCTACCCGTGGCGTACGACTCTTTTGACGGGCCTCCTCTTCGTGCTGCTGTTCATACAGGTCGTGCTCGCCGCTCTAGGCAGCACTCCGGTTGTGGCGGGACTTCACGGTCTGAACGCGCTGATCATGATTGGCCTCGGCGGGTTCCTGACCGGTCGGAACTGGGCTTTCGGCAGGCGTGCGGAAGCGTCGCCGGTTCGGCCTTAGGCCGAGGGTGAGCCGGTCCGCGAACCGGAGTAGGCTGTCCCGGTTCTGACCCGGGAGACCGGGCCGTGTCCCTCGTGGATTGAGGAGGTGGCGCTATGTATGTGCGCGCGACACGAGTGCAGAATCCGCCCGATGCGGTTGAGAAGGGAATCGCCTTCTTCAAAGAGAAGGTGGCGCCCGCGGTAAAGGGAGCACCCGGCAATGCCGGCGCGATCCTCCTTGTCGATCGCAAGACCGGCGCCGCGGTGGGAATCACGATGTGGGCAACTGCTCAGGCGCTTGGCGCCAGCGAGCAGGTGGGGATATCCAGCCGTACGCAATCGGCGGCCGCGACCGGCGGGTCGATCGTCAACGTCGAGCGAGGCGAGCAGGTGATTGCGGATCGGGCCCAACCGCCAAAGGCGGGCTCGTTCGTGAGGCTCAACACGATCACGGGAGATCCAAAGAAGATCGACGACGCGATCAAGTTCGTGGAGAAGCAGGTCCTGCCCGTTTTGAAAGCCTTGAAGGGCTACCGCGCCCTTCTTATGAGCGTCGACCGCCTGACCGGCAGGAGCACCGTATCGACCGTCTGGGAGACCATCGCCGACCTCGAAGCGAGCGAGCCCAAGGTGAGCAGCCTGCGTCGCGACGCGGCCGACGCGGCCGGGGCGAGCGACGTCAAGGTGGAGATTTTCGAAACGGCGTTCGTAGAAATCGCGCAGCCGGCCAGGGTCTGAGATACAAGCTCGGGGGGCGGCCGCCTCGGCCGCCCCTTTTAGGATCGGGGAATGACTGCCGCGCCGATTGTCCTTGTTCCCGGATTCCGGCTCGGCGCGTGGGCATGGGATGAGGTCGCCGCCGCACTGCGTTCCGAAGGTCACGACGTCACCGCGGTGACGCTGCCCGGCCTCGAGCCGGCCGACGCCGACCGATCAGCGATCACCGTGTCGGATCACGTCGATGCGATCTGCAAGGTGATCCGCGCGGCGGGGGCTCCCGTCGTGCTCGCCGTTCACAGCGGGGCAGGGGTCCCCGGCTACGGCACGAGCGACCGCGTCCCGGAGCAGATCGCAGCCATGGTTTACGTCGACTCCGCTCCGGCGATGGGTGCGCTCGACCCGAAGCTCTCCGCTGTGGAGGTGCCCCTGCCGACGTGGGAGGAGCTCGAGGCCGACGGCAGCAGCATCGAGGGACTTACCGCCGATCAGCTCGAGACTTTCCGGCGGCGGGCGGTGCCGGAAAAGGCTTACTGCCCCGGCGCCCGATAGACCTAGCGACGCTCGGGACGAATATCCTCGAGCAGCCGCAAAAGAGCCTCGTTGTCGATCAGACCTTGCATGCGGAATATCGGCGACCGCAGGCCACATTACATTTGGCGCCGTGAGGCGCATTCACTACGCGTGGATCGTCGCCGCTGTCACATTCGTAGCCCTCATGGGGGCGGCAGGTTTCCGTGCCACGCCGAGCGTGCTGATCGTGCCTCTCCAGAACGAGTTCGGCTGGAACCGGGCCGTCATCTCGGTCGCGGTCTCGATCAACCTGATCCTGTTCGGCCTCACGGGGCCTTTCGCCGCAGCGCTCATGGATCGCTTCGGCATTCGCGCGGTGACGGTTGGCGCTCTGGTGACGGTCGCGGGGGGCGCGCTGCTGACCACGATCATGAACGCGCCCTGGCAGCTCTACCTGCTCTGGGGGGTCGTGGTCGGCTTGGGCACCGGATGCATGGCGTCGGTGCTCGCCGCGACGGTGGCCGGCCGCTGGTTCGTGCATCGGCGCGGCCTCGTCCTGGGCGCGCTGACTGCAGCCGGCGCCACGGGACAGCTGATCTTCCTGCCCGCGCTGGGCTGGATGGCGCAGTACCTCGGCTGGCGCGTGGCCGCGATCGCGGTCGCCCTGGCCGCGCTTGCTGTGGTGCCGATCGTCGCGCTGTTTCTTCGCAATCGCCCGAGCGACCTCGGGCTGCGCGCATATGGCGCGACCGAAGCCGACAGCGTGCCGCTCACGACCGGCAGCCCGATCGTGAATGCGTTCCGCGGCCTCCGGCTGGGCGTTCGCTCGCGGGACTTCTGGCTCCTCGCCGGAAGCTTCTTCATCTGCGGGGCCTCCACCAACGGCCTCATCGGGACCCACCTGATACCAGCCTCGATGGACCACGGGATGGCGGAGGTCACGGCCGCCAGCCTGCTGGCGGTGATCGGCGTTTTCGACGTGGTGGGAACTCTCGCGTCCGGATACCTGACCGATCGGTTCGACAGTCGCTGGCTGCTCTTCATCTATTACGGCCTGCGCGGCCTGTCACTCCTGCTGCTTCCGTTTGTTTTCGGTAGTGCCTACTTCGGCCTGATCCTCTTCATCGTTTTCTATGGCCTCGATTGGGTCGCGACAGTGCCGCCAACGGTCCAGCTCGCGCGCAAGATCTTCGGACAGCAGAATTTCGCGATCGTGTACGGATGGATCTTCGCCGCGCATCAGCTGGGCGCTGCTTCAATCGCATTCGCGGCCGGCGCGGTGAGGACGTACTTCGGCGACTATCAGCTGGCCTTCATGAGCTCCGGCCTCCTCTGCCTGCTCGCGGCGGGCCTGGTCCTGCGCATCGCCCGACCCAAGCCGGCCGGCCCGGTCGAGGAACCGGCGCTGCCCATCGGGGCCGAGGCGCCCGCCTACTCCTGAGCCCGGCAACGCGGCTAACGGTCGCCGGCCTGGCCCTGGCCGCCGCGCTGCTCCCTCA
>MNES01000074.1:34056-35270 GCA_001917815.1 Chloroflexi bacterium 13_1_40CM_65_17 | reverse complement strand
GCACAACCGCATCCATGCTCACGTGGTGGCGGAGCTGGCCGGCGACGTCAGCCTCGAGCAGGCGCACCAGGTCGAGACCGAGCTCGAGGAACGGATCCGTCGCGCTCTGCCCGAGATCCGCGAGGTCACTGCAAGGGCCACCGCATGAGACCGGGTCGCGCCGACGACCTGCCCGCCGTCCTGGAGCTGTGGCGCTCCGAAGTGCGGGCGGGAAGGCAGGACTGCGTGCCCGGCGAGGTTCGACTGCGCCAGATGCTCATCGGGTTCGATTGGAGCGCTCGTTCGCGGATGGTTGAAGGCAGCTCCGGCCTCGAGGGAGCGGTCCTCGTCTCGGGCCGCTCGACGCCCGACGGAACAGTGACACAGGTATCGGCTGCAGGAGAAGGGCCGGAGCTGCGACGGAACCTGCTTCGTTGGGGCGTCGACTTCTCAAAGGCTGCCGGAGCGGTTGCGGCCCAGGTGTGGTGCGGTCGCGGCCACAGCGACGGCCTGGACAAGCTTGGAGCGGAGTTCGTCCGCCCCTGGTGGCGCATGGACATGAGTCTTGCAGGCGACCTTCCAAATCCCGAGCCTGTACGCGGCTACGAGATGCATGACGGAAACCGAGTCGCCGAGGGCGGCTGGTCTGATGTGCACAATCGCTCCTTCGCCGACCACTGGCGCTTCTCGCCCCGGCGCGAAGACGAGCTGACAACGGGGCGGCCGCCCGGCCTTTGCCTGATGGCGACCGCCACTGATGGAAAGCCCGCGGCGGTCACCCTTTGCCAGATCGAGTCGTATGTCGAAGATGCCCGACTCCAGCCTGTCGGGATCGTCAGCTCGGTGGGCACGGTCCCGGAGCATCGCCGCAGGGGCCTTGCGACCTGGCTGGTGGCGGAGTCGCTGGTTCGCCTCCGTGACGCGGGCGCGCGCTCCGCTTCGCTGTACGTAGACGGCTGGAACCACACCCACGCGTACGACGCCTACCGCAAGCTTGGCTTCGACTTGGCATTCGAGTCCGAGGTCTGGGAGGCTAATTTCCAGTGATGGCCAGAGCGCTGGCGGCGGTGGCCGCCCTTGTGATCGCCGGCACCACCGCGTGCGGGTCGTCGCAACCGGCGAGGCCGGCGACGGCCGGAGTTCCCGCAGCCTCACCCGCGCCGCCCACGCTGGCTGGCGCCATCAAGCACGCGGTGCACCTCGGCCCGGCCGGCACGGCAACGCAGGTCGAGCTG
>MNES01000074.1:0-34009 GCA_001917815.1 Chloroflexi bacterium 13_1_40CM_65_17 | reverse complement strand
GCGGGCCTGCATGCGTCGTGGCTGCCAGGATCCGCACTGATCGCCGCGGACGGCCCGGCACCTGCGGTCGCCGCGTTATTCGGGATCGACATCGAGGACTACCGGCTCGCGAGCGGCACGACGTTTTACGCCTCGCTCGACCAGCCGAAGCTCCCGCCTGAAATCGCGACCGTCGTCAGCAGCGTGACCGGGCTGGACGACTACAGGCACGCGCGCACGTACGCAGTTCGCCCAGGTGGCCTGACACCGACGGATGTCATCGCCTTCTACAACCTGAAGCCCCTTCGCGATGCAGGACTCGACGGTTCGGGAATCACCGTCGTCCTCCCCGAAATCGATGATCTCCCCAACCTCTCAGACCTGAACAAGTTCGCCGGCAAGTTCGGGCTGCCGCCGTACGACCCGTTGCTGACCATCAAGCGCGACCCGTCTTGGGGAACGCCCATGAAGGCGGCGGGCGAGAGCGTTCTCGACCTCGAGATCATTCACGAGGTCGCGCCCGCGGCCAAGATGGTGGTGTATCTCTCAGCCGCGGACTTCGCGCATGCGGACCGGGCATTCGACCAGCTCGTGACCGACCACCTCGGCTCCGTCATCTCCGAGAGCCTGGGCGCATGCGAGCCGGACACTCCAGCCGGCCATCGCGATCTTTACGCGAGCATCCAGGACCGTTCGGTGGCGCAAGGAATGTCACATTTCATCGCCAGCGGGGACAGCGGCGCGTACACCTGCGGTATCGACGTGGCGCCCGCGGCGAGCTTTCCCTCAACGCTCCCGAACGTGACTGCGGTCGGTGGTACCACCGTGTTCGAGTCGGTGCAGGGCATCTATTTCAAAGAGGCGGCGTGGGGCGCTCCGATCAATGAAAGCGGGACCGGCGGCGGTCCGAGCCAGTTCTATCCGCTGCCCGACTACCAGAAGATCATCGGCCAGGCGGCTGGGCACGGGCTCAGACAGGTGCCCGACGTCGCCGCGGACGCGGACCCGTCAACAGGCTTCCACATCATCTTCGGCGGCCAGGACGGCCAGGCCGGGGGCACGTCGGCCGCGGCGCCTCTTTGGGCGGCGACCGTTGCGCTCATCGACCAGGACCTCAAGCGCAAGGGCTTGCGCGAGACCGGGTTTGCGAATCCCGCCATCTACTGGATGGGTACGAACTCATCCAAGCTGCCCGCACCTCCGTTCCACGACGTGAAGTTCGGCAACAACCTCGCTTTCGATGCGGGTCCGGGCTGGGACTTCGCGACCGGCTGGGGCAGCATGGATGCGGCGGCACTCGATGCCGCATGGATCCTCTACATAAAAGGAGGGGGGGCGTGACCGGCGATCCGGGGCCGCCGCTTGTCACGTGCCCGCACTGCGTGTCGATGGTGCCGGCGGGCGAATTCTGCGGTCATTGCGGAGCGCATCTGACCAGGGGCGACGCGTTCCGCCACGGCGCATTCGCGGCTGTGCCGTCGGAGCCCGTCGTGCACCTGTCTATCGTGTCGACTCTCTTTCCCCACCTTCCACACCGGCGAGGCGGCGCGTTCAGGTGGGCGCTGCTCGCGGGGAGTGTGGCGGTGGTCATCCTGGCGGCGCTCCATCTGTTTGCGCCGGCGACGATCGCGGCGGTCTTCCTGCTGCCCGTGCTGTACCTGCTCTACCTCTATGAGGTCGAGGTTTACGAGTCCGAGCCGTGGCTGCTGATTGGAGCGACGATGGTGGCGGGCGCGGTCCTCGGCTACGCCTTCACAACTCTCACCGGCGAGGGAGTGTCGCGCCTCGCCATCAGCGGCGACAGCGGCGCCAACGTCCTCATTGCCGGCGTGATCATCCCGATCGTCGCTCAGGCCCTGATGCTGGTCGGGCCCCTCTTCCTGTACTTCGTGCGGAGCCGGATGCGCGAGCCTCTCGACGGCCTCACGTTCGGCGCCGCCTCAGCGCTCGGATTCACACTCGCCATGACGCTGACAGCGATCTGGCCGCTGCTTGCCGGGCCCCTGGTCGGCAGCGGCTCGCCGCTGGATTGGGCGTTGCGACTCCTGAGCGCGGGCATTCTTCTGATGCTGATCAACGCCGGCACCACGTCAGTGGTGACTGCGTCGATATGGCTCCGCCGCTACGACCTCCGCCCTTCGAGCCGCGGCTGGCCGGCGAGCATCTTCGCCACGGTGGCGGTCGCGGTCGGGGCGCAGATCATCCTCGGCATCCTGACTGTCGTCGTGCCCGACCTCGTCCTTCAGGTCGCCGTCCGCGGCGTGGTGGCTGTCGCACTGCTGATGTACGTGAGACTGGTGATCCACGAGTCATTGCTCGTCGAAGGCGCCCTGCACGAGATCGGACCTGACGCCGCCTGCCCCGAGTGCCACCGCATCGTGCCCACGATGCTCTTCTGCCCCGCGTGTGGCGTTGCCCGCGCGGCGGCCAAACAAACGCGAATGCATTCAGCAGAGCCGTCGTGATGGCGGTGCAACCGCGCTTTTGCGGGCATTGCGGCGCTCAGGTCCCGCCGGATGCGCCGTACTGCGGGCGGTGCGGAGCGCCGCAAGCACCGCTGGTTGTAGCGACGCCTGCCGCCTACGCCTACCCGTCCGCGACTCCCCGCCGGCGAACAGGAATCGGGAGGATCAGCGGCGCCCAGATCGCGGTCGCCGCCGGTCTGCTCATCGTCCTATCGATAGTGACCGTGGGCCTGAGCGCATTCGCGGTCTCGCAGGTGATCGGCACGCGCAAACCATGCACGTCGAACTGCGGCGCGAAGATCGTCACGCCCTTGCCTGCGCCCGCGACGTACAAGAGCTCCGCCTTCGGTTTCGAGGTCGACTATGACCCCGGTTGGACTGTGCGCAGCCAGGACTCGCAGGGCATCATCCTCGCGACTAAGCTCGGCTTGCTGCAGGTCACGGGCACGAAGTCGGGCCAGCCGCTCCAGGATCTGATGCAGGCGACTGTCAGCGCACTTCCGTCATCGACCTGGCAGGACGTGCTCCACGTCACCGACCTCAAGGGCGCGCACATCGGCGACCAGGACGGGATCGGAGCTGTTTACTCGGCGAACCTGATCCAGACGAACGCGAAGGCTGCGAAAGTCCGGTTGTTCGTCATCGCGGCGACCAAGGGCGGGGTGAACGTCGTCATCTTCGGCGTCAACCCCTCGGACGCGAAGGATTTTCCCAACGGCATTCCCGAAGGCCAGGAGTTCGACGCGCTGTGCCAGGAGTTCCAGTGGAGGTCCAGCTAGTGGTGTACCCGAGGGATTAGCTGGACAAGGCGCGGCCCAGACCGCCGACGCCAAGGCAGGGGCGGCGCGAGGAGGAGCGCATCCTCTGGGGTCCCCGCGCGAAGCGCGGGAGGATGCGAGCGCCGGGCCCCCTAACGCCGGCGTCAGCGCCCGCAGGGCGCTCGGCGGAAATGGGCCGATGCATTGGCCAGCGTTTTCCCGGGCGCACCACTACACACGTTCTAGGGCCAGACGCGCTCCGAATCCAAGCAGCACCACACCCGTCACGCGCTGCATCCACTGCCTTACGCGCGGCGCGGTGATGAAGTCCCGAATCCGGCTGATGAACAGACCGTAGACGTTCATCCACGTCCACCCGATGACGGCGAAGATCAAGCCCAGCTCGAGCAGTCGCGGCAGCAGCGCCTGGCCGGGGGCCACGAACTGGGGCAGAAACGTGACGAAGAAGACGCCCAGCTTCGGGTTGGAGATGGCGGACAGGAAGCCTTGCCGGAATATGGCGTAGGCGGGCGCCGGCGGAGGCGCCTCGGCCAGGAGATCGGCAGGGCGCCGACGCGACTCGAGCAGCGTCCGGATTCCGAGGTACGCCAGGTAGGCGGCGCCCACGAGCTTGAGCACGAAGAGCAGCTCGCCCGACGCCCTGAGCACCGCCGACAAACCTACTGCCGTCGCGGTGACCCAGATCGACAGCGCGAGCGCGATGCCGGTAGTGGTCAGCACGACCCCGCGGCGGCCGTGGGCAAGCGCATTCTTCGTCACTACCGCCATGTCCGGACCTGGGGTCACCGCCAGCAGCACGGAGATACCGGCGAACGCGAGCAGCGGTGTATCCACGCTATGGCAGGTCCGGGAGGTCGAAGCTGATCTCATACACTCCGCCGGTCAGCTTGGCGTGGTGGATCCAGCCCATCTTGCGGAGGAGGCCGAGCATCTGCTGATTCTCGGGCAGCACGATGAGGGTGAAGGTCTTGATCCCATGGTCGCGAGCCACCTTCGCGAGGATGGCGAGGAGCGCGCTACCCAGGCCGCGCCTCTGGAACTCGTCGACCACGGCGACCGCCGTTTCGGCGACGTCTGTATTGCCGGCGCGATCATATCGGGCGACGCCGACGATGCGTTCTTTGCCTGCGGGCTTGTGGGTGGTTCCCACCAGCGCGAAACGATCGTGGTAGTCGACCACCGCCAGGCGATGCGCGAGGGCATCGGGCAGACGCTTCAGCGGCGAGAAGAAGCGGAAGTACACGGTGCGCTCGGACATCGCGGCCACTGCATCGATAAGAAGGGGTTCGTCCTCGGGGACGATCGGCCGGACGTGAACTCTTGTCCCGTCATGCAGCTCGAGGACACGCGGCTCGAAACCCCGCAATGGCACAGCGACACCAAGGTAAGGGAACCGCGCCCTACGATCCGGGTTGCATGGGTGACCTGAGGCGTTGGCGCAATCTCGGCATCGCGGCGGGAGCGACCACGGCCGTGCTGTTCGCCGGCTTCGACCTCTACCAGTGGGTGGTCGCCTACGCCTCCGACCACTTCCACAACGACTTCACCTTCTATTACGCCGCCGCGGTGATCGGGACCAGCCATGGCTGGGCGTCGATCTACGACCTCGGCCTGCAGCAGGCCGAGCTGAATGCCATGGGCTCGGGCATCGGGGTCGCCGAGCTCGCTCGGTACATCAGCCCGCCGCCGGTCGCGTGGCTTGCGCTTCCGTTCACCCTACTTCCTTATCCCTTCGCCTACTGGCTGTGGAGCGCGCTGTTGTTGATCGCGCTCGGAGGCACGTGGTACCTGGCGGCACCGGGAGCGGGGCGCCTGCGGCTCATCCACCTGGTGGCAGCACTGGCCTGGCTGCCCGTCATCTACGCGCTCCAGCTGGGACAGCCCGGCATCTTCATCGCATTTGGAGTGGCAACGTCGTATGCGCTGCTTTGCTCGGGCCGTCAGTTCGCGTCCGGCCTCGCGCTCTGCGTGGTCGTGCTGAAACCACAGCTCGGGTTCCTGGTGCCGCTCGCCCTGGTGGTCAGCGGTCGCTATCGCGCCTTCGCTGGCGCGGCCGCGGCCATAGGGCTGATCGCGGTGGCGTCAGCCCTGAACGTGGGACCTGGTGGCATTGCCGCGTACCAGGACCGCCTGAGCTTTGCCGCAAGCGTGCCGGTCAATCGCGAGCTGACGCTCGCCCCATACATCGGAGACCTGACGGTCACTCGCGTGCTGCAGGCCGCGATCGCGCTGTGGGCGCTCGCGCTCGCCTATCGATTTCGCAAGCGGCCGCCCGAGTGGATCTTCGTGCCGGCGATCCTCGGCGGAATGGCGGCCAGCCCCTACCTCCACATCGACGACCTGGTGATGCTCGGCCTGGCAGCCTGGCTCTATCTGCGCATTCCGCAGCGACCGCAATGGTTGTGGGCCTTCGTGCTCGCGCTTGTCATCGCCGCTGAGGGGATCACGATGTGGGGACCGCTGCCGCTGATCACCGGCGAGCTCGCGGCTCTTGCGCTGCTTTCAGTCGCGGCGCTGAAACATCAAGACGGCGATGCCGAGCATCAAGGCGCCGAACGCGAGCATGATGCCGGCCTCCAGCGGGATGGCGAGCACGTGTCCGTTGATGGTCAGCGCGAATCGCTCGACCAGCGCGCTGGACCGGCCTGAGTCGGAGAGCACAACCCGGCGCAGCGGATCGATTCCGTACGACGCCGGGTCGAGCCGGGTCAGCACCGTCATCCAGCCCGGGAGATTGGTCAGCGGGAACAGCGCGCCCGACAGAAAGAACATCGGCATCATCAGGAAGTTCATCACGACCTGAAATCCCTGCAGCGACTTCATGGTCGATGCGAGCGCGACGCCGAACGAGGACAGCCCGAATGCGAGCAGCGCCGCCAGAGGAATCAGCTCGGCGACGGTAAGGACGTTGAGCTTCACGCCGACGAATGGCGCCAGCACGAGCAGGATCAGGCCCTGGATCATCGCCTGCGTGGTGCCGCCAAGCGCCTTGCCGATCGCCACCGCCCACCGGTCGATGGGCGCCACCAGAACTTCCTTGAGAAACCCGAACTCCCGATCCCACACGATCGACATCGCGCCGAAGATCGCGGTGAACAGGATCGCCATCCCGATGATGCCGGGATATACGAACTGGATATATGTGAAGCCGCCCGACGCGCCAAACAATGAGTCGCGGCCCAGCGCGGAGCTCAACCCGGAACCGAAAACGACCAGGAACAGCAGCGGCTGCGCCAGCGAAGCAACGAGCCGCCAACGGTCGCGCCAGTACCGAAGGAGGTCTCGGTACCAGATGATGTAGATCGCGCGCAGGCTCGCCATCCGGATGTCGACCGGCATGGCCGCAGGGGTCGATTGCGCAGCGCCGGCCGACGTTGCCTTCGCGCTCATCGCCGCCGGCCCATCCACCGGCTCGCCATCGCTCGCATCTGATCTTTCGTGCCCGCCTCCTCGTCGCGGATGGCACGGCCGGTCAGCTTCAAGAAGACATCGTCCAGGCTCGGCCGCCGAAGCGTCACGGTGTCGACAGGCGCGCTCAGCTCACGAACGAGTCGCGGCACGAAGACCTTGGCGTCGGGAACCTCCATGCGCAAGCTGCCGTCATCGCGGATCGGCGTCACGCCCAGCACCGACTCGATCTCCGCGGCCGCCTCACCCGGGCGGCTCGATGTGATCGTCACGACGTCGCCGCCGACCATGGCCTTCAGCTCGTCGGGCGTCCCCAGGGCGACGATCTTGCCGCGATCGATGATCGCGATGCGGTCGCAGAACTCGGCCTCGTCCATGTAGTGCGTCGTCATGAAGATGGTGATGCCCTTGCTGTCGCGCAGCTGGTTCAGGTGGGTCCAGATGCTCTGGCGCGTTTGGGGATCCAGGCCCAGGGTGGGTTCGTCGAGGAAGAGAACCTGCGGCTGATGCAGCATGCCCCTGGCGATCTCGAGCCGCCGCTTCATCCCTCCCGAGTACGTTCTCACCAGCGAGCTCGCGCGGTCGGTCAGCTGCAGCAGCGCCAGCATCTCATCGATGCGCCGGTCGCGCTCGCCGGCTGGAACGCTGTAGATGAACGCGTGGAATTCGAGATTCTCGCGCCCGGTCAGCTGGTCGTCCAGCGACGGGTCCTGGAAAACGAGGCCGATCCGCTGGCGCACACGCGCCGGGTCTCGCATGACGTCGATGCCCGCCACATGCGCGCTGCCGGCTGAAGGCGTGAGCAGCGTGCAGAGGATCGAGATGGTCGTCGATTTTCCGGCGCCGTTCGGCCCGAGGAAACCGAATATCTCGCCACGGCGGACCTCGAGATCGATGCCACGCACAGCCTCGAGCTGTCCGTACCGCTTGACCAGGCCATCGGCCTCGATCACCGCCCCAGCCTCAGTCATGTTCACCCAGGCTCCGAGCATTCTTGAGCAGCCGGTGCAGCATGTCGGTGAGGTGTTCGACCTCGTGGTCGGTGAAGCCCTCGAGCAGCTGTCGATTGACGCTCTGGAACGTGGGCGACGCCTTCTTGGCAATCGCCATGCCGGTGTCCGTTAGCTCGATCGTGATCAACCGCCTGTCGCCGCCTCCGACATGCCGGACGACAACACCCTTGGCCTCGAGCCTGTCGATGAGGCGGGTCATGCCCGCGCCGTCGGTCCCGAGGCGAGCCGCAATCTGAAATGGGCTCGGCTTCTTCTTGCGCTCCCAAGCGCGGAGCAGCCGGGCCAGGGAAGCCTGCTGCGCGGTGATGCCGTGAGAAGAGAGCTGGCGCTCGAGCGCGACCCGAACATCGCGCGCGACGTGGAAGACAAGCGTCGCGATGGATTCCCCCTCATCCGCGGTTGGGGCCCGGTCGACCTGCTCGGCGTTCCGCACCATCCCTCCAGGTTAACTGTCTAGACAATCATTGTCAAGACAACTATTCGCCGTGGCGACCGCCGCCCTCGCTGAAGCGACGAGCTCCGGCCTGAGCCTCACCCGACGCCAGGGCCTCGAGGCCGCCTCGATACTCCACCCGCATCGCTTCATCGATGCTGAGCGACCACTGGCCCAGCAGGCTGCGGCGATCTGCCCGAAGCGCGCCCTGGGGGAGCTCCGCCAGCATTCGGGCAAGGGCCATGGCCTCGGTGAGGGCCATGCCGGGCGGCGCGAGCCTCTCGACCAGGCCGATTCCGAGTGCTTCGACCGCGGACACCGGCCGGCCTGTTAGGACGAGATCCATCGCCCTGCCCTGCCCGATCATCCGAGGCAGCCTGATCGTGCCCAGGTCGATCAGAGGGACGCCGAATCGTCTGTTGAACACACCGAGCGTCGCGTCTCGCGCCGCGACCCTTAGGTCGCACCACAGCGCCAGCTCCATGCCGCCGGCCACCGCATAGCCTTCGATCGCCGCGATCACCGGCTTGTCGAGGAGCATCCGCGTAGGCCCCATCGGACCCGGGCCGGTTTCCGCGAGCTGGTTGCCCGCTCCGCGTGCGAGCGCCTTCAGGTCGAAGCCGGCGCAGAAATGCCCGCCGGCCCCTGTCAGCACCGCCACCAGCAGCCCGTCATTCGCCGCGAACTTCTCGAAGGCACCGACCAGCAGGCGTGCGGTATCCGGATCGACGGCGTTGCGGACGTCAGGCCGATCGATGGTCACAGTGACCAGCGACCCGTCGGGTTCGTATCGAACCGTCATTGAGCCGAGGTCTTATTCAGCGTCCATGAAGGGATACCGGTGATCGGTGGGCGGCACGTACGTCTCCTTGATCGTGCGCGGGCTGGTCCAGCGGATGAGGTTGAGGATCGATCCCGCCTTGTCGTTGGTGCCCGAAGCGCGCGCACCGCCAAACGGCTGCAGGCCGACCACCGCTCCTGTCGGCTTGTCGTTGATGTAAAAGTTGCCTGCGGCGTTCACGAGCGTGTCCGATGCCTCGCGAATCGCCTGGCGGTCACGCGCGAAGATCGCGCCCGTCAGCCCGTATGGGCTGGTGCGGTCGACCAGCTCGAGCGTGTCCTCGAACTTACCATCGGCATATGGGTAGACCGTCAGGATGGGGCCGAACAGCTCCTCTTTCAGAAGCCTGAAGTCTGGGTCGGTCGTCTCGATCACGGTCGGCCGCACGAACCAGCCCACCTTGTCGTCACCCTTGCCGCCGGCGACGACCTTTGCGTTCTCGGATTTGAGCGCGAACTCGATCGCGTTCATGTGCTTCGCGTACGCGTTGCCATCGATCACGGCACCCATGAAGTTACGGAAGTCCGCAACGTCTCCTTGTGGAATCGCCTCCACCTCCTCGGCCATGTCAGGCCGCATTCGCTTCCACATCGACTGCGGTATGTAGGCGCGAGACGCCGCCGAGCACTTCTGTCCCTGGTACTCGAACGCACCGCGAATGAGGGCGGTGCGCAAAGCGTCGGAATCTGCCGACTCGTGAGCGACCACGAAGTCCTTCCCGCCGGTCTCGCCCACGAGTCGTGGGTACGTGCGGTAGTGGTCGAGGTTCTGACCCACAGTCCGCCACATCCCCTGGAAAACCTCGGTCGACCCTGTGAAGTGGATGCCCGCAAGCTCCTTATGGCCGAGAACCTGCTCGGAGACCTTCGAAGCAGGGCCGCTCACCATGTTGATGACCCCGGGGGGCAGGCCTGCCTCATTGAGGATCTCCATCAAGAAGTGGGTCACCAGCAATGTTTGGGTCGCGGGCTTGAAGACGACGGTGTTGCCCATCAGGGCGGCCGCGGTGGGCAGGTTGGCGGCAATGGACGTGAAGTTGAAAGGGCTGACCGCAAAGATGAAACCCTCGAGCGGCCTGAACTCCATGCGATTCCACGCGGTGCCGTCGTTGTACGGCTGCTGCGCCAGCAGCTGGTCGCCGAAGAAAGCGTTGTAACGCCAGAAATCGACGGACTCGCAAGCCGCATCGATCTCGGCCTGGTGCACGGTCTTCGACTGCCCCAGCATGGTCGCCGCGTTGATGGTGTCCCGCCACGGGCCGGCCAGCAGCGACGCGGCCCTGAGGAGCACGGCGGCGCGCTCGTGGTAGGAGGTCGCCGCCCACGCCTTACGTGCTTTGAGGGCCGCGGCGATGGAATCGTCGAAATCCTGGCTCGAGCCGACCGCATACTCGGCGATCGTCAGCTCGTGGCGGTGGGGCGAACGGATATCCCCCCGCGAAGAGCCCCAGCGCCGCTCACCCCCGATCTGCATCGGGACTTCGGTGCGGGCATCGGTCAGCTCGGCCAGCCGGGATTTGAGGCTCTTGCGGTGCGGATCGCCCGGGGCGTAGGCCCGCACCGGCTCGTTGACTGGGGTTGGGACCTTGAAGTGTCCGTCGGCGGTCATGCGTTGCTCCTGAGATGAATGGATGGCGATATTGCCGTATCGATGATGCGACAAACCCGATCCTGACGTAACCCCGACCCGTATCGCCCTTCGACCCCTTCTGTCACTTGGAGGCGCTGTGGTGATCGGTCCTTCTCCAGCCCAGACCTGGTCCACGTCGGAGCGCGTCCGTCGCACGGTCGCGCTCCTGTCGCGCCGGGGATTCGCCCTCGGTCCCGAACGGCTGGGCGGCCTGTGCCTGGGCGGCGCCGTCTCCGAGTCGGACGTGCGGTGGGCAGTGGCGGCCACACCCGAGCTCACGCTCGCCCACGATCTGGTCGTCAGCCGTTCCGACGCGATGCGCGCCGGCGCGATCCGGTCGCGCGCCTCCGCCCACGAGTCCGACGCGCCGCTCTATCTGCGGATGACGGCGCAATTCGTTCGCCGCCTGGTGGGGCTCGCCCCCTTCATTCGCAGCGTCTCGATCGCCGGCTCGCTGGCGAGCGGCGGCTTTCGCGCCTCCGACGACGTCGACCTGAACCTCATCGTCGACGACGGCCACCGGCATATCGCCTACGTGGCGGTCAATCTCCTGGGCCTTCTGCATGCGCTGGGTCACCGGACCAAACCGGTGGATGACCTGACACGCCGGCCACTCGCGCCGCGATTGATGACGGCGAACCTGATCCTCGAGCGTTCTCAGTGTCACCCGCTCGAGCGCCAGGACGAGGACATGGCGTTCGAGATGTTGATGTCGCAGCCGGTGTTCGGCCTCGACGTGTTCGACGGCGTCGTCGACGCGAACCCGGAGCTGCTCGACCACTTCCCACAACTTGGATACGGGTCGCGGGAGCTCGCCATCGACTCAGATCAGCGCACTCGACTTCCCGCATGGCTCTTTCCCGCCGCGCTTGACGGCGCCGCGCGACGGCTTGGTAGCGCGGCCTGGCGCTACATGCAGTGGACGCGACGCAACAAGCCCGAGGCCCTGGCGCGCGTCGCATTCGTACGCGCGACCATGCGCCCCTACACACTCTTCGATGAAGCAGACCTGACGTGATCACCACGATCACGCTGGGCGTCGTCGCTCTGACAAGCCTCGCGCTGTTCGGCTACGGCGTGAACCTTCTGTATCTGACGTGGCGCGCGACCCGCCTGAAACGGCGGCCGCACCCGCTCGTCGCGGCGGGAAGCGAGCCCGTCGTCTGCGTCCAGATCCCGGTCTACAACGAGCGCTACGTCGCCGAGCGTGTCATCGACGCCGTCTGCGCTATCGATTGGCCTGGCGAGCGATTGGAGGTGCAGGTCCTCGACGACTCCGATGACGAGACCTCCGGCATCGTCGGCCGCCGCGCGGCGCACTGGCGGGGCAAAGGCGTCAGCGTGTCCCATGTCAGGCGCGGCGGTCGCCAGGGATACAAGGCCGGAGCTCTCGCATTTGGGCTGACCCTCACCGGCGCGCCGTTCCTCGCCATCTTCGACGCGGACTTCGTCCCACCCCGCGATTTCTTGCGCCGGACGGTGGGCGTCTTCGACGATCCCCGCGTCGGTTTCGTCCAGGCGCGCTGGGGCCACCTCGACGAGGGCTATTCGTGGTTCACCCGCCTGCAGGCGCTCGTGGTCGACTTCCACTTCCTGGTCGAGCAGGCGGTCCGCGCCTCGCGTGGCTACTTCACCAACTTCACCGGGACCGCCGGCGTCTGGCGCCGAGCGGCAATCGAGGACTCGGGGGGTTGGAGCGCGGCGACCCTCACCGAGGATCTCGACCTGAGCTACCGCGCGCAGCTCAAAGGCTGGCGGTCCGCCTACCTCGAAGACGTTGTGGTGCCCGAGGAGCTGCCGGTGTCGATCGACGCGTATCGACGCCAGCAGTCACGTTGGGCGACCGGCAGCTTTCAGTGCGCCTTCAGCCTGCTGGGTCCGGTGCTCTGGAGCCGGAACCGCGCGGCCGTAAAAATCCAGGCCGTGATCCATCTCCTTGCGTATGGGGTAGGACCTCTGATGCTCATCCAGGTGGCGTGCTATCCGCTGCTTCTGTTGACCGCCAGCCACTACCGGCTTCCCTGGCCCCTGGCATATGCGTCGGGGCTGGTGGTCCTGATCGGGATCACCCCGTGGGTCTGCTTCATGGTTGCCCAGACGCGACGGGGACGGAGCTGGTGGTCCGGCGCGCACTCGATCCTTTTTCAGGTTGTGGGGGCTGGGATGTCGCTCAACACGCTGATCGCGCTGGTCCGGGCAAGCCGGCGCGGTGGGGAGTTCGTGCGCACACCCAAGCACCGCATCGTCGAGCGCGGTCAGGAGTGGCGCGACCAGGCATACGTGCGGGTTGGTGACCCGAGGGCCGCAGCCGAGGCCATTCTCGGCGTGGCCGCACTCGCCATCGTGCCGGCGGCGATGGCCGCCGGCCAGTGGCTGATGGCGCTGTATTCCTGCCTGTTCGCGGTCGGATTCATGGTGGTCGCCGCTCTGAGCGCGGTCGATCTGCTCGAGGTGGTGACGCTCCGCCGCTTGGGACGTCGCGCGCTGGCACGCCTGCAGGTGGCTGGGCCGGCGGCGGCGCTGCTCGCACTGTGCGGCCTGCTGCTGCTCTTCGCCGCGCAGATGCCAGAACCGTTCGAGGACGGATACGGGCACTGGCTCATCGCCGCCAACCTCGCTTCGACCGGAAGCCTGCACGACCCGCTCTTCGGCATGGAGGACACCTGGCTGCCGGGCTACCACGTGCTAGCGGCGGCGGTCCTCCACGTTTTCGGTTTGTGGCAGCTGGGCGCTCTGAAAGCGCTCGGCGCCGTGCTCGGGATGGCAACCCTTGCGTGCGTCTACTGCATCGCGCCAAACGCACGGCAAGGCCGCCTGGCGGTGATCCTGCTCGCGCTGAACCCGGTTTTTCTGTTCACCTCCGGGTCGGCCGTGGTCGAGCCACTCCTGACCACGCTGCTGGCCGGCGCCGCGCTCGCGGGGGTTCGGGGCCGGATGCGGCTCGCCGCGCTGCTCGCAGCCGCGGCCGCCGTCACCGCCACCAAAGCCTGGATCTGGATCGGCGCCGCTGTCGCGATGATCGCGGTCGAGCAGGTCTACGAGCGCATCACCAAGCGCGCCACTCGGCCGATTCCGGCTGCAGCCTGGGCGGTGCCCGCGGTCGCACTGCTCCTTGTCATGCAGCTCGGCTATGCGCCGGCCGGCCACTCGATCGCTCGCGGTTCGGTCGAGGTGATGTCCGCCGCAGCTCGCGGCAGCATCCCGGGCGGGCCCGCGGCTCGGCTTCTGGAGCTGGCATCCACTTACGGACTCGCAGCGCTGCCGTTGTTTGCGCTGGGCTTGGTCGGCCTGGTCTCAGCCGTTCGCCGTCCGGAGTCGGCAGGCGGCCGAGCCGCGCTGCGCTTTCTGCATGTGCCCGCCCTGGTCTATCTCAGCGCGGTGTTCGGCCTCGTCGCCGTCGGGGTCTATAGCGGAAGCCATCGCTATCTGTATCCGGCCCTGCCGTCGCTGGCTCTGCTGGCCGCTGCGGCTCTCGACCGCCACCCGGCGTTCGCACGAATTGGCGCAGCCGCCGCAGGCGCGCTCCTGGCAGTCGCCTTCCTGCCGGTGTTCGCGGGCTTTGCGTCCGGCAATGACGGGCTGGTTGCGGCGGGCAAGGTGGCGTCGAACAGCCGCGGAATGCTGGTCACCGACTCGCCGGCGGTCGCTTTCTACAGCCACCGAAACCCGACGGACATCTCTGGGTCTCAGGTTCTGCCCGCAGGGCGCGAGCAGGCGATCGCCTGGATGAAGAGGCACGGTGTCACCACCATCGTGCTGGAAGGCATCAGCTATTACCGCGCCACCTCGCTGTTTCCCGACCTCGCGAGCGGGCGCGCGGCGCCTCCCTTCGTGTTGCTCGGCGAACAGGCGCAGTACCAGGTCCCGGGTGGCAAGCCGGTATTCGCGTACCGGTTTGGCGACGAGCTGCTGACGCAACCGATCTTCGAGGACGTTGCCGCGTGCATCGAGGGCACCCCCGGCCCCGGCAAAACCGCGCCGCTGGCCAAGGGCGTGGTCCTTGAGATCTCGGGCCGTGACATCTCGGGAGAGGGGATGGGTCTCGGCGTGCCGATCGTCCACTACCCCGACGGGTGGGTTTATTCACGGACGGCGACGACCGCCGACCTCTCGACCTCCACGGCGACGACCTGGAGGCGGACCTTCTATCTCGATGAGATCGGGGGGGACGCAGCGCACAGCTATGCCTTCGTGCCGATCGAGTCGCGCGGCGTCATCGACGTCACCTACTCCATGGATGCGACCGGGATCTCGGTCGCCGTTCGGATCCTGAAGCTGGCGTCCGGGTACACCGAGGTGGGCATCCTCAACGAGCAGTCGGCGGCTTTCAACGACTTCGCCGCGCAAACCAGTCCCACCCTAGTCGACGGCAAGTTTGGCACCTGGGTTCCTGTGGATGGGACCTGGGCTCGTCTCCAATCTAAGAGCCTCGGCGTCCAGTGGTCGGTGCCGAGCCTGGCCGGCGCTCAGCTCAGCGGGGGACGCGAGCTCATCCCGCCGGACTTCGATTGGGCGGGCCTCGACTACATCTTCGGTCCGTCGTTCGCCGGCGCCACATACGTGATCAACGTGCAAAAAGCGAGGTGAGAGAGTTGGAAAGGGCCGATGTCGTTCTCGTCTATCCGCAGCGGGCACCAGCGAGGGGCCGGCACTGGATCATGCCGTCGCTCGGGCTCATGTACCTGAGCGCAGCCCTCAGGCACGCCGGCTACAGCGTGCGCCACATCGATCACACCTTCCTCGAGCGAAGCGAGGTCCTGGCGGAGATCGAAAGGCTGAGGCCGTCGGTGATCGGCATCTACTGCATGATCACGATGCAGGACGAGGCGCTCTCACTCGCGCGGCAGGTCCGCGACAAGGCGCTCACGGTCGTCGGCGGTCCATACCCTTCGGGTGAACCCGACACCTTCGTCGAGGAATTCGATCTTGTCGCCGTCGGCGAAGGCGAGGAGACGATCGTCCAGGTCATGCAGCACATCGACGACCGCCGCTTCGACGAGATTTCCGGTCTCGTTTTCAAGCGCGATGGCGAGATCGTGCGGACGCCGCCGCGCGTTCGCAGCAAGGACATGTCTCACCTGCCGCTGCCCTACCGAGGCGACGTCCCCAACGCGGAGTACATCGGTTATTGGAGAAGGCACTGGAAAGACGCAACGACGCCGCTCATGTCCACGCGCGGCTGTCCGTTCCGATGCGATTTCTGCCACAAGTCGGTGTTCGGCGACCTGTTCAGCGCTCGACCGGTCGAATCGGTGGTGGCGGAGATGCGCGAGATCGCCGAGCTCGGCTACGACCACATCTGGATGTCGGACGACCTGTTCACGCTCAACTACAAGCGCACGTTCGAGCTTGCCGAGGCGATCGAGAAGGAGCAGCTGCCCCTGACGTGGGAATGCCTCAGCCGCGTCACTCACGTCGACCGGGCCCTGTTCGAACAGATGCATAGAGCCGGCTGCAAGCGGATCTTCTTCGGCATCGAGTCCGGCGACGCCAACGTGCTGAAGGAGATGAAGAAAGGCATCACGCCGGAACAGGCTCGCGCCGCCGTCGAGGCCTGCGTCGCCGCCGGCATCAAGGCCGCCGGTTTCTTCATGGTCGGCTACCTGGGCGAGACCACCGACTCCTTGATCCGCAGCATCAATTTTTCCAGCAGCCTCCCGCTCGACTACGTCAGCTACACGATCGCTTACCCATTGCCTGGCACCGGGTTCTACGAGCGCGTGCGCGAGCGCCGGCGGCGAGGCGAATGGCACAAGGTCCGGCACAACCGGCTGCTCTTCAACACCGACTTCTCTGAGAACAAGCTGCGCGCGGCGATCCTGAAGGGCGCCGTCCAGCACAGACTGAACAAGATGCACCTGCGACCGGCCGCCAGGGCGTTCGAGCTAGCCACCAATCCGCTGCTGCGGGTGCTCCGCTAGCGTGGCACGCCTGACCGAAGCCTGGCCGAGCCTGTTTCGGTTCACGGTCGGCGTCTACTGGCTGTACTTCGCCAGCACGAAATGGCAGGGCGTGGATTGGGTCAAGGGCCTCATGCAATCGGCAGGGCCCGCGAACCCGATTCCTGGGCTGCACGAATTCTTGATCCAGGTGGTCGCACCGAACTGGTTCTTTTTCGCCGTCGCCCAGACCCTGGGCGAGACGGTCGTCGCCATCCTGTTGATTCTCGGCCTGGCCACGCGCTGGGCCGGGATCCTGGGCCTGCTGCTGGCGACGGGTCTGGCGCTTGTCGTCGCATTCGAGGTCAAAGACGACGGCTTTCGCTGGCTCTATTACCTCGCCGTGCTCGTCAACGCTCAGGTGATCGTTTCGGGTCCGGGCCCGATCGCACTGTCACGGTTCAGCTGGGTGCCCGCCCCGCTGCGCTGACAGGTGTCAACGCGGCTCTACCAGCTCCTGTCGTGCCCGCGCTGCGGCACGGCGCCGAAGCCAGGTGAGGCGCGATGCCCAGGTTGCGGCCGCCCCTTGGTTGCCGCGCGCGGCGGCCTCGACCTGCTTGACGACGATGCGCGCATAGCCGCCGACCGGTTCTCCGAGCGATACACCGCCCTGCGCCGGCGCGAGGGCTGGGTCGGCGCCAATGATCGGGAAGACCCAACCGGCGGCGCGTCTCGGCTCTGGAGCGGCCGGATTGCGGCGGTGTCCGCAGCTGCCGCCGAACTGTCGAGTCGATGGCCCGGCCCCGGTCGGCCGGTGGTGCTCGACATCGGATCCGGAGGTGGCTGGGCCGCCCGCTACCTTCCCGATGCCGATGTCATCGGCATCGACCTGCTCAACGCCGAGCCGCCCCCCAGCCCTCTGCAAGTACGCGGCGACATGGGCCGCCTGCCCGTGCGCGATGCGACGGTCGATGCCGCGCTGTACGCCGCCTCACTTCACTACGCTCCAATCAACGACGTGATCCGCGAGGCGGCGCGCGTGCTCCGGCCGGGCGGGCTGATCCTTGCGGTCGACAGCCCGATGTATCGCAATGACCGTGATCGAGCGCGGGCGGAGGCACGATCTGAGGCGTATTACATACGCGCGGGCTTTCAAGAGCTGGCCGCGCGTTACCACCCCATCGATGCGAGCGCACTGCGAGCAGTGCTGTCGGACGCGGGCTTCGAGGTTTTGCGCTTGGACACTGGGCGACCCGCCGCCCGCTGGTGGGAGCGCTTGGGCCGGCCCAGGAGTCCCTCCTTCCTCGCCGCCCGGCTAAATGAGCGGCTGTGAATCCGGGTTACCCTTGACGAGCATGGGCGTCGACGCCGAGGGCTACGGATTCCCCGAACACAAGCGCACTCTCGCGCGCCTGATGGATGACGTCCGCATCCTCTCGCCCTCCGGAGTCGAGCGGGTGGCGGCGGGGTGGGACGAGCACGTGGGCGAGAAGAATCTGCCGGCCTTCCGTGAAGCGGAGAGGGCAGCGCTGCATGCAATCGAGCGGGCGGACCGGGGACCGGCATGGGACGAGGTGCGCCGCACTCTTTTCGGGATGACCGAGTCCGGAGGGGCGCTGATCTCATGGCGAGCCGAGCATGGCGAGATGGGCCACAAGGCCGAGAATGCCGCTTTTGCCGCGGCGCTCGCCCTGCTGGCCGACGGGCTCGTAAGCAAGGAGCAGCAGGACACGCTGCTCCGCCCAATGGCGGAAGCCCTGCCCTGGCTCCTCCAGGAATAGGACTCAGCCGGCGGGAACCAGGTCCGAAAGGTCCGTCGAGGAGTCGGCGAGAAGCGTCTCATCGACCGACCGGCGGCTCTCGATCAGCCTGCCACCGACCTCGTTGACCTTCTTGTCATTCATGGAGAGAACGGCGCGGATGCGACCGCCGCGAATGTAGAACACTGAGAATCGAAGGCCGGCTTTGTCTCCCCGCCATACCGCGCGGTCATCACCTGAAGCATGACCGCGATACTCGAGACTCACGTCGTACTGGTCGGACCAGAAGTAGGGCAGCCTCGTCACCGGTGCGTCGCCTGACGCGATCGCGGTTGCGATGCCGCGTCCGTGATGCTTGGCCACCTCCCAGTGCTCCACTCGAATCGATTGCTCCAGCACCGGGTGCGGGTGCAGCGCGATGTCCCCGCCGCAGTACACACCTTCGGCGGCCCGCAGACCAGAATCCACGCGCACGCCCGTGCCCTCGATGGGCAGGCCGAGCATTCGAGGCACATCAAGGTTGGGATCGATGCCGATCGCGATCAGCACCACGTCCACCTCTTCGCGCGTCCCGTCGGACAGAGTCACGCCCACCACGCGACCGCCGTAGCTGTGCCATTCCTTGACCGTCGTGCCTGTTCGCACGTCCACGCCTTTGGAGCGGTGGATCGATGCGTAGAGCTCGCCGACATCGGTGCCCAGCGCCCGTGCGAGCGGCACCGGCGCCGACTCGACCATCAGCACCTCCTTGCCCAGCTGTCTCGCGGAGGCGCCCACCTCGGCGCCGATGAAGCCCGCGCCGACCAGCAACAGCCGCGAGCCTCTCTTCAGCGCCTCCCGAACCGCCTGGCTGTCGCGCAGCGACCGCAGGGTGAGGACGTTGTACGAGTCCGGCGCGTCGGGCAGGCGGCGGGGGGTGCCGCCGGTGGACAGCACCAGCGTGTCGAATTTCACCTGGCCACCACTCTGCAGCGACAGGGTGCCATCCCTCATCGAGCCGCCGACCACCCTCTCCTGAAGCCGGAGCTCGATCTTCTCCTTCGCGTAATCGGCTTCGTCGTGCAGGAACACCTTCTGCAGCTCGATCTCGCCGCGAAGAAATTCCTTGGACAGGTACGGGCGGTCGTAAGGCCGGTCGCGGTCCGCGCTGAGCATCACCACGTCGCCGTCGTAACCCTTCTTGCGCAGCGCAAAAGCCGCGGCGTCACCACTGCCGCCGCCGCCCACGATGACGACGCGTTTACCTGCCACCCGCCTGGAAATCATGCCCCAATCACTTAACGATTTTCATGACGCGGCGCGCTACCGACGCCGATTTCGCGGCGCGCTGAAAAATTCCTTGTTTAGATTGCGGAAGCGCACCTTTTTGGGACTAGAATCCCCGCCACGGTAATCGGTCTGGGATAGGGTGTGAAGAGGGAGGAAGGGGACTTGCGGTCGATTTTGTCTTTGGCACGCGTGTTTGCCGGACGGGCCGGGGCGCTCGTCTTGGCGGCGGCGTTGCTCGTTGCCGGGGTGGCTCCAGCGTCCTTTGTGACAGCCGGCCACGCGATGACTCCGGCGGTCGACAGCGAGTCCCAGTTCGAGTTCATCAGCGACTTCCAGTCCGACGCGCTCCCCCCACTCCCTTGCTTGCACTCGACCCCGATCGCCTGCTTTGGCGCCGACACGATCCGCGCGGCCTACGCAATCCAGCCCTTGCTGGACCGCGGGATCACCGGGGCCGGCCGCACGATCGTCATCATCGACGCTTTCCAAAACCCGTCCATCGACTCGGACCTGGCGAGATTCAACAGCTTCTGGAACATCCCGGCACCTCCCAGCTTCACCGTCCTCAAGCCTTACGGGGTCCCCGATTTCGACCCCACCAACCCCAAACATCTGGGTTGGTCCCAGGAGATTTCGATCGACGTCGAGTGGGCTCACGCGATCGCGCCTGGAGCGGCGATCGTTCTTGTCGAGGCCAAGAGCGAAGCAGACGTCGACCTGGTCGACGCCACGAGCTATGCCATCCGCCACAACCTGGGCGACGTCATCACGCTGAGCTTCGGCGAGGCGGAGAACTGCGCCGCGCCTGACGTCCTTGGCAAGCAGCATGCGGCGTTCAATGCGGCGAGCGCGCGAGGCATCACGGTCTTTGCCTCATCCGGTGACAAGGGAGCCGCACGGCAATCGTGCGATGGAAGCTCGCTGGTACTCAGCGCGTCGACTCCAGCCTCCGATCCGAAAGTGACCGGTGTCGGCGGGACCCACCTGCTGGCTGACGGAACCGGTGCCTTCCAGTCGGAGACGGCCTGGAACACCGCCTCTGGCGCGAGTGGAGGGGGCTTCAGCACTCGCTATAACCGCCCCAGTTACCAGGCGCCCTTTCAGCCCAACAAGAAAGCAAGGGGGGTACCCGACGTCGCGTACAACGCCGACGGCAGCACCGGCTACCTGGCGGTGTGGAATGGACGCGGCGGGCTGGTGCACGGAACCAGCGCCGGCGCCCCGCAATGGGCTGGAATCGCCGCCCTCGCCGACCAGGCGGCGGGACATCGCCTCGGAGCGCTCAACCAGCGCCTGTATCAAATCGCGAAGGGCGACGCTTATGGCAGCGCCTTCCACGACATCACGGCAGGCGACAACACGTTCGGCGGGATCTCCGGCTACCCGGCAGGGCCGGGCTGGGATCCGGTGACGGGCCTTGGTTCGCCCCACGTGACGACCCTGGTCGGGCTCCTGGCCATCGACGGCGGCGAAGGAGAACACGACGGCGGGAGCGGAGGGGACGCGGGCGGAGAATAGTCGACGGGGGGTATGAGGACCATGGCCAAGAAGGTCACCGGAACCGGCACCAAGCAGTCGCCATGGCAGCTCACCACACCGAGTGGATCATCTGGATACCAGATGTTCAAGGATGAGTCCGCCAGCCCGCCGGCGCTTGTGTGCGTCGTCGGCAAGACCGAGCTGCGTTATCAGCTGCGGGCGATCGAAGACCTCCACAAGATGCTGAAGGCCAACGGCGGCTGGATGCCACTCGGCAGCGCAGACGAGCAGAAGCCCGCCGCCGAGGGCACCGTCGAGGCCTGGGGCCGCTCGCCGAAGAATCCGGTCGGTGGATGGTACGGGCTGCGGAAGGGCTACCGTGGGCGCTTCGGAATGTACATGCCGCCTCTTCTCGAGGCGCTCGGGCTCGCCGAGGTGGAGCACAACCCGAAGAACAACCGGATGCGGGCCATCTAGACGACTCTCGGTGTCAGGCCGGTGGCACCGCGTGCATCCAGCCGTGCACGTCGGGCGCCGCCCCCCGCTGGATGTCGACCAGGGCCTGGCGCAGGCGCATGGTGATCGCGCCCGGCCTCGTATCACCAACCTGCCACGAGGCGCTCGCCGACTTCACGGCGCCGACCGGGGTGATGACGGCGGCGGTCCCGCATGCGAAGACCTCACTCAGGGAGCCGTCGGCACAACCGGCTCGCCACTGCTCGACGGTGATGCGTCCTTCCTCTACCTCGTAACCGAGATCTTTGCCCAGGGTCAGCAGGGAATCTCGCGTGATGCCCGGCAGCAGGGTTCCCGTGAGCTCTGGCGTCATCAGCCTCGGTTTCGGTCCAGAGTCGAAGACGAAGAACAGGTTCATGCCACCCATCTCTTCGACCCATCTGTGCTCGATGGCGTCGAGCCAGACCACCTGGTCGCACCCTTGCTCCGCGGCCTGAGCCTGGGCCAGCAGGCTGCCCGCGTAGTTGCCGCCCGTCTTGGCCGCACCGGTGCCGCCCGGTGCCGCCCGGCTGAAATCCTCCGACAGCCAGACGGTGACGGGTTTGACGCCAGTCGGGAAATATGACCCGGACGGGGAGGCGATCAGGACGAACGTCACCGCGTCTGACGGATGGACGGACAGGTTGACTTCGCTCGCGAACATGAAAGGCCGGAGGTAGAGGCTGTGCTCTGGCGCTGAGGGTACCCAGTCGGCGTCGAGACCGACCAGCTGATCGATCGCTTCCACAAAAGCGGCTTCCGGCAGCTCGGGTAGGGCCAGCCTCCGCGACGATCGCCGGAATCGGGCAGCGTTTGCCTCCGGTCGGAAGACCGTGATTCGGCCATCCTGCTGCCGGTATGCCTTCAACCCTTCGAAGACGGCCTGCGCGTAATGCAGGACCGACGTTCCGGGGTCGAGCGGGATTGGGGCGTATGGGCACACCACAGCGTCGTGCCACCCGGCGCCTCGCTCCCAGCTCGCCACGGCCATGTGCTCGCTGAACACCTTCCCAAAGCCGGGGTTGGCGAGGATGCGCTCGCGATCCCCCGCCGGCGTGCGCCTGGCTGCCGGCGTGACCTTGAACTGGATGTCAACCGAGGCAGCGCTCATGGTGCACTGAAGTCTGACGGAAACATTTGGAGGCCGAACCACAAGGCCCGGCCTCCGAGAGGAAGGAAGGGGTTCTTAGGAGAGCGCGGGTGCCGCCATGGCGGGCTCGGCGGAATCCGCCAGGACGACGACGGTGGCGACGGGGGCGATGGATGCCCCTGTCGCAGAGAAGATCTTCAGAAGTGGCTTGGACCCTGGATGCCCACGGCGCGGGGGTGCCGGTGTCCGCACCACCCGGTCCAGCATCCAGGCCAGCTCACGCTCGAGTCGCCGGTCGAAGTCATCCATCTGTAGTGGAAACGCCTCCCTCAAAGGGAGTACCCACCCCCGCCGCCTGTGCTCCCAGGAGCGGCGGGCGCCGAGGAATCGCCGGCGGCGGTTCTGCGAGACGGACGCGCCCGCGGGACTAGGCGGCCTCACGGCGTTCCTGAGGATCGTCCAGCTCATGCGCAAGCTTGACCATCTTCAGGCGGAGCGGTCCAGGACCGAGGAACCTTGCGGCGAGGACGACCAATGGCTTGACGACGGGCCTGGCGTTGACGATTTCGCTCGTCAGCTTCAGCACCCTCGCCACATATTGAGAACGCGCCCGCCCGCCTGAGTATTGGCAGCGCCGATCACAGGTCGGTCGTGCAGAAGGGGCACCGGGTCGCGCTCGCGGGGATGTTGCTGATGCACCGCGGGCACTGCTTCATGACCTGCTCAGGCACGGGCGCGGGCTCGTAGCGCGCCCTGAATCGCACATAGGGCAGTACGACAAAGAAGTACATGACCACCGCGATGATGAGGAAAGCGATCACGACGTTGATGAAGTCGCCGTACAGGAACTTGCTGTTGTTGATCGTGAAGGTGAGGGCGGAGAAGTCCGGCTTGCCGAACAGAGCCGCGATTAACGGGGTGATGAGGTCCTTGACGAAAGCCGAGACGAGTGTTCCGAAAGCGATACCGATGACGATGCCGACGGCCAGGTCGACGAGGTTTCCGCGCAGCAGGAAAGTCTTGAAACCACTCATCCCGCTCCCCTCACCACTCTTCCGACGACGACACTTTCAGACTTTCCTACGCTACCGGCTCCGGCTCCCAGCCACCGCGCGATCCCGCCTGACGTAGCAGCCGTCGCTTGCGACTCCACAGGCGCTGGATCAATTCCTTTCGGCGGGGCGGCGCCACGCGGGCGGGCGCCTCGCTCAAGGTCGGCCTTGCCAGATGAGCAAGGGCCCGATTGAGACGGATCAGCTCAAATGCGTCGCCGCCGGTGAGCCCGATTGATCCCTGACTCAAGACCCTGTACCTCTGCGCAACCCTCGTCCCTCTCGAGCCCCTCTGGTTGAAAAACGCGGAGGGGGTTGCGAGTACCGGCCGATCTGGGCCCGTTCTCGAATCAAAGGGGGTTCGAAACGAGGCCCGCTCATTAGAATCCGCCGTAGGGGATGTAGGCTCCTGTTCTTGGAGACCGCGGGACACTCGGAGACCAGCCTTTGGGACCGGCTCGAGGCATTTCAGTCGGTTTCGGCCACCATCGCCGGGGCTCAAGACCTGGAGCGGGTGGCGGACCAAGCGCTGGGGCTGGCGCTCGAGCTGACCGGGGCGTCGGTCGCGTTCATCGGACTGGTCGACGACGCGGGTAACCGCCAGCAGGTGTTCTCGCGCGCTGCCGACCCGGCGCGGTCTGTCACACGCGACGAGATTGACGAGCTCTTCGCGGCGGCCAGGGCCAGCTCCTCGTCGAGCCACAACGCGCGCATGCCACTTCCCGGATTGAGCGCGTACCACGGGCTGCCCCTCAAGGCCGGCGGCAGCGTGATCGGCATCGTGGGCGTCGCCGGCGGCAGCGTCTACACGGTCGTCCAGCGACGGGCCCTGGCCATCCTTGGCAACCAGCTCGCCGCGACCCTGGAGATCTTCCGCCTCCAGCAGCGCAGGCAGGAGCTCGTCGAGGCTCTGGTCAACATGCGTGCCGAGCTTGACCTGAGCGAGAAGCAGCGGGTCCTCAACGAGGAGCGCGCCAAGGCCGCGCTGCGCATCGAGAAAGCCCACGAGCTGGCTGTCAAGGCGCTTGTCGCCGTCTCCACTCATGCGCGAACCGGCGCTACGTTCGCCGCCTTCTACTGGGGTCTCACCGAGAGCGTGGCCGAGCTTGTCGGAGCGGGCAAGGTTTTGTTCTGGCAGCTCAACGAGGACCGCACGCTGACCCCGATCGGCGGTGCATTCGGGATCGACGACGAGTTCATCGCGCGCCTTTACCCCGCGCCGGCGGAACCGTTCGGAAGCGACCTCACCAGCCAGGTCGTGTACAACGACCTCGTCTTCAGGGCGTCCAGGTCGGACGCTGAGGAGGATTCACCTTCTCGCGCGGTCCTGGACGTGCTGGGCGTGTCGAGCGCGATCAGCGTGCCGTGGCGCGCAGGAGCTCAACGGCTTGGAGTGGTGGCGGCTTACGACTCGAAGGACCGGGATGGATTTTCGATGGAAGACGCCTGGGTCTTGCAGATGGCCGGGCTGGCTGCGGGGCTCGTGTGGCAGCTCAAGCTGGCCGAATCCGACCTCACCACGACCATCAACCGGCTGCAGAAGGTCGACGAGGCGCGTCAGCTCCTGCTCAGGAACATGTCGACTGCGGTGGACAAGGCACGGCGGCGCTTCGCCGACGAGCTGCACGACGACGCCCTCCAGAAGCTGACCGCGGCGGAGCTTCACCTGCAGCGGGCCGGGGACCACCTGTCACCGATCGTGGACGCACGCAGGCTTCTCGATCAGGCAGAGGAAGCGCTCCGCAAGCTGCTGTTCGAGGTGAGGCCGCCGGCATTGGAGGTCCCGGGTGGGTTCGAAGAGACGATCCGGGACCGCGTGAGGATCACGGGCGCCATCACCGGCGTCGAAGCGGAGATCGATCTTCTGCTGCCCGATAACCAGCCCTATGAGATCAAGTCCATCGTTTTCAGGCAGGTGTCCGAAGCCCTGACCAACATCGAGAAGCATGCATCGGCGACTCGCGTCCAGATCGCGGTCAAGGAGCGCGACGGCGGCATTTACGGTGTGGTGGTGGACGACGGCAGAGGCTTTGTGGTCGCCGAGCGGGACAAGCTGCCTGGACACCTTGGTCTGCTTGCCCTTAGAGAGCGCTCCCTCCTGGCGGGTGGCTGGTGCGAGATCACCAGCGAGCCGGGGAACGGCACCAGGGTCGAGTTCTGGATACCGTCCTCAGAATGACCGAAGGCGGGATTCGAGTCCTCATCGTCGAGGACCACCAGGTGGTGGCGGACGGCCTTTCGGCGTTGCTCAACGACCAACCAGACATGACAGTCGTCGGCAATGCGGCTTCGGTGGTCGAGTCGGTGGCGCGGGCCCAGGAGCTCAAGCCGGACGTCGTCCTGGTCGACTTCCGCCTCACCGACGGCACCGGTGCCGATGCGGGTCTGGGAATCCGGCAGGTGCGGCCCGAGGCCAGGCTGATCTTCCTCACCCGAGAGGACAGCGATGCCGCGCGCTTTGCGGCCATCGAGGCCGGCGCAAGCGCCTTCATCCACAAATCGCAGGCAGCCTCCGAGGTCGTGGATGCGATTCGGACGGTGGCTTCCGGTGGAACACTCTTCACCCCGCGTACCATCGCGACTCTGCTGAACCGCCGCCGCGAGATGGACACGCAGCTCGACAGCCTGACCCCGCGCGAGAAAGAGGTGCTGCGCCTGATGGCTGAGGGACTGTCCAGCCGCACCATCGCGGCGAAGTTGGGGATCAGCTACACCACTGTTCGCACGCACATTCGAAGCCTCGGCAGCAAGCTTGGCGTCCACTCCAAGTTGGAGGCGATCGTCAGGGCCAGGGAGCTGGCGCTGATCGAGTAGGACGCGCCGGAGCGGTCAGCCGCCGGTCAGGCGCCGCCGGCTGGATGTCCGCCCAAGGATCCTGATCGGCGTCGCATGCTTCCTCTGAACCGCCGCCGGCTGGTCATCCTTTCGGCGCCGTTTGTCCTCGTACAGGTCGCCGTCCGCGGCCTCGTATGTCGCCTGCCAGTCCTGCCCCGGACGCCAGGCCGTAAGGCCCGTGCTGACCTCGATCGGCTCAGGTGATCTCGACGCCAGGCCCGCCTCCTTGAGCGCGGCCCGAAGCCGAATGGCCACCTCGCGTGCACGCTCCATCTCGGTTTCAGGCATTGCAACAGCGAATTCGTCGCCGCCGACTCTGGCGCAGATGTCCGAGGTCCGGACCACGCGCTGAAGCTGCTGAGCGACCAGCCTCAGCGCGGCGTCACCGGCAAGGTGACCCTGGCGGTCGTTGATTCGCTTCAGGTTGTCCAGGTCGATCATCATCAGCGAGAGCCTCCGGTCGTGCCGCTCCGCGAGCGCCACCTCGCGTTCCATGATCCTCTCGAATTCGCGCCGGTTCGCCAACCCGGTCAGGTGGTCGGTTCGAGCCTCGTTCGAGAACTGGCGTGCGCGGTCGAGCGCGATGGCCACCTGGTCGGCGACGGCGGCCGTGAACAGCAGGTCGGATGCCCCGAAGACTCGGGGCATCTCAGTGCCGACGGTCATGACACCCACAACCCGCCCCCTCACGCGCAGCTGCGCACGCAGTGCGTTCCAGACGCCTCCCAGGCCGCGGTCTACACGCGACTCCGAGCGCCCGATCGCGGTCACCGTCGCTTTGACATGAGGGCCGGCCTCGCGGGCGAACTGCTCGATCTCGTGCGGGTCGAGGCCCGATGCATGAATCAGCCTGAACGTGCCACGCTCCCTCAACCACATTGCGCCCGCGCTGAGGCGCAGCGCCGCCAGCGTCTCGGCCAGCGCGACCTCAGCGGTCTCGGCGATATCCAGTGAGCGACCCATCGAGGTGACTATCGCTGCGAGCCCGAACAGCTCGCTCTCCCTGGATCTGTGCTCGGCGTCCAGATGCTCGAGATACCCGCGCACGATGCTGGTCGTCAGCCGCTCGACGACATCTTCGAGGCGACTTTGCGCGAGAGCGAAGATCTCGTCTCGTCGCGCCGTGCCTTCGATTGGTTGCGTGATCAGCTCGATGGTCGCTCGCCGGTAAACAGCCAGGATGTCGATCAGGGTTTCGAGCGGGACGCCCTGCGCGGCCTTGACGCGGCCGTACTCCCGCGTGCGCTGCTCGTGGTCGGCCCACGGAGGCTCGGCGTCCGATCTCAGGGACATGAGCAGCACGTCGATGAAGCCGCCTGATGTAGCGATCAGGTCTTCCCCGGTGTCCTTGGTCAAGCGCACCAGCTCCGGCGAGCGCGCCCGGATTACCCCGAGCGTCTTCCGCCCGGTCTGGACCGAGTCCGCGGCCAGGCCTAGGGCGAGAGCGTTGAGGATGTCCGCCGCACGGCCGAAGGCGCCGGCTGAGCCAGGAGTCATCCTGCTTGAACAACGCCGGGCGCAGAGCGTGCTACCTGAACTCGAAATCGGGGCCCGAGTACCTCAACTGTGCGAGGCAAAATCCGCCCAACCGTACGGTGACCCAGGAGGCCCGCAGGAGAGAGATTAAACGCGGGGAAAGCGCACGTAGCTTGCGCACCCACACCTGAGGGGGTGATCCGATCCCGATGCTCGAAGAGATCCAGGAATCGGTCGATTCAGTTGACCAACGCGAGCAGAAGACGAAGTACACGCCAGGAAACGAGGCTGACTTCGAGCGTTTGTACCAAGCGTCGTACGGCAAGATCCTCGGCACGCTGACCGCGATGCTCGGCGATCGCGCCGCGGCGGAGGATTGCGCGCAGGACGCATTCGAGCGCGCCTACAGGAAGTGGAGCACCTGGAAGCCAATCGCGCCCGCGGAGGCGTGGGTGCACCGGATCGCCATCAACGCCGCGGTCTCATACCAGCGAAAGATGAGACTCCGCGAGGTTGGCGAGGTGATCCGCCGGATCGGACGCCCGGAGCTGGCCCCAGATCCGCAGAACCTGGTCGAGCGGCGAGACCTCGCCGAGGCGCTTGCCAAACTGCCGCCGAAGCAAGCTGCGGCGATCGTTCTACGCCACTATCACGGCTACACCAACCGTGCGATCGCGCAGTCACTCGGAATCCCCGAGCGCACCGTCGCCTCGCGGCTCGCCGTCGCCAAGGACCGCCTGCGCGTCATGCTGAGGCACTCCTACAGCGAGGCCGGCGAGATAACCAGCGGCGACATGGTCGCGAGCCGGGCTGCCGCGGCTGACTGAAAACTGCAGCCAAACCAGCACGATCTCCCGCGGATTGTGAGGTTCATTTAGTGCAAGCGAGGTTCGACAAGCGAGGGAGGCGCCTTCCCGACACCGGTCATGGCTGCGGGTGCAAGCTCTGCGCCGAATCGAACGCCCCGCGGTATGAGCGACGGCACTCCTCCGAGCGGAGTGCCGCGTGGAGTCCCCTGCGCCGCCGCCTGGCTCGAGTGGTGCGCACCCTCACCCTGCTGAACAAGCTCAAAGCTGCGTAGGCGCCCCGAGACTAGGTCCCAGGCAGAAACCAGGCCGGCTGGCCGCTGACGGTCTTGTGGACCAGGCCAGGGGGCTCCCCGTACCACTCGTCGCCGATGCCCAGCGCATCCAGCCCCTGTTGCATGAAGGCGTGCCACGCGGGAGCAGCAACGACGTAGCTGTCGGAGTCCTTGGTCATCTTCTGCCGCCAGTCCGGGTTGCCGGTCCACACCGCCGTGACGAGATGCGGCGTATAGCCGACGGTCCACGCGTCGGCGAACGAGTCCGATGTCCCCGTCTTGACGCCGACATGACGTCCTCGCAGCGTCAGGAGAGAGTTGCGCCCGAAGATCATGGCCCGGTTGTTGTCGTTGGACATGATCTGTTCCATGATGAAAGCGACCCGCGGGTCGAGCACCTGCTCCCCAGGGTTCTTCTGGTGCTTGTAGACGGACCTTTCATTCATCGAGATGCTCTCGATCGCGTATGGCTCGCGAAGGATGCCTTGCGCAGCCAGCACCGATGCACCTGTGGCCATTTGCAGCGGCGTCTCACCATAGCCACCTAGGGTGAGCGACGCGCCGTATGTGTTGAGCGGGTCGTCGGTGGTGTAGTTCGGGTTTCCCGAAGCATCGTAATGAAGCTGATATGGCGGAGCTCCCATCGTGCGCGCCATCGAAACCACAGACGAGACGCCGATTCCCAGCTCCACCTTGACCGCTGGGATGTTGAGTGAGTTGCCCATGCACTGCTGCAGCTGCAGAGTGCCGTGATATCTGCCGTCGTAGTTGCGGGGCGAGTAGGCCTCGCCGGAGACGGGATCGCGATACGTGTATGGCGTGTCGGGGATGCGGCTGACCATCGTGTACCGGTTGCTGTTGATCGCAGCGGTATAGGTGAAGATCTTCATCGAAGAACCAGGGTTGCGAGGCGGCCAGACCGCAAGGTTGTACTGGCCGCCATTTCCGTTCGGGTTGGCGGACGACACCATCGCAACGATCGCCCCGCTCGTCGGGTCGATCGAGACCAGCGCTCCCTGACTCACGCGGCGGTACGCGAGGCTCGAGACGGTACTCGTGATGGCGTTCTGCCCAATGCTCTGCAGCTTGAGGTTGAGCGTGCTCACCACCTTCAGTCCACCGCCATAGGTGATGTCGGACCCCAACTTGCTCACGAGCTGCCCAACGACGTAGCGCACGAAGCCGGCAGCGACGATCTCGTTCGTCGGCGTGAACATGTGGGTCGGAGGCGATATGTCCTCGACATATGCCCTGGCGGCGTCGTCGCCGGTGACCATGCCCAGTCGCTGCATTGCGTTCAGGACCACAAGCTGCCTCGCCTTCGCCGACTTCCAGTTCAGCAGAGGGTTGTAGACGGTCGGCCCCCGAACCAGACCAGCGAGCATCGACGCCTCGGCGAGATCCAGGTCCTTGGTCTGCTTGTGGAAATAGATCCTTGACGCCGCGGCGCTGCCCCATGCACTGTTGCCGAAGAACACACTGTTGAGATACATCTCGAGGATCTGCGGCTTGGTATGGGTGCGCTCGACCTCGAACGACAGCAGCGCTTCGCGGAGCTTGCGATCAATCGTCGGCGCCGAGCCGACCAGCCGTAGCTTGACCAGCTGCTGCGTGATCGTGGATGCTCCTTCGACCTTTCCGTGAGCACGCCAGTCGGTCACCGCTGCGCGCGCGACACCGCTCGGATCAACCCCCGGCTCGGAGTAGAAGTTGCGATCTTCGATGGCGATGATGGCCTGGGGAAGCAGGGCGCCCATCGCGGCGAGGGGTTCCTCGTAGTGCTGGTAGCCCGGGCCGTGCAGGTCGGCCAGCACCGTGGTGCCGTCGGACGCGTAGATCATGGTGTCCGCATGCATCGGCGCCGTCAGCTTTTCCAAATCTGGCATGCGATTCGCGAAGGCGACATATCCCGGAGAGCTGAGAAAGAGAGCCGGCCCGGCGACGAGGATCAGCACGAGCAAGCGCAGCAGCCAACCGGTCGGGCGAAGCAGCCTCTCCCTCTTGACCACGCGTGGGGTACTGGCTCGACGGCGGAGGCCGTTTCGCCTACGAGGCCAATCGATCCGATTCATCTTCCTGCCTCCCATGGACCGACCTGATGTCGGCAGGGGCCGGTTCGATCGGGCCGTACCAGCCGATCGATTGCGCGCTCAAGAGAGCGCGGATGTTGATCACCTGGTCGTCTGTCAGCACTGTGCTGACGCCGCCCACTTCTGGGATTGCCATCGCGTGCGCCTGGCGCCATTCGCGGGTGGCCATCCGCATGGCTTCGAGACCGGCGACCGCCTGCACGCGGCCCGCAGCCACCGCCTGGGCCTGGCGTGCACGTGCCTGAGGTACGACCACATCGCGCGTCCAGATCAGAAGCTGCACAAACCACATGAAGAACGCGGCCGCGAGGACCGCGGCAGCGTGCTCAGCTCGCCGGTTCCACTTGTCGATTGCGGAAGGCACCGCTGCAGGAACCAGGACCGGCTCGCGGTGAAGAGGGACCTCGACCCACTCGCCGAGCATGATCCGCGGCTGCCAGGCCTCGCCCTCGCGATGCGCACGCAGCAGTGCCAGCAGCAGGATGTCCGCACCGACCAAGAGCACGACCAGGTTGGCGATCGCGAATCGGTGGTCGGCCATCCAGCCGAGCGCGCCGGCCAGCATCAAGCCCAGGATGGTGTTGACGATCTGGTCCGCGCCCCATGCCGCGGACTCCGTCATGTAGCGGACGTCGGCGGCCTCTATGTTGGTGACCGCCAACCAGCAGGCGACGATCAGCCCGAGCCAGATCAAAGCCTCGATCCAGCGTGGCACCGAGCGGCGAACCGCCGGCACGATCATGGCTGCGGCCATGCCCGCAAACAGCGCGACCGAGAGCTCCACGGACATCGAAATCCCCATCGTTTGGGAAACGCAGCCGCGCAGCCGAGTATTGGGCGCCGCCGGAATGACATCCGGACGCCGAGCCGAAGAGTAGATCGCGCTGCTCAGAGCGTTGTATTTATGGCGTGGTCGCTGACCCGCTCAGCGTCCACGCCGCCAAAAATATCAATCGACCTCCGCAAAATCGGCGGGTTTTGTCGGATGGTGAGGACACGTTATGGGGATTCTTTTCGTGATCATGTTGGTCACTGTTGCTCTCGCGCTGAGGGCCGGAGCGACGGGGCGCCGAGCGAGCCTGGCCGCGTCCGAGACGGGCGATGAGGTTGGTCTCATCGACACGTACGCGCGCACGTCCCTATTGGTTCTGCTGTGCCTGCTCGGCCTTCTTGCGCTCGGCCTCATGTACGGCAACGTCCTTGGTGGGGGGCGCGGCTTTTAAGGAGCCCAGCCGGCCATACGAGGACCCATGACGCGCTTCGAGGACGAGATAGGCGGACTCGCCCTCGAGCTCGCTTGGAGCCTGTGGTCCGAGCTCGGCGTCAACGGAGTGGCTCGGCGGCACGACTGGCAAGCGATAGACCTGGAACCGCTCCTCCTGTACACCGCGTGGATCGGGCCGGAGGACAAGCGGCTACAAGCCCGGTCGATCGAGTGGTCGATCGCAAACTTCCGCATTGCGTCGGCGATCCGCATGCGCAACCTGGCTCGGCAGGCGAGTCGGTCCACACGTGGGTCATTTGGACGCTATGCGGCCACCGTGAAGGAGCATGCGAATGCTCCCTGGCCTGCTTCGGGAAATCCGTTGGCCCGGGTGCGTTCCGGCGCCGAGCCGGCGCCTGACCTCCGGCGGCCATCACTGCTCCAGCTCCGGCTGCGAGCCCTGGTGGGCGTTTCCGCGCGATCAGAGGTCCTGCGGTTGCTGCTGGCCGACCCGGAGCGGCCGCAATCTGTTGGGCAGCTCGCGGAGAGCGCCGCCTATGGCAAAGGAAGCGTCGCGCAATCCCTCGACATGCTGACGATGGCCGGCTTCGTCCAAGTGCACCCGTTTGGGAATCGCCTGGTCTACCGGCTGGCCCGGCCCGTCGAGGTGAGGCTGGCGCTGCAATGGCTGCCGGCGGCGTTCCCGGACTGGGCGCCGATCTTTCGGATCGTCGAGTCCCTGGCCGGGTATGCCCGCAGATCTTCTTCGTCGACGGCTGCGCGCGTGGCCAGGTTGCGAACCCTGCTGACCGCCATCGACGACGACGTTCGGCGTCTCGGCATCGCCGGACAGGTCCCCAAAGCAATCGGGTCCGCGTCCATCTCCGAGTTCGAGCGCTGGGCGCTGACCTATGTGAGTGATCTCTCGGGGAGATCCCGTCTGTCGCCGGCCGGACCGGTGGGCGAAAACGCGCATGTAGCCTGAGCATGTGACCGTAAATGGCCCCCGTCGGCACGGTTTGGGGCCGATTGACAAGACTTGAGCCTAATTAACCGCGTCGCGGCCAAGATGACGCGCGCGCGCGGGTAACTTCCCTCCTCCGGTCACCCCAACACAAGGCAGTCTCGCGGCCGCCTGAGGGGCTATGACCAGGAGGGGTAACTGGACTCACTACACCGGATCGGTCGTCGCCTGCTGGGCTCTCGGACTGGGAATGTGCCTCTCGTATTCGTCGCGGCGCTGCTTCACCTCAGCATCATCGCCCTGGCAGTCGCACCCGCGAGCGGCCTTGCGTTCACACGGGGCTTGCGCGCACCCTCCGGTCCGCGCAATGCCATACAAGCGCCGACCCTCGCTCTCCCGCCGGGCGCGAACCTGTGCCCCGGGTCTGGGCCGGGCGCCGCGTGCGATGTGTCTGGCGTGGCCCCAGCAAGGCCCGGCCAGCCGTCCGTTCCCGACGGTTTGACCCCTTGCCCGGGCGACCCGGTGAAGGCGGCTCTCAGCACACCCGCAGCCTGCGACGACCCGACGCTCACCCCCCCGACCTCGCCGGCGGGCAAGTCGAAAGTGGCTGACCGGCCGTCGCCGGTGATGCCCAGCGTGCCGCAGTCATCGGTCGCCGCCATGGCCCCGCGCGGAGGCAGCCTTACGCTGTCCGCGGATCGCTTGTCGCCTCGTTCCGGCGAGAGCGTGATCCTCACGGCGACCGCCTCCGCGAGCGTGTCCGGCACCGAGTCGGCCATCGAGATCTT